>NZ_CAMFKT010000042.1:0-19789 GCF_945957325.1 Enterobacter sp. PL1
CTTAAGCATCCAACCTTTAGGCACCATAACCTAACTCCTTCAAATAACCTGCCATCTCCGTTTCCAGTTTCGCCAGTTCCACCTTCAGTTGCTCTCGCGCTTTACGCACGGCCAGCAAATCGACCTCTTCCTCTTCCTCAAAGGTATCAACATAGCGCGGAATATTCAGGTTATAGTCGTTGTCCTGAATCTCTTTCAGGCTGGCAAGATAGGCGTATTTCTCGACGTTATCGCCATCACGGTAGGTCTTGACGATTTTCTCGATGTTTTCTGCGCTGAGCTGGTTCTGGTTTTTACCTGCCTTGAATTCACGGCTGGCATCGATAAACAGCACCTTGTCATCAACTTTCTGCTTTTTGAAAATCAGAATCGCAGCCGGAATCCCCGTACCGTAGAACAGTTTTTCCGGCAGACCAATTACCGCATCCAGCAAATTTTCGTCGATCAGTTTCTGGCGAATTTTACCTTCGCTGGAGCCACGGAAAAGCACACCGTGTGGCACAACTACGCCCATACGGCCAGTTCCCGGTTTCAGGGTTTCGATCATATGCGAGATAAAAGCGTAATCTCCTTTAGTCTTCGGCGGTACACCGCGACGAAAACGGCCAAACTTATCGTTCTCGGCCTCGTCATGGCCCCACTTATCGAGGCTGAACGGTGGGTTAGCGGTCACGATATCAAACAGCATCAGGTCGCCATTTTTATCGAGCAGCTTCGGGTTACGAATGGTATCGCCCCACTCGATTTTATGGTTGTCTTCCCCGTGCAGGAACATATTCATTTTCGCCAGCGACCACGTAGAACCGATCGCTTCCTGACCGAACAATGCATAGTTACGACTATCATGCCCGGAGACAATTTTACGCCCACACTTCATCAATAATGAACCGGAACCACAGGCTGGATCGCAGATGGTATCACCCGGTTGCGGATCGAGCAGTTCTGCAATCAGGTCTGAAACTTCTGGTGGGGTATAGAATTCCCCGGCTTTCTGCCCGCCGCTGGCGGCAAAGTTTTTAATCAGATATTCATAGGCATTACCGATAACGTCCAGCGTACCTACACGGCTCGGCTTCAGGTTGAGATCTTCACCGGCGAAGTCTTCCAGTAGCTGACGCAGGATGGTGTTCTTCTGTTTTTCTTCACCCAGACGGTCAGTGTTAAACGAAATATCCTGGAACACGCTTTTCCCGGCATCTTTCAGTTTGGTGCCGTTGGCTTCTTCAATAGCGTGTAGTGCCTGATCAATACGCTCGCCGTTGCCCGGCTCATGGCGACGCTCGTAAAGAGCATAAAAGCTGGCGCTTTTCGGCAGCACAAAACGCTCGTTAGCCATCATCGCTTCAATCAGTTCCGGCGCATCACCGTACTGTTTTTTGTAATCGTCATAGTGGTCCTGCCAGACATCCGAAATGTACTTAAGGAACAGCATTGTAAGGATAAAGTCTTTATAGGTGTCAGCACTGATGGTGCCACGGAACGTATCGCACGCGGCCCACAGGGCTTTGTTGATCGTGTCCTGACTGATTTTGTCGTTCATGAATCATCCTGGTCTGAAGAAAAGCTAGCGATGCAAAACTTTGCATCGTAAAAAATTGTGGTAAATGATACCTCAAGAAACGCCCCTGGACACACCTGAATCACAGTATCTTTAGGGGGATTGTCCACCTGATACCGACAGATGACTTGCTGATCCCCTCATGTTTGCAAGTTAATAAATTATAATGATATTAGCAGGATAGACTCGATGTAAGCTATGGTGTAAAACTGCCGTTGGGGTAAATAACCTACTCATGCTCTTGTAATCACAGCACTACCTTGCAAACCTCCATCAGAAAAAGGGTTTCTGACCTAAATAAACGAGGCACATTATGTTTGAAAACTATCCTAAGCCGCCTAAACGAGAACAAAAAAACGCTGACCTTCTCGCTAAATATCAGAAAGACATTGATAAATTATCCGAAATATTCACTGAGGATGATTTGCTACACCTGATGACACAAGAACAACCGGATGGAACACGTAAGATGCGCCCCTCATTAGCCGCTATCGAGATTTTCGCGCCCTCCGCATTATTGTCCAATTATATTAATTTTTTTCAGTATACTGATTACCTTGAGAAATGGTGTGTACTGCAACGTGAGGAATTCAAAGTGCTGGCCATTAATATCTACGGCCATAATTCGAATAAACAAAATAAAATCCCTGATAAAACTTTAAAGGAAATCGATGCATTTTTGAAGAGCTTACTGAATAAGGCACCCAACGATCCGACACATCCGATTTTCACATTACTAAATATTCTTGATACACTTGTAGATGAAAAAACGTATCAAAGTAACAAACCCTACATCTGGAATGGTAAGTTTTCGATGCACATTCATAACAAAGCACTCAAAATTTCCCACAGAAAAATCATAACCTATATCAAATCCTCCGATTTCACTAATTCACTCCCGAAAATTTCAAATCTGGAAGCCCAGGATGCTGCCCTCCTTTTTTTTGCAAGATTTTGTGATGAATTTTATTTTCACTTTCTATTGCAAATATTAGATAAGATGAAAAACTCCGGGCTTATTAAAGATAATTGCCTCAACCACCCCGCCATGTTTCAATTGATTACTCTTGCAATGTTACCCCATGAGGTCATGCAACACTTTATTAATGAAAAAGACACTGCAATTACATTAACTAGTCCCGACCGATTTGTTATTGATGAAACCATCCCCAGAAACAAAGAAAACCTGACAGGGATCCAAAAAAACATAAACCAGATTTTATACAAAACATATATTTACATTGCACTGCTTATCTTCCCAGAATGGAAACCCACAGCCAAAGAAATCATCCTTTTTCTTGAAGGTAAAAGTAAAACCGTTAAAGGATTATTAGATCTAAAATCGACAGCTCTGGGACTACCTTCAAAGATTAACGATGTGGGTCGCCTCAGCAAAAATGAATATGTCACCCGATTACTATCACTTGCTCAGACTAAATGAACTCATAGAGTCACGACCCGCAGAGAAAGTTCATCTGTAGATAAAAAATACAGTTCTAAATTGAAATGATGAACTGTGAAAATGACAACTCGCTATTAGCTCATCTGACATCGTATTTTTCCTGATACACATTCACAGGAGAACTACGATGTCCATTATTGACCTGCGTTTCAGCACCAAATCACTTCAGCAACTGCCGCATCCGACGACTGGTTGCCAGGAATACCGCGATATTCACTGCCCCCAACTGAGGGCGCTGGTCTATCCCAATCAAATCACGCTCGCGTTTCGGGCGACCATCAACAATCAGCGTATTTATGAAACGCTTGGGACGTTCCCACATCTCGATATTGAAGATGCCCGTCTGAACACTATGATTCGGCTTGGTAATAAAAAACGCCTGGCCATACAGTCCCGCCGTCATACCGTCGAACAGGCTATCAACGAGTTGTGGATTCCTGATATGCAGTTATATAAGAAAAGTCCACAGTCTGAGCTATCGAAGCTCAATCGCCATATCCGACCCTTCTGGGGGAAGCGTCGCCTCTGTCATATCACCCCAGGGGAAATCGAAAAATTCGCCGCTGGCCTACGACCGAAATTAAGCCCGGCAACAATAAACCGCCTTCTGGCTCTGCTCTCAAAGATATGCTCTCTGGCTGTACGCGCTGAATGGATAAATCATTCTCCGATGACCCACGTTCGTTATCTGAAAGAGAACAACGTCCGATATCGCACACTTTCTGCCACTGAAATTCCATTATTTATTGCTGCCGCTGAGGCCCTGAATACGCCCGCTGCTGATGCCATATTGCTTGCACTCTATACCGGTATGCGTATTGGTGAAGTTTGTACGCTGAAATGGGATTACTGGCATCCAGACGCACAGCAATTACTTCTTCCGGATACGAAATCAGGGCACCCATTCACCTGCCCGCTTGCAAATCCCGCAGTGGCCATTATTCAGCGACAGGCACAACTGGCACTCAGCACGACCTGGATTTTCCCGCGCATTACCGACACGACTCGCCAGTTGAGCTATCCGCGTGAAACCTTTACCCGGATTTGTCGGGATGCTCGCATACAAAATCTGCGCATGCATGACCTTCGTCGGACGTTTGCCACCCGCGTGCTACAGGCAACCAGCGATATCGCCATGGCTTCCCGTTTACTGAATCACCACTCACTCACTGCCACCCGCCGCTATGCATTTCACAATGCAGCGGACACTCAGTCAGTAGTGTCACAAGTGGTTGATAGTTTTAAATAAAAAATCTGACAACATGAGCTGTGAGTTTAATGAAGTGCCATCTAACTGCGCAGCTCGTAATGTGTGAGCACACCACTGCAGGGCCCGGCAGTGACTGACAGAACCTATAAACACCTTTAGCTCTGAGGAGCCCTGATATGTACATCAACAGTAAACAGCTTGCTATTCGCTGGGGCATTGCACCCAGCACCATTGCCAGTGACATCACCCGTAACCCGACCAAGCTCCCTCCGTTCATCCGGCTGGGACGTGCGATCCGTTTTCCCGTGGCTGAGGTGGAAGCCTGGGAAAAGCAGCAACTAACAAATACACAAACTTCGCGCTAATTTGACTTTCAAGGAGTAAAAACAATGAAAACCTCAAAAATACCCAGCTTTGACTACCTGGTTAACGCCAGCGACATACTTATCCCTGTCTCTGATGTCATCAGCATCAGTCTCGTTGAAAACCGCCTCAATTTTATTAGTCGGGCGTGCCGCCTGCTGCACACCGAGTCTTTTGATACGGATGAAGCAGCGAAAACTGCGTTTAACACCTATGCCCGCAACTTCGAAAGTAACCTGCCTGAAGAGGCTGTCTACCGGGGTAATAACTGCATTGCCCGACTTAAGTTCGTCTACGGCATCAGCCTGTTCCAGAACGCAGAGCGGGCTATCCTGACGCTCACTAACCGTTATGGCGGAACGCTCGTCAGTGAATCAGCCAAACCTGACACTCTTGATGAGGCATTTCAGGAACTGTCTACCACTCTTGGTGGTCGCGAATTTGAAGGAATGGGCTTTCGTTGGTTGCATGCTAATTGTCTTCTCTCCTCGCGACTCTTGCCTATGGTAGAAAAGACGCCGAACGGCGTCGTCATTAAAGTCAACGATAACTTCGTATCTTTCGTAGCAACGAAAGACGATGCTCTAAAAGAGCAACTGTTTGCCGAGATCCGTACAGCCCTTGCCTGATTTCCCCTTAATTAGCGGTGTCGATATTGACACCGCTCACCTGAATAAGAAAACACTTATGTTTGACATGAATGCACTGCTCGCAGATGCGGCGGGAGTGACGCAACCTGTCGCCCGCTCTGCTAAAACGCTTGATAACTTTCCGTTAATACCGCAAAAATCAAAAAATCGACTGGACGTCAGCAGCGAGCTACATCTTGATATCGGCTTTGATACTGAATATGTCTATAACCCACATACAAAGCAAAACGACATTCTGTCTTATCAGAGTTATGTCGTGCTGCCTGATGGTACGGGTATTCCCGGAATTCTGTACCCCGCCAGCGCACACAAAAAAGATCGCTTGTCGCTGAAAAACTTTCTCGCGAAAACCCTCACGCCGCTATTAAAGAATGATCAGATTACCGAATGGCCGGGTTCGATTACGCTGTATGCTCATTTCCTGCGGGCTGATGTTGCCTCGTTTGCCGATTTCTGGAGCGATCACAAAATACTGCTGAAAGGAATTCGCAGTACAGTCAGCAGTTTTAAAAACCGCTACGGTATTGATTTTGATGAAGTCGAAACTCGTCGTGAAAAAAACAGCCTAATCATGTTTGATAAGCGGACCAGCCCGTCCCATTGCAGCAATGTAACGTTTACCGATACCTTGTTGATCACTCCGGGCGGTATGGGACTGACGGAATGTGGTGAATTACTTGGCCTGCCGAAACTAACCATTCCAGCACCTTATTCAATCAGCGATATGCGCCAGTATTTAAAAGGCGATCGACGCGGTTTCGAGGCCTATGCAGTTCGTGATGCCGAAATTGCCGTGCGCTATGCCTTACAGGTGAAATCGTTCTGCACTGAAAGTCTGCTGATTGAGCGCGTCCCCACTACGATTGGTGCGATGGCTGTTTCCCGGTTTCTCAAAACCATTAAGGAAAGCGGCCAGTCTCCTGAAGTCTGTATGGGAACCAGGACGGAATCACGCCAACGCTGGAACCCGGACACTCAGGGATTCAGAACATTGAAATCGACGCAGAGTATACCCGCAAGGGAACTCTACGAAACGTTCGCCATAAACTGCTATCACGGCGGACGAAATGAGTGCTTTATGATGGGCATTACCCCTGAAAGCCAATGGTATGACTACGATTTAGCAGGCGCTTACACCACAGGCCTGTTAGATATTTTGCAGCCTGATTACGATAATATTTACCAGAGCCAAAATCCTGAGGAATTTTGCGGGCATACCATGGGATTTGCGCTGGTCAGTTTTCGATTCCCCGACACGGTACGCTACCCCTGCCTGCCCGTCAGAACCGACCAGTACGGATTGTTTTTCCCTTTGACGGGTGAGTCATGGGCGACCGCCCCGGAAATAGCCCTCGCTCTGTCTCTGGGTGCGGAAATGACTATTCAGCACGGTATTATCATCCCCTGGCGTCAGTATAAATCTAATGATTCCTCATCACCGGCAGAACCAGCATGCTCCGTGTTTTTACCCTTTGTGCAACAGGTACGCGAAAATCGTAATCGCCATGATAAAGGGTCTCTGGAGGAGAAATTCTGGAAAGAGATCGGAAATTCACTGTACGGAAAACTCGCTCAGGGTCTTCACGCAAAGACTGCATTTGATACCGCCCGAGGGCTGAACAGCCCTTTGCCGCCTTCGTCAGTCACCCAGCCATTTTTTGCTGCACATGTCACGGGATTTGTCCGCGCGGTGGTGGGCGAGTTGATGAATGCACTCCCGCCGAATGCAACAGTGGTCAGTGTGACTACAGATGGTTTTCTGACGGATTCCGCTATCGAGAATATCGATATGTCTGGCCCGTTATCATCACGTTTTCAGGCGTTATGTGGCATTGCGGATCCGGGCTCGTCTATGCTGACCTGTAAACATCAGGTCAGGCAACTTGTCGCCATGAAAACCCGGGGGCAGTTGACCTATAAAGAACTTGCAGGCTACCCAATCGTACACGCCCGTGCAGGAGTTAAACCCCCTGCTGATATTCCCCGCGACGACTATAACCGCTATATGGTGGACCTCTATCTTAACAGGGCTCCGGGTCAGAAGCTTCGCAGGGGATCTCTCATTTCAACCCGTGATATGTGGTTGAATGAAAGCGACCTTGTCGCCGTTGAGTCGGATATCCGGTTAAATCTGGAGTTCGACTTTAAGCGCCAACTGATCGCCCCTACCATGAATGATGGACATTTGTTGATGTATTCCCGTCCGTGGAATGATATAGCCCAGGCACTTAAGCAACGCCAACTTTTCGATGACTGGCGGCAGACACACAGCCTGAAAGATGAAGCTGACTGGGAAGACTGGTGTGATTTTCTCTATTGCAGAAACGTTTTTACCCCTCTGAAACTGAAAGTAGGACAAAATCGAAGCGATGACGTCCTTGTTCGCCTTTTCCTGCGGGCCCTGGCTCAACATCAATGGGGGCTCACGCCGGACGACAGAAAGCGACAAACCAGTGTTGAGATAGCTGCATGGCTGGTCGAAGCAGGCTACTCTGTGACATCCAGTGATGTTAAAAATGCAGGCCGGGCTAAGCTCCCACCCATTATCTTTGGTTCTCTGACTTCCCGAATGACTCGCCTGATGGACCATATATTGCTGAAATATCCTGGCTTCTCATTGCCCTCGGTAATTTTGTAAATCCTTCACGCTGAATACCTGTTTGCTAAGCCCACGCTCCCAGTCGTGGGCTTTACTGTTTGGTAGATAATGAAGCTCCGGTAATAAAGCTGCTTCCCGCAACCACCACAACATGGACAGGTTGAGTCCACAAAAACCATGCTAAAAGTATATCCTTGAATTTTATGTATTTTATTTTTTAGAAATCCCTCTTCGGCTTGGACTCATCTTGTCCAGCACCCTGCTGAAAATATCCTTCCAGCTTCAATTAATTGGATGCCTGAATGGATAAGCATGACAAACTTGGGTATCGCCTTGGATTGATACTGACTCGCCTTAACAACGGTGAATCGGTCACGGTGAGTGGGCTCGCTGAAGAGTTTAATGTCTGTGATAAGACCATCCGGCGTGACCTTACGCAGCGACTGGCTTATCTCAACCTTCTTCGCAGTGGTAAGAAATATCACCTTCCCGTTGGCGTTCTGGGACAGCGCAGCAATACGGACTTGCGCCGGTTTACGCGTATTCTGGGTATTGACGGGTTATTTCCACGCTGGGATGACCGCCTGTTAGGCATATTGCTGGGCAATGCCGAAAATAATCCGTTTCTGATCAAACAGCGTCCCTACGAAAACTGTGGGGTTTTTATGTCTACGTTGAATACATTGTCAGACGCGATTCGCGGCAGCAAAAAAATAAGCTTTATATATAAAGCGAAACGTTACAGCGCCATTGAACCCTATCGTCTCGTCAGTGACAGAGGGATCTGGTATCTCGCTGCCATTGAGGGAGGTGTGCTGAAAAGTTTCGTCATTTCAGCGATGAAACAGGTTCTCCCCAGTAACATGTCATTTGCCATGTCGCCGGAAATTCATCTGCAAATCGAGAATGCTGAAAGTATCTGGTATGGCGCAGAGCTTACTGAAGTACTGATGTCGGTTTCTGCACGTGTAGCCCCATGGTTCTTGCGCCGTGCGCTGTTACCGGGTCAGGAAATTATTCACACTTCCGCAAGCGGTGATTTGCTCGTGATTTCACGGGTGGCTCACTTCGGCCAAATTATCCCTCTAATCAAATACTGGATGCCCGAGGTCGAAGTTCTAAAACCAGCATCGATTCGTAATCAGGTGACGCAAGACATACGCCTTGCACTGAAACGATACGAGCTGAATGAAAGTACGGAATCAACCGGAGATAGCCCTAATGAATAAAGATGAAAAAGCGCTCGAGAATTTTTTTGAAACAATGGCAACGGATTTACTCAGCGGCCTTCTTGACGCCAATGATAATGAACAGAATGCACATCTTAAAGCCTGGCTTGACGCGCCATTCAATGTGGTTCCCGAACATCTCCTCCAGCATGCAGAGATGATTTGCAATCACTTCAATGCCGGTGAAAACGGACATTTGTTAATGCACGGTATTGATGATCAACTGGCAGCAATGAATCTTTCCCGCAAGGAACGCTTTAGCCCTATGAAAAAAGGGATCGTTGGTTATGCTGCACCCCGTGACCTGGAGAAAGTAAATTCATTGTTAAAAGTGATTATTTCTTATTACGAGTGTGCATTAATCAAAGCGAAGATGGGTGCTGATTAAACAATTAAATTTTTAAAAACATTATTGTTGATTATTTTCTGTAAAAAAAAATGCGGGAGTGATTACTCCCGCATACTTTATCGTCAAAGTTTAACTAACCCTGCTTTAATTGCCAGACGGACACATTTATTGGCCTCCTGCATAATCACATCCTGGGGATATCTGTTCATTTCTCGATACCCATCAGATTTAGCCATGCGGCCTTCCATTCCGGCATTATCCAGAATGGTCTTCCAGGCATCCCGAATTTTCTTTGAGTCCTTTTCACCTACTCCACCGGAGAGTGTGCCAAATAGCTCTTTGGCATTACTGTTGAGATTTTTGTATTCCGCTGCATTTGGATCCAGCAACATCGCCATTTGAGTTGACTGGCGAGTTGCTTCATAACAACGCCCTGCTGTATCAAGTGAAACAGAAGCGGCTATTGAGGTGACAGGCACGATGGCCGCAACACATCCGGCAATTATCTTTTTCATATCATGATTTCCCAATTGTGTGAGAAGGATTATCTGTTCTCACTACTGTCTGTTTGATGGTTTTCGGTAAAATGTCACACACTTATCTGCAAACGCTGCCTGCTGGTATGCCCGAGGCAGTTCATTCTCCAGGGCGATGGTGTTTTCATTAATAGATTCTTCGTCAACGCCATAACGTTGTAGTTCTCCCTCCAAATATTTATATATTTCAGCAGTGACTTTTTTATCTGACTCCATGAGTTGCCTGTTTATACTGTCCATCGCAAGATAACAGGCTACACGGTTATTTACCTGAACAAGCCCGGCATTCGCCTGCGACAGAAAACCTGTGAATAACAGAGCCGCCATTATCGTTCTTTTCATCTTACATCCTTAATTAAGGTGGTTTATTTGGTTCATTGCAGAGCCTAATGCAATGCTAGGACAGGTTATGTCCATGTAGAGAAAATTATTTGAATATTCCTTGCCTGACTCGCTCTCTTATCAGAGGAGCCAACCGCACTTTCCCGGGAGAAAGAACCTCCGTTACTGTTTCCACCCTCAATAAGTCCCGTCGTCCTGTCCGACGGGAAACAGAAAACTGCTGGCAAATATCATTAACCGACAGAGAATTGCCGGTATAGAGCTGGAGCAATATCCACCCCAGTCTTTCAGCGATCTTCTCGCCTCGTGACTGACGCATCATGGGTACCTGTCTAGTTTTGTTTCAACAGTCCATCGGCCAAAATCGCCACTAACACACTGTAATATCGATGTTATTTATGCGGTGTAAAACTGCCGTTGGGGTAATGGAGTCATCGTTATCACCCTGTCACTGAGGAATGCGCCATTTGGGCCTAAACCACGAGGGATCTGAGATCCCCCGTATCTGCACATGTTTATGCGAACAGCCCGGAAAAAGAGATATCATCCCCATGCTGTGATGCACGCCGCATGCAGAAAATTACAAAGCCGTCCGCTTTCTTCCTGTTCATAACGGGTCAACAATTTTCCTCAGTTACCGTTACCCAGTAAACCCCCATTGCCAGGTATTCAATAAAATTACTCTCCCATAAAGACCAGAGCTCATTCATCTCTGTTGTTAGCGAAATATCGCCGATCAGATAATGGAATACGTAATGACCCGACCAGCAAAAATCTATTTCCTTTTCCAGTTCCGGATAGACTCGCCCCATGTAACTAAAGTCTGTGACATAATCGAAATACCACTCGTTATCCTGACGGATGAAACGCATTTCAACCGGATGAAATCCGCCGGATTCTGCACTGTAGTCCGGGTCACGAAAATTAATGACCACTGCCCTGACCGATGTTTGCTGAGATTGTTCTGCCAGAAGCGCAGTGATGTGCTGCTGAAATAATTTGGTAACAGGCAGAGTTAATCCTGCCTGTTTTAAGGCATACTGGGTTTGCATAATGAATGTTCCTGAAGAAGATGAATAGTGGTGAGTAGCCGTTTCTGGTTGTATGAACGTACTGGTAAAGAATTAACCCTCTGCGTTCTTTTCTCTATCCCCAACTTTGCTGAGTGTTTTCAGGCGCACACGCCAGTCGGCGTATAAAACATGCGTAAATAACTTCTCCGGATGCGCCTCCAGCAGACATATATCTGGCGAGCGCAGAACAGCAGCCAGAAAACCAGAATTATTGGCACTAGCCCCTTTAAATAAGGGTCTGAATACGCCGGATGTGAAACCCGTTATCGGTTGTACTTCGAGTACACTTTCAATTTTAGAAAGTGAAATCCAGTCCTTAGAGAACAATCCTCCGCTGCCATTTGCCAGTAGGCGCAGATAAAGCTCATTATCTGTTTCA
Source organism: Enterobacter sp. PL1 (assembly GCF_945957325.1). Taxonomy (NCBI): domain Bacteria; kingdom Pseudomonadati; phylum Pseudomonadota; class Gammaproteobacteria; order Enterobacterales; family Enterobacteriaceae; genus Enterobacter; species Enterobacter sp. PL1. Next base: position 11,751 of record NZ_CAMFKT010000042.1, read on the forward strand.
GACATTGCCAGTTGCCATGTCAGCATACCACTGGCCTTAGGACTGATTTTTTCCGCCTGCCCTAATTCAATGAGCAGATTATAACTCTCTTCAGGTAATGTTTTCTCATCTTTAGTGATACCATTCTCAACATCGCTTAAATCATTATTTAACTCCAGCTCATCGTTTTCATTATTATTTTTTCCTGACTTTAATTTTCTCATTTCCTTCTCCTCATTTTAATCTGATTTACAGACGGAATTCCGCCATAGACATTAATGTATCAATACCGCCCAGAGGACAATTGGGATGAAACAACAGATAAATACCATTCCCGTTATCTTCTGTAATTGATAGCATCAAGTAATACTCTTCTGTCAGACGGACCACGAACTCGGGGTTTGCAATTAAATGATGGATTACATCCAATACGTGTCGCTTAATATCTTCAGGAACATCATCAGGTTCAATGTACATTAATGTTACTCCGACCTCTCCCCAGAAATTCATTGCAGAAGATTCATCATCAAATGGGAGTATCAGCTCTTTTCTCAGGACAGTCATAACTGAATCGGGAAGAAGGAGCGACGGCAGGTCTTGCCAGTTCGAGACAAATTTCATTGAACAACCCTCATAAATAAAAACCCCGATACGTTTTAAGTATCGGGGTTATGTAGACAGGAAAAGAATCTTGAATTGCCTTTAGTGGTCATCTATATACGCTCATAATATCCACACGATTTACAGACCAGCACTGGCGCATTATTTCTCTCTCGCTGCTCCATAAATCCAAAGAGGCGTTTTATTGCCCTGATGATGTCTTTGAGCAATTCTGCCATTTGATCCGGGCTGATATAACCAGCAGGCGTTGTCAGGAACCGATCATCACGAGTCAACTCAGCTATCTTTCCGGCTGTTTCCGTCACTGTGTTTCGGCTATCGCACTTAGGACATTTTAACGGCATAATCATTCTCCACGTTTAAGGGGTGCTAAAATCATCATTGTTACCAACAGTAACGGTGTTCAAAAGAAGATCTGTTACGCCCTGTCCGGTCTGACGCATACGCTCTGGTGTCAATTTCGCGTAGCGCTCCGTGCTTTGAATACTGGCATGCGCTAGCTGGGCTTTAACGTCATACAGACTGTACTGACCACTGGAGACAAGTAATGATGCGACGGAATGTCGCGTGGTGTGAAAACAGACTTCACTCTTATCTATACCGCATTCGGCCAGTATTTTTTCATACGCCCACCGTGGTTCTGATATCGGCTTTCCATTATCTTTTACGGCAAACAGATAGGGGTTACTGCCAACCCTTGGGATCGAGTCAATAATCGATAATGCGACATCACTGAGATAAACCGTCCTGCTGCGACCATTCTTTGTATAAGGAATAAACAAGGACCTGTTATCCCGATCAACATGTTTGTGCATGACGTTAAGCATTTCTGATTTGCGGGTACCGGTTAACAACAGCATTGCTATCAGTCCCCCAGCAGCCTTATTGGGATATCGTGCCGCAGCATCGAGGATCTTCCTGATCTCATCAGCGTCAAAAAAGCGCGTCCGCTGATTATTCTCCTTTAGCAAAGGGATCTTATCGGCTTCATTCTTCTCCAGGACATCCTGTCGTAGCGCATAACGCCCCATCGTTTTCAGAATAGCCAGTGCCCTGTTACAGGTAGACGGGGCATACTGCTGGCCGTGAATACGCCCCTCAAGCATGTCGAAAAGCACCTGCTGGATCTCCCGGGCCCGAAGGTCACAGTAACGAATCTTCCCCAGACGGGATTCAATGTATTGCGTGAAACGCTGCACATCCTTATCCCAGGACTTTTTATGGCGCTTGATGAACGGAACATAGGTCTGGTGGAAAAACTCACTAAGTGTGGGCATCGCCCGATAATTATCGCGCTCCGCTTTCGGGTCATTACCCAGTGCAATTGACTCTTTGTGACGACGCGCTATCTGACGGGCTGTCCCCACATCAATTTCAGGGAATCTGCCAATACTGATACTTTTTTTGGTACCGTGGAATGTGTATCGCAGGAGGAAACGTTTGTTACCCGTTCGACCTGAGAGGCATTTGAGGCCAATGACCTCGGTATCAGATACCTCAAGCTCTGTAGATCGGGTATCTGTGTTTGCCGGAAGGGCTTTGATGGATGAATTGGTGAATCGGAAGGATTTCTGCATGATTATCCTCATGTATCTTACTGATATCATGAAAATAATATATATCTGAAGGTGTATTTATTACGGAGCGGGATTGGAGAATGGAAAATCTATTAGACGCGTACAAACGGATATTACAGGAGGTTGACGCCCAGTCATTTAACCTGAGTGAGGATAAATACTCGGGCGTCTTTTTACCTGTACCCTTTGAAGAATACTGGCATTCACCGGCAAAAATCATGCTGGTTGGACGTGAAACCGCTGGCTGGAATACGCTGAATGGTAAGAATACGATGTCGCGGGTGCTGGGACTCATACCTGACGTCACCATCGGGCAAGTGGTTGAAGAGGCTGTAGCTCGTTACAGGAATCATCTTCCGGTACAAAATGAAGGCACCACCAACCTCAAATCACGTAGCCGCTTCACGCAATATCATTTCCAACTGGCCCGGGAGCTTAATATCCCTCCACAGGCTATCGTGTATGCCAATCTACTGGCGTGGGATTACGACGGACTGACCCCTCTCAATCGCCCTCAAAATGAATTGCAGGAAGTCATATTAGCCTCGCTGAAGCTGCTGGCGGTACAAATTAAACACCTTGAGCCTGATTTCATCATCTTTGCATCTGGAGCCCGGAGAACAGACTACATCATAAAACAGGTGCTTACTGAGCTGGGCGGCTATGAGACTTCTTCAGTCATTCCGGGGAAGCTATGGGAGTTCAAAACAGGTAATGCAATCTGTTTCAGAATTGCCCATCCAAGGGCTATGCGCGGACACCAGAAGTACAGAGATGAGGTGATTGCACGAATTAAGCAACTTTGTACTCAGGGTGGCTAGAGCATTACAGCTTGCTCAGCAGGGCCCCCTTCCCGGAAGAGTACCGGAAAACAGGCAAAGCGACCTGGTTCTCTATGCTGGAGGCGACACGTTCGATTCGGCATTGCCTGGCTGAAGATTGCAGCTCATCGCACCCCGTGAGCACAGGATATGCACAGGACATGAATTTCAGGCACAAAAAAACCACCCGGAGGTGGTTTCACGACACTGCTTATTGCTTTGATTATTCTGCTTTTTCCCATGGTAGCCGGAGTGGGACTTGAACCCACACAGCGCGAACGCCGAGGGATTTTAAATCCCTTGTGTCTACCGATTCCACCATCCGGCCAGGGAAGAAAGTGGAGGCGCGTTCCGGAGTCGAACCGGACTAGACGGATTTGCAATCCGCTACATAACCGCTTTGCTAACGCGCCGTAAAACTTTTCAAACTGACACCCGCTGTTGCGCATGTCTTTAATCTGGAGCGGGAAACGAGACTCGAACTCGCGACCCCGACCTTGGCAAGGTCGTGCTCTACCAACTGAGCTATTCCCGCATGTCATCAAGTAAATGTCTAACCACTTGATTTCATTATCGTCCGGCTTGCTGTGCCGCCGTTCGATGCGTTGCATTCTACTGATATGACGTTATGAGTCAACGTTATTTTTTGCATCCCCGGATCGTTTGCTGAAAATTACGGCGAAACGATCACTGATCAAGCAAATCTCCGCGCGCAGCGTTCAAATATTGCAGCATTGACCACAGCGTCAGCACTGCCGCCACCCACAGGAGGCCAATCCCCGCCCACTCAACCGAGGCGTTCGGACGCCAGAGCATCCAGACCAGCGCCGCCATCTGCGCCGTCGTTTTCACTTTACCAATCCAGGAAACCGCCACGCTGCTACGTTTCCCCAGTTCAGCCATCCACTCGCGCAGCGCAGAGATAATAATCTCACGGCCGATCATGGTTGCCGCAGGCAGCGTCACCCACCAGGTATGATAGTGCTCAGCCACCAGCACCATCGCAATCGCGACCATCACTTTATCCGCCACCGGATCGAGGAAGGCACCGAAACGGGTGCTTTGATTCCAGCGGCGCGCCAGATAGCCATCAAACCAGTCTGTTACCGCTGCAATAAGGAAGATCAATGCGCAGGCAAAGGGTGCCCAGACAACCGGCAGGTAAAACGCCAGCACAAAGAACGGGATGAGTACAACACGAAAAAGAGTGAGCAACGTAGGGATGTTATATTGCATAGTGACGGTAACTATTTGTTGTCAGTAAAATTTAGCTCTATGTTGCTACAGAGCCCTCAATGTTTCAACGAGTAGTAGATCTTTTCTGCCAGCCCTTGCGAAATACCCGGCACTTTTGCAATTTCCTCCATGCTGGCGTTGAGTAATCCTTGCAATCCGCCCATATACTTCAGCAGCATCTGGCGACGTTTTGGCCCCACGCCTTCGATCGTCTCGAGTGAGCTGGTGTTTTTCACCTTCGCCCGTTTTTTGCGGTGACCGCTGATGGCGTGATCGTGCGATTCATCGCGAATATGCTGAATGACGTGCAGCGCCGGAGAGTCCGGCGGCAGGCTGAAGCCCTCACCTTCCGGCTCGAAGAACAGTGTCTCCAGACCGGCCTTACGATCGGCCCCTTTTGCGACGCCCAGCAGCAGCGGATGGTTTTTATCCCAGCTGACATCAAGCGATTCAAATACCGCTTTCGCCTGGCCGAGCTGCCCTTTCCCGCCGTCAATCAGGATCACATCGGGGATCTTGCTCTCTTCTATGGCTTTACCATAGCGACGACGCAGCACCTGATTCATCGCCGCATAGTCATCGCCCGGCGTGATGCCGGTGATGTTATAGCGGCGATACTCGGCGCGCAGCGGACCGTTAGCATCAAATACCACGCAGGACGCGACCGTCTGTTCACCCATCGTATGGCTGATGTCGAAACACTCCATCCGTTTCACTTCCGGCAGCTTCAGCAGCGCCGCCAGGGCCGTTAAACGCTGGTGCACCGTCGACTGCTGCGACAGCTTCGTGCTCAGCGCCGTTGCCGCGTTGGTCCGCGCCAGCTTCAGATAACGCGCGCGATCGCCGCGCGGTTTGGTTTGAACATTGACCCTGCGCCCCGCCAGTTCAGAGAGCGAATCGGCCAGCAGGGTTTTATCGTCAAGATTAAAATCGAGCAGGATCTCAGAAGGCAGCGTGCGCATCTGGCTGCCCTGCAGATAGAACTGGCCGACAAAAGTTTCCACCACTTCGCCCAGTTCGGTACCGCCAGGCACTTTCGGGAAATAGCTGCGGCTGCCGAGCACTTTGCCCTGGCGAATAAACAGCACGTGCACGCAGGCCATCCCGGCGTCAAAGGCCACGCCGATCACGTCGAGATCGTCACCGGTATTCGAGACAAACTGTTTCTCAGTCACTCTGCGCACCGCCTGGATTTGATCGCGAATACGCGCGGCCTCTTCGAACTCGAGTGCGGCGCTGGCTTTTTCCATCCGCGCAATCAGCTGGGTTAAGACCTGATCGTCCTTGCCGGCTAAGAACAGGCGCACATACTCCACCTGCTGGGCATACTCTTCTTCACTGACCAGCCCGGCCACGCACGGTCCCAGGCAGCGTCCAATCTGGTACTGCAGGCATGGCCGCGAACGGTTACGGTAAACGCTGTTTTCACACTGGCGGATCGGGAAGATTTTTTGCAGCAGCGCCAGCGTTTCTCGCACGGCATAGCCGTTGGGGAACGGCCCGAAATATTCACCCTTCGCATGTTTTGCACCACGGTGCATAGCGAGGCGCGGATGGGTGTCGCCGCTCAGAAAGATAAACGGGTAGGATTTATCATCGCGCAGCAGGACGTTGTAGCGCGGCTGGTAGAGCTTAATATAGTTGTGCTCAAGCAGCAGCGCTTCTGTCTCCGTGTGCGTGACGGTAACATCAATATTCTGGATGAGTGAGACCAGCGCTTCGGTCTTACGGGAGGCCAGGTTACTGCGAAAATAGCTGGAAAGGCGTTTTTTAAGATCTTTTGCCTTCCCCACATAGACAACCGTACCGCCAGCGTCATACATGCGATAGACGCCAGGCTGGCTGGTTACGGTTTTCAGAAATGCTTTTGAATCGAACACATCACTCACTGACTTAACAACGTCTCCGCATTACACAAACCATGTCGGATGGCCAGATGCGTCAGTTCGACGTCACCATGAATGTTCAGTTTACTGAACATCCGATAACGATAGCTGTTTACCGTTTTCGGGCTGAGATTCAGCTGTTCCGAGATCTCATTCACCTTCTGACCTTTGGTGATCATCAGCATAATCTGCAATTCACGCTCGGACAAACTGGCAAAGGGTGATTCGGTTTTCTCGGGCTCGATCTGACTCAGCGCCATCTGCTGAGCGATGTCGGACGCAATATAACGCTGTCCGGCATACACAGAACGGATAGCATTGACAACCTCCTGCGGTGCAGCACCTTTACTCAGGTAACCCGCCGCGCCCGCCTGCATCACTTTCGCGGGCAGTGGATTTTCGGTATGCACCGTCAGCATGATGACTTTAGTGTCTACAAAGGTACGCGCGATTTTGCGTGTTGCTTCAAGACCACCGATACCGGGCATGTTCATATCCATCAGCACCACATCGGCGGAGTGGGTACGGCACCATTTTACCGCATCTTCGCCACAGCATGCCTCACCGGCAACTTTAATACCTTTAATATCTTCAAGAATGCGTCGTATCCCTGCGCGCACCAGTTCGTGGTCATCAACAAGAAGGACGTTGATCAAAGGAAATGTCTCCAGAATAGGGATAACGCTACTGTGTGATAATTTGGTTTATATTAACGGTTTTCCTGACAATATTAAAACGTTAAAAAACCGGCTATTCGATTTTGCTCTCGTTTTTGGAAATTAGGCTGTACAGGCGGTGGAAAGAGAGCCCGTGCATTCAGGGCTCTTGCAGCTTTTTTTAACCATCTGTATTCAAAAAGTTACAAAAAACGGGCTGGCTTAACCTGCGCAAAAACAGGGTTCAACTTTTTGTAACAATAATTAACGGCAAGCGAACCCGACCTAAACAATTAATAATCATTAAGCGGGTTGAGTTTACCGGTACGATCTGTTTACGCAATTAAACATCGGCGTAAAAGTACGAAAAACAACCGCTGCATTTTTTGCTTCAGCTTGTGGTATACTCCGCCGCCTTGACTTTCGTCGTCGCGCTTTAGCGCCGTTTAATAATGAGGAAAATAAATGAGCACACCTGAATTTGCCACTGCGGAGAATAACCAGGAACTGGCACAGGAAGTAAACTGCCTGAAAGCGCTGCTAACGCTGATGCTGCAGGCGATGGGCCAGGCTGATGCCGGTCGTGTGATCATCAAAATGGAAAAACAAATCGCGGAGATGGAAGACCAGGCTGAATCAGCGGTATTTGCTAACACCGTTAAGCAAATCAAGCAAGCGTACCGTCAGTAACAAAAAACGGCTGGATGCAGTGCATTCAGCCGTTCGCTCGTCTGTCACGCAGAACGTTTTACTGCGTCAAATCAGTCCCGTTGCCGCCGCATAGCACGCGATCTGCGTCTTGTTGGGCGCGTTGAATTTCTTCTGCATATTCTTCTGATGGAAGTTAACGGTATTCTCTGAGATCGAGAGAATGATCGCTATTTCCGCTGACGTCTTCCCTTCCGCAGTCCATTTCAGAATTTCACGCTCGCGCTTGCTGAATTTCATTTCCGGCGGCATGACCATCTCATCGTCAAAACGCATCAGCGAGGTTAAGGCCATTTGCACCAGCATTTGCAACCGCAGCTCTATTTCTTCATGGGCTAATGGCCCTTCCTGTACACGCGTACGAGACACTGACAGGAAACCAAGCGCATGATTTGGCAGCATCAGGCACTGCGTTATTCCCGAGCGTAAACCGTGATCCTGGGCGCTGTGCCATAATTCCTGCGCCTCGGCGAATAATGCATCTGTCCAGGGGAGATGGCCCTGAATGAAATTCTCCGGTTTTAAAACCGGATCAATCGCGAAATAGTTCGCGGA
>NZ_CAMFKT010000043.1:0-18015 GCF_945957325.1 Enterobacter sp. PL1
CTGTATGTCAATGTTTCAGAAAAAAAAATGAAAATTTGATCGAGTGCTGATTTCTTTAGCACGAGAACATGAGATCGAACCAAAATATTGCAAAGTTTTGAACAAAACTTGAACTGCCTCGTGTCTCCATAGCCAAGACGAATGCAGTTTAAATAAGCTAAGCCAGCTCTCAAAAGTCCTTTATGACCCGAACCAAAAATTGTACCTCTTAAACCCCCACCGCAAGCGGCTCTCCGGGGTTTGTGCGCATGGAGTAATGCGGTTGTACTGGGTATGTGCGCACAACCCTCTACAAGCCGCATTCTACCGTTAGCCTATAGCTGAATCCCCGGCTTGAAAAATTGCACGCTTATGGTTGCCCCTCGCTCAACGATTAAGGCTTCAACTTCCCCCATGCGCCTCTCCCAGCCGAAGGCTGGGCGGGCTGTATATCGATTTGCCTTCCTCTGTGGCGTTTATGACCCTGTTTAGCGTTCTGAGCGTGAGGCTGTGGGTTAGGGTTACTCTTCTCTTTAAACGCTAAATCACTCCTGAATCTCCACTGTTAAAGCACTTTGCGTTGATGCTTGGCGCTTCTCTTGGCTGTCGTTATTGTTTTGGCTTTGGTGTCATCAATCGCTCGATTCTTGCTACCTGTCTGAGTGATTACTATCTGGTGTCATCAATTTAGGGTTTGACTAAATGCTACCACCAATGCAATGATGCTACCGTTTTGTGATACCAGACGGGAGAGGTGAACCATGAGGACTTTTATCTACTGCCGCGTTTCAACACGCGAGCAGGATACGCAGAATCAGGTGCTGGCTATTGAGCGTTCCGGGTACAAGGTGCCTGAAAGCAGGGTAATCAGCGAGGACATTTCCGGCAGCGTTCAGGCTATGCAGCGCCCTAAGTTCCGGGCGATGGTTGAGCACAAGCTGGAAGCGGGAGATCAGCTTGTCGTGCTGAAACTGGACAGGCTGGGGCGCGACAACATCGACGTGCAACAGACCATCGACATGCTGTTAGAACGTGGCGTGAAGGTGGTGTCTCTTGACCTGCCAGCGCGTGATCTGACTTCATCTGAGGGCAAGCTAATCCGCCAGATGTTTGGAGCCTTTGCTGAGTTCGAGCGGAACCGTATCCGTGAGAGGACACTAGACGGGCTGGAGAAGGCGAAAGCCAATGGCGTTAAGCTGGGACGCAAGGAAGCCACCGACACCACTCAAAAGGTGCAGGAGCTGCGGAGTGAGGGGCTGTCTCAATCGAAGGTAGCGAAGCGTCTCGGCGTTAGCGTGAGCACCGTTAAACGCCACTGGAACAAGGGCGAGGGGTGATGACCTACAAGCGAACAAGGTGCTACGACTGGCCGTTACTGGGCTGTGGGTGATGGATGGCCTACAGCTTTCGTATTAATTTCAGAGCGTTATGTTATGCGCGATGTCGTAATGCTATGATTTATAATGTATTTTCGTATTACTTGCGGCTCTCGATGTGAAGAGGTGGCGGGGCTTTAGCCGTGCCAGACGATGAACATCGAGATCAGATTGTGAATGTGATTCATCACTGAACAATTCGAGGGATGGGGCAGGGGAAGGGATCAAAGGCTGCGTTGTCCAATCACTAAGCTAGATTTGAAGCTGGTCAACACGTTAGTAGTATCTTTAAAGTTGCATTTAAAATGCATGTACAAAAAAGGGTTCTTCCCTTACATCCCTTCTCCTAAATGTAGTTACGAGTGCTTCGCTCTCTTCACGTGCTGCGCTTCTCGCTATGCTCCAGCCCGCTCCATCGCCTTTGGCTCATTCCCGGTCTTCGCCCGCTGCTGATGCTCGGCCACTCTACGCAACCGTGCTTGCCGTGGCAGGCAACGCGGCGGGGATGTGTAGTGGAACGGTACTCTTTATCGGTATGATTAATGTAATCAACCACATACTGTTATCGGTAGGTATTCTTCAAAACATCTTCATTCATTTCTGTATCGTTCAATCATCTTTCTTGTTCGTTTCCTTTCAGGTCTTAGCCGTTGGTCATCGGTCTTACTGCCTGCTGTGCTACTGCCAGCTATGGCACGCCGTCACGGTCTACTGTCTGTTACCTGTCCTACTGCCTTCACTGTCTGCCGTCTGTCAGTCCTACGGTCTGCCATCCGTCATCCGTTCGGCGCTCGCTCGAATCGGCTGCGCCGCGCTCGCTCTGCGTATCTAGCGATACTTATCACTATAGTAGCTTTCATAATTATCTAATGATTACAGTAACTTATATTTTTAATTTTAAAGGCTACTAATAAGGAGATATAGAGCATTACTTGCACGTTTTAAACCTACTTAAAACTGCTCTGTTAAATGCGCCCAGCCCATACGCAATAAGGCTTTGCAGGGTGTTGAACGAAAAATGATCAAATTAAAGTGTCTAATAAGGAGAAAGAACAGCTCCCGAATTGCGACAAACTCTCCGATTTTGAGAGCATCTATTAAGGCAGATAGAACCCCCGACGCAACCACTGCCACGAAAACCTCTATAAGGGCAGAGAGTCTGCCGCACCTGTACCACCGCCCCAACCTGAGCTAATACCTACCCCTATTTTCTGGAGATTTCACCATGCCAACGAATCTACGCCGCCTGCTTGAGCAGGCTGCTGACGCCGAGCTGCTCAATACTGCAAACGCAGATGTGCAGCAAATGATCGCTGACGGGATTGTTATTCGACGTTCCAAGATATGCCCCGTAAAGCGTAAACCCGTTAAGGCGGCATACAACACAAAGACCGAAGAGTTTTATTACAATGCTGATGGCTCCGCTATGACCCTGCGGGAGTGGCGAGCGCTGCACGGTGTTCAACCGAAGAAGCAAAAACAGCGCTCTGACACGGGGTTGCGGCAAGTCATCCAGCCCGGTGACGCAATTCATTGCCGATGCGCTGAGCTGGAGCTGTGGTTAAACAAGAAGCCTGCTCGTTATGCTGACCCGCTGCCGCCAGATTTTCCCGGTGTTCGCGTAGATGATGCCGCATTGAAACCGCGCGAGCACGCCGTTCCGGCATCGACAACCGGGCAGAATGCTTTTCTCAAAGCCTGCCGCGAGTTCCTGATTTGCGATGAGAAGACCATGCACCACATCAACAGGGGCATGAATAAACTGGAAGCGATGCGCAATTCAGATTTCAAACGCTACGGGGACTCAGCGGAGTTTCGTCAATTGTGGTGTGGTGAGTCGAAACCTACCGAGGATAAATTTAACAGTACAAATCATCATTGTGACCCAAACGGCTTGGCAGTGCCGCCGTCTGTGCCGTCACTGAATACAGCCTCTTATGAGTTCCGCCCGCTGGTTCGCTGTGACCGAAACGCACGCGTTAGCCTGTTGCCACCCGATGGGCTGGAGTGGAGGCCGGGGCAGTTGTCTGTTGCTGATGCGATCTTCTCCCGTGGTAGTGATGTGCTGGCCGTTCTGCCTACGGGTTATGGCAAGACCGCCGCCTTCGCTTATCCATTGATTTATGAGTCCCGCGCTGGCGTTGGCCTGTCTGTAATCGTGGTTCCCACTAATACCCTAAAGCGCCAGATTCTCCGCCAGTTGCGGGATGCTGGCGTTCACGCTGTGGCATTCGGTGACAAGTTGCCGAGGCACCGCAACGCTCAACAACTCGCGGGGCTGGCTGCCGGGGCGTTCCGTGTTGCTGTCGTTTCACCTGAGCATCTTGTTCCGTCGAGTCAGGTCTTTGCGGCGCTGATGGCTTACGGCGTTGATCGTTTTATTATCGATGAGGCACACACGGTCAAAGACTGGGATTTCCGCCCAGCTTACGACGCAATGCAGCACACACTACAGAATGCTTTTCCCTCGGCTCAGCGCTGCGTATTTACGGCTACTCTACTATGTGAAAATGAGCGCGGTTTAATGGAGGCGCTGGGATGCCGTGGCGATTACGTCACATTCCGTGCTGATGTTGCTCGCGAGAATATCCAGTTGATTCCGGTCAGGCAGTGCCGCCAGCGATACCGTGCGGCTGTTGGTCTGGCTGAGGCTCTGCCGGATGAAGAGAAGACGCTCATTCTCGTCAATGACCTTAAGACGTTGCGGGCGTACCTGAAGCTCTTGGGCGACCGGGCGCGGCCATATCACTCGAAGACGATACACCTGAGCAACGAGGAACGCCACGCAAACGCTGAGTGGTTTGCCTCTACGCCGGGCGCGATTCTGATTGCTACTAAAGCCTTCGGGCTGGGTGCTGATGTTCCTGATATCCGTAACGTTGTCGTGACATACGTCCCCGATGACTTGCCTGATCTCGTTCAGATGATTGGACGTGCCGGGCGCGATGGGGAACCTGCCCGAGCATTTCTGCTGTGGTCATCGCTGGCGCTGGATGTTGCGCCTGATGAGCTTGCTTACTTCTACCGCCCTGAAAACTGCAACTGGCAGTACATCGCTAAATACCTCTGAGTCGAAAGGCTCTCCCTGATTCTCTGGAGTTAATCATATGCCTGTTACCGAACATGCGCAGCGTCGTGCTGCGCGTGCGGATGCGCTCATCACCGCACAACTTGCCTTTGCCCTGAACGGCTATTCCTTTGATGGATTGGCTGAGCGCCACCGCCAGACCCTTAACCGTGAGGCTTTGTTACGTCAAGCAAGTACGCCACTACAGCGGTATTGCCTGCTCAATAGCTGTGAGTCTTGGGAATGTCTGGCCGCTGTGCTGAATAGATTCCGACGCCGGGAGGATGGCGCTCGTCTTTGGCCGACCTATCGCATGGCTCGTGAGGTCTTTAATGGGACTGTTCACCCTGCCGACAAGACGCGCGACGAGATATTTCAATCTGTGCAGCGTCGCCTGTTTTTACCAAAGCCAGTACATGCCGAGGTCATTCAACACCTGCGTGCAATGGGACTAACTGGAGACAACCACCAATGACGAAATCTGAATTTGAAAATGAAACGTGGCGAATGAAAGGCTTGCTTCTTGGGGCGCTGATTCGCCGCCTTGAGGAAGACAAGGCTGGTGAGTCGCGCATGGCCGCAGCGGAGTTATCCAGTGCGGTCAACTTCCTTAAGGCCAATGCCGTAGAAGCGCCGGACACGTCATTTAACCGTGTATTTGAGGATGACGAGCAATGACACCCGCAGAGTTTAGAGCATGGTTTGCCACCCTGCCGCCGAATTATCAGAGCGCCGCACGCACCATGTACGACAACGCCCGCAAGTCGGGCACACATACCGCATCAAGCCTTGCGCTGATCCACACGTTGGTTACTGACCAGATTAAATTTGATTCGGAGTTTAATTTATGACTTTGAGTATTACCGATATCCAGCGCATTAACGCGCTGGCTCATAAGCACCTAAAGAACAATGAAGAGATTGCAGCGGAGACAGGTCATACCCTGACCGATATTGATGCTGTAATCCGTGGCGTCTATGTCGATGACTTGGCCGAAAATTGGAAAGACGATGCTGATATCACTCTGGCGGAGTACAACGCCATCCGCAGCCGCTATAAGCCCGGCAAGCTGCACCGCGATACAGAGTTTATGATTGCCCGCGATATGCTGATTCGCCCTGAGACTGTGCTGGCTATCGCCCATTCCCGCTTTAGCAACGTCCACACGCACCCAGTGCCGAAAGCCGTCAAAGCAAAGCCGGAGAAAGCGAAAGTAGTGCGCAAGTTGGTGCCTACTGATTTAGATGAAATCCACAAGTTAGAGCGCTTCGGTTGGCCTGCTGCGGAGATCGCCGGGAAGCTGGGCGTCCCTGTTGAAGTCGTCGCGCATGTGCAACGCTGCCTGAGAAATCGTTGGTCGTACCCGGATACTCTGGAGTCTGTTAACTCCAAATTCAGCGAGGCTGAATGATGGCAGAGAACGAACCGCTGCACCCCGCCGTTAACCCTGATCTCTATGTGAACCTTGACGAACAGCGTGAAGGATACGCTCCGATTGAATCACGGGGTTGGGATGTGCTGACGCAGAACCTGACCGGGAAAGGTCGAACTGACCCCAGCCAAACACTTAACCAGAATCCGAAACAACGTCCGCGCGGCTCCGTTGGTGAGCGCCGTTGGTTTCTTAAACGTGGATTACTTTAACGAGGAATTACCATGAGCAAAACTATTGTATTGCTGCCGCCACGCAAGAATACAGACTGGGCTGCACAATTAAAGCTGATTTCTGAATCGCTTGAGGTGAGTCAGGCAGACCTCGCCCGTGCATATCAGGTTGACCGTCAGGATATGGGGAAAGCGTATCACGGTGTACGCAAACTGCCGGAGCGTTGTGTGCCTGTTCATATGCTTTTGTTAGCGCAGGTACACGACTTTAGAGCATTATCAGGAGAATAATTTATGTCTGACCAGAATGTTAATCCGTACCTTTCCGGTGCTGATGCTGCGCCGCAGCAATCGCCATACATGGCTGCACCTGTTGGCGCTGGCAATGGCGCATCCCGCTTTAGCTCTGCGCCTGCTGATGCTGATTTCCTCCGTACCCAGCCCGTTAACGGCAATGATGGCGGCCAATGGAATAGTAGCAATATTGCGAATCAGCAAGATCAGAACGCGGACAGCGCCGGGGCGCAGGTGGGCGATACTATCCCCCTGATGGACGGAAGCGCTGTAGAGTTGACTCCTGAACTTCATGGGCTGATGGGGCAGTTTCACCAGTCTGTCGAAAGCCAGTTAGGGCAGGGAACAGTTGACGCCATGTTGCAGTTCGCTGGTACGCTCGACGCCGGGACGCAATCTACCCTTGAACGGATGGTTATGTCTGGCGACCCTGCACAGATGCAGCGGGCGGTTCAGTATCTGCAAGAGCGTATGGCCGCTGGCTCTGCCACTGGTTATGTCCCGTCGCAGGGGAACACATATGGTCAGCCCGCAGCGCAACCTGTCGGTATGTCTCATGCCGAGTTTATCGCAGCGTATGACCAGCTTTCGCAGTGGGCGCAGCAATCAGGGTATGGCCCCGGCCATCGCCAGTACGACGAACAATACCGTGCTCTCGTTGCGCAGCGCTCCGCTGGCAAACGTGCTGGCCGCTAACGCCCAACGGTGGAATGCGCCCTGCAAGACTGAGTGCGCACCAACCCGGTACTACCACACCAATCTATGCGCATGAGTCCCCGCAAGCCGCATTCTGCGCGGCATCTGAAAGCCTATTTTTAATTAACCGAGGTTCGTAATGAGCACCTGTAATTTCCATGCCGTGGAGCGTGTCGCTGACGTGCGCCCGGATTTCGCCTTGCCGCTGGGTAGATGCGACCACATTTACCCTGAGCGTGTGCAGCACGTTTTCAATCCAGACGAAGCGGTTTATATCGTTGCACGGTCTGCCACATCCGGCACTCGCACATCTGGCGTTAGCCGTGGGCTTTCCCTTGTGCTGCCGCCGAAGATGGCCGAGCGGATGCGCGAACGTGAACGGCACGAGAAGAATCGAGCCAGACCCCGCAAGGTGATCACTGAGGCGATACGCGCTGACATTATCGATCGTTCTGCAAAAGGCCAGAAGAATCGTTACATCGCAAGCAAGGTTGGCGTGTCTGAAACCTCTGTGCGGAAGGTGTTGAACATGGCGCGTATGAGTGCGCACTAATGCAAGGTAATACGTTCGCCTTACTTCACGCGCACTAACCCCTGAGAACCGCGCCAGCTCTGGCCTCACAACGCCCATTTCGGGGCACCTCATCCCTTTAATCGATACCGTTCTGAATCCTGCCTCGGCGGGAGGATTCCGCACGTCTGCGCCATGACGATGGTGCGGTCTTCATCAACCTACGTAGGAGTTTTGTTTATGGCTGATACTTCGTACAGTCCCGATCTGTTTCGCCCACATTATGGCGGGGTGGAATCCGACAATGATATTCACATCGAGGCTTATAACCGGGATGTCCAGACCCGTTTAGAGTCCAAATCCGTATTTCTGGCCGAGGGGCTGTCTACATACAGGCCGCTGAAAGCCAGCAACCAATACCGCATTGATCGCCTGAGCGGAGATCTGGAGGTGAAGGGCAGAACCGCAGGGCAATCGCTGGAGCCTACCGCCGTTAAGTCGGACAAGCTGATTATCTCTGTGGATACGCTGAGTTATATCCGCATCCCGATTGACTATCAGGACGACTGGACAGCGCCCACCTATCGTGCAGAGCTGAGCCGCAACATGGGGACAGCCCATGCGAAGTTCTACGACGAAGCGCACACCATCCAGCTAATTAAAGCGACTGACTTTGTACCACCGCCGACACTGCAACCAACGTTTAACCCGCTTACAGATAACGTTGTCCCGCTCAATCTGACCACGGGCAGTGAAGAGGACGCGGCAAATGAGCTGGTTCACGCCATTAAAGCGGCTGCTAATCGCTTCCTCACTGAGAAAGATATTCCGGTGGCCGAGCTGGTACTGCTTATCGACCCGGCTTGGTTCAGCATCCTGATGGAACATAAGAAGCTGATGAACGTGCGCTATAGCCGGGATGGCGGCAACGATTACGCATGGCGTCGTGTTGGATATGTCGCTGGGGTGCGAGTTATTGAGCTGAACAGTTACCCGCAGGAAGCCATAACCGCGCATGAGCTGGGCGCTGATTATGATGTGACCGCAGGGGAAGCGCTGACACGGGCGACGCTGTTCCGGCCTGCGTCTGTACTTGTGACAGTCGAAGCGCAGAGCGTTATCAATCGCCAGTGGGATGATGAGCGCGAAATGACGATGGTGATGGACTCATATCGCCTGTTTAATGTTGGGTTGCGTCGCCCGGACTGCGTTATCAATTTCCGACAAGCTGTGTAACTGGAGGGGCTGAGTCATGGTTAATGATGCTTACGCCCCTGAGTTATTGCGATCCCTTTTCCTGTATGACCCGGTGACAGGTCGCCTGCACCATAAAGCTAACCGACGCCGGGTTAAGGCTGGCTCCTATGCTGACTCCACCCGGCGAGCTGATGGCTATCGTCAAGTTGCCCTGCGACTCGATGGTAAACAGTATCAGCTTAAAGCCCATCGCGTGGTTTGGATTCTGGAGCATGGCGCTATTCCTGATGGTCTGCAAGTTGACCACATCAACGGTATCCGTGATGACAATCGCCTATGCAATCTGCGCTTGGTTACGCAGCGGGAAAACGACCAGAACCGACGCAAGGCAAGGGGGTATAGCTGGAATAAGGGCTGTAGCAAATGGGAGGCTTACATACGCGTTGATGGTGTACTCCGTCACCTTGGCTTATTTACTACCGAAGCGGCGGCGCGTGCTGCCTATCTAAAAGCTAAAGCCAGATACCATCCCTCAACGCCAGCCGATTTGTTGCAGGCTGCCTAATCCTCGGAGGTTCCATATATGGCTGATGAAAAGCCAATTAAACCGCTGGCATGTGATGACCCACGCCGCCAGCGGTACGCCGAACTGTTGGCGCAGGCTGGCCGCATGACTATTCCCCGACTGCATCCGGGCGATGCTAATAGTGTTATGAGTCAGCTTGCGACAACGCTCGGCGCACCTGTCCCGATAGTGGGTGCTATGACGGAGCACGCCGCTGCATGGCGTGCCTGTCTGCTGGATCAAGGACTTGGCGATCTTCTGGATGGATTGAGTAAACAGGTGCTGACAATCTTCTTTCTGCTCTGCTGGAGAGACAGCGCCTTGCGATTGGCCGATAAGCAAAAGGAACGGCTTACAGCGGCCAGCGAGGGTTTGACCATTGAGCAATACCGGGCAATGCACCCGGCTTACAGAGAGGATAAATAAGATGATAACCACGATTAAGCTGAGGTGGCGGTACATCGAGCCGCCGCCAATGACTGGCGCACTTGCTGACCTGAAACAATGGGTAATTGATGCCGGAGAGCCTGAGCTTGAAGATGAATTTCGTAAGCTGCTGGGGCTAATGCGCCGCAACGGTATCAGTGACGAACGCGTTAATGCGATGGCTGATGAGCTTTATGTTCTGGTTTGCCAACGCCAGCGCGAAGAATACGAAGCCTGCAAGCGGGCCGCGTCTGACAATGGAGATTTTGAATCATGGTTACACGGACAGACCAGCTACTAAGAAAAGCTATGAGGGGCTATCTGGAACACCTTGGCAACATGCCGCTGGCGGAACGGATTACAAATGCTGCTGTATTCGAAGATGTGTATCGCTTTTTGTTGAATGGTTCCGGGCGGCTGGAGCTGCGCCGCGCTGACGTGGCTGCCGTCCGTGTCTTCCTTTGGAACTATCAATACCGCCGCTGTGCTGTGACAGGTAAGCCGCTGCGCCTTGCGTCTGCCGTGCTGGATCACTGCCACCGAACCGGGCGCGTGCGTGCTGTGGTGCATCGATCTGCTAACGCTGCCGAGGGAGGCCATTATGCAGGAAGTTTATGTGGGCTGACCCACGCCAGTATGAGCGTAATGTTGGTAAGTTACCGACGCCAATACAAGGGGATAGGAGTTATCTATCCCCATAAAACTGAGCAACTTACTTAGCTGGGCTTAAGTTCATTGTACTAGCCTACACATTAGAGATGCGTAGGCTAGGCAGAATGTGTCTGATAACTAGCACTTCCACTCTTAAAAACATCGTTGTATAGTTTTTAAACTGCGTTTTAGGATGATGCTTATGTACAAGAGATGGGTTGCGTGGGGGTCTGTTTGCATAGTTGTTATTGCGCTTTTGGGAACGGTTCAGTTACCAACGTCTGAAGATATAACCTTCGGTAAGCGTTTACTTCAAAATATTGGGGTGCTTAGCTCTCTACTTTCTGTAGTTGTATTAATCATTGTGGCTATCTTTCTATTAGATGGCATGATGAATCGAAAATATTCGTTTAAAGTTGAACGGCTTAGTTTTGGCGGTTTAAATATTCTTTTTGATAACTCTGATGCCCTTTTTATAAAGTCTATACAGAATTTTCTCGACACGAAAAGGACGCTTTTTAAAATAAACGTCCAGCAGGATGCTTTTGATGAGGTATTTAATTCTTATTACGAGGTCTATCAATTTATTCGTGTTGAGATGCGAGTTCTGAATATTAAAAGGAAAAAAGATCTTGAGTTATATATGTTGGCGAATACTATGCTCAAAAAACTAAATGCATTTCTGACTGAGCACCAAAATAATTATAGGCGCTGGCATAAGTATGTCTCAGATAAAGATGAAGTTAAAATTGACGAGAAGCCTGATGGTGAAGCAATTGTTCTTAGGTATCATCTGACGCCAATCGGTAAAATTCAGACTTACTATTATCATTTTAATAAACTTGTTAATGATTTTACTGATCTGAATAAATTCTTTCAAGATAGTGTTGCCAGCAAGTTTAGTATTGACATGGATAAATGGAGCAACTAATGCATAAAACATTTCTAAGTTATCATCATGCTAATGAACAGGATTTAAAAGATAGTATAATAGAGACATATGGCGGGGAATCTTTTATCGATAAATCCGTAAGCGACGGTGACATTAGTACTGATGTAAGTGAAGAATACATCATGCGTAAGATACGCGAGGAATATCTAGCTGATACTACAGTTACTGTTGTGCTTATCGGGAGAGAGACAGCCCAACGTCCATTTGTGAATTCAGAAATTCAGGCATCTCTATGGGGAGAAAATCCAGCGGGATTGATAGGTGTCGTCAGAGATGAAATCTGGAATGAAGTTTTTACCGATGCTGTATGTTCTGATTTTCGCTGTAACTGTGGAGTGAGTTTAAGGCAGATTTCTACTGGTTATACACTATATCTTCCTTATCTGGTGCAAGGTAATCATCGTTTTCAAAAAACAGTTCCGCATTACACTGATGAGGAAGTGTATTGTGCAGTGGTAAGGTATTCCGATTTTATTGCTGATTGCGAAAAATATATTGATGAAGCATTTAATAAACGAGCAATTATGAATCCTGCTGTTAAAAGAAATGCAGATACAGTTCCTGCTATCCGAGCTAAACTTAGACTATGGTAACGATTGGCTGCGCTTGAGTTAACAGCGCAGCCATAGTCAAATAATTTAAGTAAAAAATAATTCAATTCGCAAGTTTTTTATTTACCTGATGTCTTTTTATGACAACAATTCGACGTATCTTTTTAGTTCAATCGTTGAGGCGCTATTTCTTGAATAGGTTTTGAAACTTTCTGTACTTCCGCGCTCATGGCCTACTAGTAGCGCGATTCTATCCTCTGGCACTTGAGCACGGTCGAGCTGTTGCACAAAAGCATGGCGGAGTGAGTGAAACACTTTTCTCTCTGCGGCAGGTTCGCCCAGCGCTTTACGCTTTGCTCGCGTGAATTGCTGCGTATGCCACGTTGAGCGCTTCCCATCGGCTCGGTCTGTGATTGAGGCGTGATAGAACAGAAAACCGCTATGTGTGGTCTTGAGCAACGACTTCACGAGAGGGATTATCTTGCTGTGTACAGGGACGACTCGCGCCGCGCTCTTGGTCTTTCCCTCGGTGATCTCAAAGCACAATACACCCTCGATATTTTTAATGCTGCTTTCACGTAGCGTACATATTTCATTAAGCCGCATACCGCTGTATGCACCAATAGCCGTTACCGCCTTCATCTCGTCATCAAGCAAGGAATAGATCTTTGCCAGCTCTCCCGGTGCGAAGACTTCATAGCTGACCTTGCTGCTTTTTGCTTCGAGCGCATGACCACGCCAAGGATTGTCCTGTGGCGCATCGTGATAGCGATTGCGTGCCAAATCCCAAATCTGTGCCAGTGCGCTTATATAGTTCTGGATGGTTTGCGGCGCTCGCTCAGTTTTGAGCTTATCTAACCAGCCTGTAACTATGGTTCGGTTAATATCCCGCAACTGAATATCTTTCTTTTTCAGGTGGGTTAACAGCACCTCTACGGCTTTGTTGGTCTTGGATAGCGTGGTCAGCTTTCTCTTCTCGCTGTATTGGAGAAGATACAGATCGCGCATTTTAAGTAGGGAAGGGCAAGCCTGAACCGATGCACCAAATGATGCGGGGGCTTCCTTGGCGTACACACTGACACGACGTAGTTCATCAATGATTTGGTCTACAGATGACCCGCCTTGTGGCTTTAGCAGATTCCGTAAGCGAGTCCATTCCAAAGCAATAGCATCGCGAAACAAACGCGCTTGCCGTATGTCTCGTGTCCCTGTGCTTTTCATAAAGTAGCGCTTCCCTTGGAACAGGTGGCGCATGTAGATGGGAATAGCTATCCGCACGAGGTAATTCCCGCAGGGATCTAAAACTAGATAACGATCTCTCTTGAAACTCATACAAACCCCGGTTATGTTGTCGGGGCTTTTTCATGGCTAAACAGTCTGTGAAATGTGCCGGGGTTATGAGCTTTAGTCTAGCTAGTTCAACGAGTTAACGATGATTGTTGAAGCAAGCTAAGCCGCCTAAACCCGTGCCGGTTCGAGTCCGGCCTTCGGCACCATAAAAAGCTTTTTTCAAGTCTATCAACGTCTATTTTAGTCCATAAAAACAGTAAGTTAAGCAGGTTTCTGGCTTTTCTTAGTCTGTCCACGTCTACTCAATTCCTTGAACATATACCAACTGATGATGGTATAACTGATGGTATTCCCGGTTCGATTGATTTTGGTACCAACACTGGAGGTATCAACTGATGGCTCTCACCGATATCAAAGTTAGGACTACCAAGCCCTCCGACAAACCCTTCAAACTCACCGATGGGCAGGGTATGCACCTGCTAATCAATCCCAATGGTTCAAAATACTGGCGACTCCAATACCGTTTCGATGGCAAACAGAAAGTTTTAGCATTGGGTGTTTATCCAATGGTCTCTCTTGGTGAAGCTCGCAGGAAGCGAGATGAAGCCAAAAAGTTGGTATCTGATGGTATCGATCCTTCTGAGAAGAAAAAAGCAGACAAAATCGAGCAGAGCGAAGCCCTGACATTCGAAGCTGTTGCAAGGGATTGGCATACTGCCTGTAAAAGGAAATGGTCAGAATCTCATAGTGAAAGGGTTTTAAAGAGCCTTGAAGATAACCTTTTCTCTTCCATAGGAAAGAGAAAAATAGCCGAGCTTAAAACCAAGGATCTTCTCGTTCCAGTCAAAATTGTTGAGACTTCTGGACGACTAGAAGTAGCTGCTCGTTTGCAACAACGAACCACAGCAATAATGCGATATGCTGTCCAGAACGGGCTGATAGATTACAACCCTGCCCAGGAGATGGCAGGAGCTATTGCGGTAGCTAAAAGAGTCCACAGGCCAGCCTTGCCATTCGAACGATTCTCAGAACTTTTAGAACGAATTGATAGTTTCAAGGGTAGAAAACTCACGAAGTTAGCCGTAAAGCTGACATTGCTCATTTTCATTCGTTCCAGTGAACTCAGATTTGCAAGATGGTCGGAAATCGATTTCGAGAATGCTATGTGGACTATTCCCGCTGAACGAGAACCATTACCAGGAGTGAAACATTCGCACCGTGGTTCGAAAATGCGAACTCCACACCTTGTTCCTTTGAGTTGTCAGGCATTGGCTGTGTTGACGGAAATTAAAGAGATCAGCGGTGATCATGAACTCGTGTTCATTGGCGACCATAATTTCAGAAAGCCTATGAGTGAAAATACGGTAAACAAGGCTTTGAGGTCTATGGGCTATGACACAACCGTGGAGGTCTGTGGACATGGATTCAGGGCTATGGCTTGTAGTGCCTTGATTGAATCCGGCTTGTGGTCGAAAGATGCTGTTGAACGGCAAATGAGCCATCAGGAGCGGAACTCAGTTCGTGCTGCCTACATACATAAAGCAGAGCACCTTGATGAGAGAAAGCTTATGTTGCAGTGGTGGGCCGATTACCTTGACCTCCTTAGAATACGACAAGTTTCACCATTTGATTTTAAAAAGACTTAACTATGAATAAGTAGTTAATTAATCGTTCTCCCTTATCAACCTTGTTAAGGGAGAAGTAATTCAAATAAGCAGTGTTAACTCATTCAAGCTTTGAATACAGTGGAGGGATTAATGAAAGTAGTAAGCCCTTATGAAGAATTAAAAAGCTGGTTTAGTCTCGAAAACTATGAGCAGTTAAAATCACTTACAATCAAAGAACTGCATACAGAGCTTGCCTTTAGAGAAGCGATTTTCGACAGTGTAAATTTTGGTTGGGAAGATGATAATCAAAATTTAAGGTCTATCCTTGAAGGTAATCCTATTTTAAGCATACAAGATAATAATCATGGTCATTTTGGCAAGGGCCAAAGACATGTTGCGCAGGTTAGCTTTGGTGATATAAAAAAATTAGAGAACAAGTTAATAATGTTTAGCATGGATTTTTTTGAAGAAAATGGCGATTTCAAAAAAGAGTTGAAAAAGAAACCAATAACAAAAACTATGAGAGACTTTTTTCTTAACCAAAATAGCAGCAAAATATATGTTTCATTTGATTTAGGAATGTCCAGCGATGAAGAAATTATAACAGCCTTACAAACGATGCTACCCATTCTCAGGAAAGAATATGAAATTGAGCCAGTAAAAACAGAAAAAATTGGACTGGCAAAGATAAGAAAACTTGTCGATTACAATATTATCCCAATGATGGATCTATTGATTTGGGCAAAATTTAAAAAAGTAAAAATCTCAAATATGGTCTTGTCTCGTGTCTTGTATCCCGACTTTACAAGTGAGATCAGAGGAGAAGATCACATTAAAGATACAGACAGGCCTGTTGCAGAGAAGTCATTGAATGGAGAAACAACCCGTAGTCTCGAATACTTTATCAGCAAAAACAGCCATCTCCTCAACATACCGATTTCTGAACTCGGCTCTTTCTAGTTGTAAATCATCATGTTAATTGTCAAGGGGAGGGCGTAAATATTTTCCTTCCCCGGAATTTCCTTTCATTCTTCCCTCATCTAACTTTTCAGTTATCAGCATTCCCTTCATAGATACAAATCTGTGTGGCTAATATCTTCGTAACGGAAGCGGAGGAGACAGCCAAATGACTACAACTAATCAAAGCTTAATTCGTTTACCAGAAGTCTTGAAACGAACTGGTTTCGGCAAAGCCTGGATCTATCGTCTGATCAAAGATGGTAAGTTTCCTGCCCCTGTCAAAATTGGAACTCGTGCTGTTGCTTTTGTCGAGAGTGAAGTTGACGAGTGGATTCAATCAGTTATCGAAACAAGCAGAATAAAAGTTGCTTAATTAAATCTGGGAGAGATTGTTATGAATATCGAAGAATTTATGAGTGAAGAAAACTATATGTGCAATTTAGGCGAAGATCTTTTTGGTAAGATTTTCGAACCCGGAGCGATTTATGACTTACCTGATAATGAATTTAACAGAAAGATTGTTTACTGGTTAAGCCAGTATTTAGTTGGGAATCTGAGAGAACCGCTAGATGCGATTTTTGAGCTTAATATTTTCGATCAGTTTTATGTCTATGAAACATGGTTCTCGCTAATTAAATGTCCTGATGAAACGAAACTCCTAGCGAAGCAGATAATTTTATATCTATTGGACTAAGAGCTTTTTATGAAAATGTAAAGTTTGGCTCCATATTTTGGCTTAAAACCTTACAGAATAACTTACATTATTTTTATGACCGTTTATTTGTAAGGCAGTGAGATAGTTTTCGAAGTATTAGGTGTACATAATAATAACTAGATCTACCAGATGATAATTTGACAGGAATAATCGTCTATCTCACTGTTATAATTTAACTAAATGGCTTAATTGATTCAAATAAATTTGTAAATCTACGAAATGCTTATTATTAATATATTGGAATTATACTTTTTGTAAAGTTTAGGAGGAAAATATGCGTAGTATTTGTGTGGATTCTTTTATGTTCGAAAATGGTGAGAGATATTGTCATATTGTAAATAAAAATACTGGTGAACCATTGTATTATCCTAACTTGTATATAACAACACAGGTCAGGAATCGGTCAGAGTCTATATCAACAATGAAGGTTATTGCCGGTAGCATTTCATTGTTATATCGATTCTTTATGAGGAAAGAGATCAATATTGATGAAAGAATTCAGAAAAAGATATTTCTGGCTCCTCATGAAATTGAAGATTTGATTGAATTCACTTCATTCAATTTCCGAGATGGCGAGGATGATAACTTTAGGAGTTCAAATGTCAAAAAACCAACTAAGTACTTTCGGATTACAACCATAGCTAACTATCTGGAATGGCTGTGCAAAATACATCTTTCTCATACAGGACAGAAGGATACTCTCAAATATATTTTAGATTTCATTAACAACATAAAAAGAAAGAAACCGAGAAACAATGATAAATATAATATGGAAATCGAAAAAAGCTTAGACAAAGCACAATTAGATTCTTTATTCAGCATACTTTCGCCAGGGAGTAACTTGAACCCGTTTACGGAAAAAGTGCAACAAAGAAACAATCTAATATTCCTTCTATTACATTGCTTTGGTTTGAGAGCAGGTGAACTTTTGAATCTGCGTATTGGCGATATGGATTTTGCAGAATCAACAATCGCAATAAGAAGGAGAGCAAATGATAAAACAGATCCACGAGTTTATCAGCCATTAGTGAAGACGTGTGAGAGAAAATTAATTGCTGACACAAAACTTATATATGAAATTTCAGATTATATTTTGAATGATCGTAGGAAAGTTAAAAATGCTAATAAGCATGATTTTCTGTTTATTACCTATAAGGAAGGGAAGACCCAAGGGCAACCTCTGTCATTTTCCTCATACCATAAGATAGTGAGTGTTGTTCGTCAATCATCCTCACTTCTACGTGGATTAACAGGTCATAAATTACGACACACATGGAATTATGAGTTCTCAAAAACAATAGACAATGCCCAAGATATATCCGATGAAAAAGAACAGCAAATCCGTTCTTATCTCATGGGATGGCGACCTGGTTCAGATACTTCAATAATTTATAATCGCAGGCATATTTTTGAGCTATCGAAAAAAACTGCACTTGAACAACAAGAGCAACTATTCAAAGGAGAATTTGATGAATAATTTAATTAAATACAACTCGGATAAAATGTCTTTGCATGAACATAAAATCGTCAGTTCGATTGAAAATAACGGAATCAATCTTACAAACTTAATATT
>NZ_CAMFKT010000044.1:0-16925 GCF_945957325.1 Enterobacter sp. PL1
TTAGACACAGACTCGATAAATCGCTCATTAAAATTTATTAATGCTCTTACCGTGACATAAATACCCCAGGCAATTACACCGATAACAACCAAAATAATTCCTGCGGCATTGTCATCTTTTTTCCTTCGTGCCATATGTTATTTATTTCCTTGTTTCATATAAATCTGATTATTTAATCTTTAAAACAAATAGGGCATCTTTGCTATATCTTATTAATATTGACTCCCTGAGCAAATCGGTAAATGGGTATATCCGGGTTTGTTGGCCATATAGAGGGGTACGCATGTTGGCTGTCGGGCTTTTGTGCTGGCCGGTTCGTCGTTTTCTGTCACGCGTTGCTGTTTCTGCTTTTTCGCAGTGGTTATCTTTTTCATCTGCTTTTTTCGGGAGGAAGTTGATGGTGTTAAACGATTGCTGCCTTCTGAGGGACTATACCCGCAACAGAATCGTTTCGACTGACTCAAAGTCCCGTCGTTACAGACAAAGCGTCCATCCGATGTGCAGTGCGCTATACCTCCTTTTGAACCTGAGCAAGGCTGCCTTCCGCGTGCCGCATCGGCCTGTGTTGTCAAAATAATTCCTGAGACCAAAAGGAAGATTAATTCTCTCTTTTTCATACTCGTTACTTACTCTGTTATTTTGGAGTTCCGCTTCCCGCTAGTTTTGTTATTTCTTCTGATGAGAACGGAATAGCTAACAGCCCCAAAAATTATTACTCATTCCGTTTTCGCTATGAAAGAAGCGCGATAATTAGCCCAAAAAATGTGCTCTCATCAAATTGCTGTCTTGAGCAGGATAAAGCACCAGGCGGAGTAAAGGTCCAGTCACTCACGGTACCTGATCTCATGAATAAACGGCCCAGGGAGGTCATATGCCCTCCCTCATGGAAAATTGCCTCTACGCACCCAGTCACCCCCTTACCATACAGAAATACCGGCGTAAACTTTACGACCCGGCCATCGTAACGAAGAACGATACCTGAAATTTCAAAAGTGCCGTCCACCACCAGCAGGTCCGAGACGAATGCTGTGTACGGTTCTATATTAAGTCCGGTCCCCACCAGCCACGCATCCATCTGCTCCTGAAGCTTTACCATTCGCAGGCGAAACTCTGCAATATCGGCCTGACTCTTACTGACAACAGGAACAGGTGCGGGTTGTCTGGCCTGTAGTTTTTTCATAAATTGTGATTTTGCTGACATGGTATTACCTGATATTAATGAGGGGTTACTGAGCCCAGAAGCTGCTGGTTCTTAAGATGTCGCAGCATAACGCGACCTTCGGGCATAAACTGGGTTCCATACCGTACAAGCCCAATACCTCTCAATTCAGCATCAATGGCGTAGCGGAGTTCACCGGGCACTTGCTGTTCGAGTAAAGTGACATTCAGAGACTGCACACGGGGTTCATACTTAAGCAAGACACCAGCCAGCGTATCGATTAGCTCATGGGCAGTTCCAGGCATTCCTTGCAGGATTTTAGTCATATCGGGCAAACCATAATCTGGTAAATGGCTTACGGTTCCAGTACGGGCATTTAAAATACGCTGGATATTATCCAGTACTGATAAAATGACCTGGTCTTCTTCGTTTACAACTTCAAGGGAAAGCTCCCCTGTAAAGTTGCCAGTAAGAATTTCATATAAAGATGGGGATTTTCTGTCTGGCATTTTGACCTCAGGAAACTTGCTGAAATGGTTGATTTCTATTGTCAATTAATGTTGAAGACTTCATGTGTTGTCCTCTATCATTTCAATTATTACGGATTTTGCACCCAGTAGAGTCCAGCCTGAAAATCCGCTGTCAGATGGATTAAGAAAGTCGGTACCTGACCATTCAGGTGCAACTAAATCAGAGAACTGATAGTCCCAAAAATATCAAGCTGAATTTTTTATTTTTTCTCCAGCCTTATCATACAGGGCGAAAAATGATTGATTTGAAAATAGACGCAATACCCGCCCCACCCCGCCAAAAGGCTTGAAGTTAAGAATGTAAGTGATGGCATAGCAAGTGTTGTTCTCATTCCACATTTTTCACCAGGTGTGGTTTAAATATAAGCCAGCATCTTTATAGAAAAAAGGATAAGAAATAATAATAAAATACATTAGAGCATCATGTTTAAGATCGATTTAATTGCCCTGCGCACGTTTATTCATCCTCGTCATGAACTCTTCATTGTATAGTCATGAAGTTAAGCCTATGGAATTAATGAATTAAAGAAATGATTCGGCTACACCACTTTTTATGTTGAGAGGAAATCGAGTACCCATCCACACAATTACCTATGTAATTGATTGATAAGAAATCATCTCCAGTTAACTCGCCTGGGAAGAAAACGGCATCAACTGCTTTACGATCCCTGAGCTGATAAATCCGTACCATTGTCGCCAGCGGCGTCTGTGCGCCATCAGCGTTAATGGCCGTACGCGGGGTAAAATCAAGATGCAGCGTTTTGATTTTCTTGTAGAAGATGGATTTCGTGATGCTGACCGTACCGTCCGTAACGGTCTGAGTCAGACCGCAGCCAGCGAGCAAACCACAGGCAATAAGCATCAGCGCCCGCCAGCGAGCTATATTTAAAGTGAATACTAACTATAATTAACAGAAAAGATTCGCAACATGGGGAAAAATAATTACGGATTATGTTATTAAAATCACTAATTAATGGCCCGCAATATATACCCAACAAACCTCAAAATGCATGAGCGACTCATCGCTAAGCCCGGAACAACTCGACTGATAAGCCATCTCACCATGCAACTTCAAGTTAATCGAGTATAAACATTACAGAAAATAGCATTTAAATAAGCATCAAAGTAAAAATATAACACATGGATTTATTTTAAAACAAATCCGTCATAGCCTAATTCACCAGGAAAAAGAAGTTCTTTATCCTTACCGTACAAAAATTCAATGGAGTCATATGCCGCAATTTCAGACATACCGTAAAATAGTGAAGGCTTAAATATCACACCCCCATTAGAATCATATAAAACAAAATAGTAATCTTCATCTTTCAGGTATTTATAAAGTGATAACGGAGATATTATTTTAGCATGATATATATTTACCTTATATTGTTTATCAGGACTGACTATATCAAACACCTTTGTTTTTTCATTGATAAACAAAGTAGAAGGCAAAAATGCCCAAATGATCAGCAATAAAAAAAATGCAAGATATATTTTTTTGATTTTCATTTACAGAGGAATTTCCTTGTCAGTTTCTCTCGGCGAGACCCATAATACATCAGAAAAAACAATGTAATCACCACCTGAATCATGTTTTTTTTGCCACTTCCGGAAGTCTTTGTTAAAAATCGGCACAAATCCTGAAAAACTCCTCACCAGATGCCCCCAAAAACCAGATAAGTAAGTGGACATGTAAATGCCAGTTTCTTCCTTGTTTAGTATACGGTTTTTACTCCAAACTCCTAAAGGCTCTGATGAATTTCCTTCATCAACGAAATCATAAGTATCCTTGAGGTAAAAGCCCAACTTATCTACAATAAAAAATACTTTTCCCTCCCTGACTTGCGTCATTCCACGAACACATACTTTAAGATTCGAATTTCCCATTGCACCATACCAATCGTTTACCGTATCAAATTTACTTCCTATGGTTATTAGATTTACTTGGGATGTGTTATCCAATTCCATAACATCGTCAGTATACCCAAGAAATATCGCACCTTTATTAAAATCACCTTTATTTTGAAGCAATTTTCTTAATCGAGCAATACCTTTCATACTTTTCCAACGACCAGTAAGCTCTTCAATCCCAGCGCTAACCTGCTCAAATTTAAGTGCCCATGACATTTTGACTATTTCAGTACTAACTTGAGTTGATGGTAAGTTTCTTGCATCTTCATCTAATTTTTTTCTTTTACTTTCAGTAGTAAAAATAAATGCTGGTGAAATTTCAAACCAATGCTCCATTAACTTAGGAGCCATTTCCCATCCCATTTCTCTCATCGCGTCAGGGATCATATCAATATGGAAGAAGTCTACACTGACTTTCTTTTCCTGCTGCTCCGGTTCTTTTGTGGTAGTCGTTGATGAAACTGCCATTACCTTGTCCCCGCTCTGATCTGGAAAACATAGTCCAGGTTTACGTTTTCTTCGGTATCTGAATTTATTGCATGCGTCAGAGCTGAATCAGTTCTTCCTACCACTGTACCGGTAGATGTCTGTAATTGATATGCAAATTCCATATCTTCAGAACCTGTTAAGGAATCCAGGACCCTGAAACACGCTGTATTTGGACCACATGATAAATTTGGTAATGGAGCGGGCATTTCAGCAGTTCCCTGCCCCAGGGTACTGCTTCCCGCCGCCATAGTCCGCTTCACTTTGCGCATATACATCGCCGTCGTACCATACTCCACCTTTCCCGCCTCCAGCCGCAGGTAGCTTCCGCCCCCAATCAGCGTGATGCGTTTTTTCCCGGCGAAGGAGATGTCACTCGCTGAACTCAGCGTCAGCTTCTGCTCCGCAAAGAGTCGCAGGCTGGCGTTCTGCGCCTGGACATCCACCGGCCCTTCCGATGCCTTCAGGTTCAGTTGCCCCTCCCGCGCAAACAGCCCCAGCTTTTCGCCTGCCAGCACCGTCATGTTACCCATTGTTCCGATGCTGATATCCCCGCCCGCATTAATGGCGACGTTCTTCGCGGCCGTCATCTGCAGGTGCTCCCCGCTGGTCAGGGCCATCCCTTCCGGAGCG
Source organism: Enterobacter sp. PL1 (assembly GCF_945957325.1). Classification (NCBI taxonomy): domain Bacteria; kingdom Pseudomonadati; phylum Pseudomonadota; class Gammaproteobacteria; order Enterobacterales; family Enterobacteriaceae; genus Enterobacter; species Enterobacter sp. PL1. The sequence goes on from NZ_CAMFKT010000044.1 coordinate 4,720, forward strand.
GACATCAGCAGCGCCTCATTAAGCGGCTTCAGCCGCTGCTCAAACATCTTTATCTGGCTGTCGACATCCGCCTTCAGCGCCTGTGACTGCTCTGCCGCGATTTCCAGCTGCTGCAGTTGCTGATTCAGCCGGTCGATTTCCTTCAGTGCAGCGCTCATATCCAGTGCGTCACCCTGCGCTTTCGCCTGCGCATCCGCGCTGACAAACAGTCCTTTACCGGCACGTATCGTGCCCCACTCATCGGTGCGCAGCTCTGAGCCTGTGCCGCGACGCTGCCCCTGGCTGTCCACCAGATGCCCGCTGTTGAGCTGCGTTTTCCCGTATTCCGTGGCGAGCTTGATATGCTCCTCGCCGCGCTTATCCTCCATCCGCAGCTTGTTGTTCGCCGGGGTGCGCAGCACGTTGCGGGTGTGGTTGTCGCGGGAGACAGGGTCCGGATGTTCAGAATCGTGCAGGGCATATGCGATATACGGCAGGTCAATATCACCGTTGCTGTACGCTATCGCCACTTCGGTCCCGTCGGTGAGCGGTGTGTGCCACCCCAGCGTGTCTCCGGCATAAGGCTTTGCCATCCGCAGCCACAGATAGCCGTAACCCGGCTCTGTCCCTTCCCGGTCGAAGTCCAGTTTTACCCGGTAGCGCCCCTGCTCATCCAGGTGGGCGTAAATGTCGTTCTTCTCCCGGCTCTCAATCCGCGCCGGAAGCGTGCCGTGGATTTCCGGGCGCGGGATGTCCGCCGGGCGGAAACAGTAACGCTCGGTGTAGGGCATGCCCCACACCGACACGTGCAGGCGGGAATCACGGGCTCCCCGGAAGGCCACAAGCGTGAGGACAACACCCTCTTTCAGGGCCGTAATGACATCGCCCTGTGGCTCCAGCACCTGCCCGGGCGTGAGGTGGGCAGCATTGCTGAACAGGTGGATGCGGGCTGATTTATTCAGTTCCCGCTCGTGATGGATGCGGGCATAAAAGGCGCCGGATTCGGTTTCCGGCTCAGGGCCGGTGTCGTCACCTGCGTCACGGTAAGGCGCTGCGTAGCGGTAATGTTCCCCGGTGGTGACCGCATCGTTACGCACGCTGACCGTCGCATCCATCGGCGTGGAGGCAGTCCGGTAGTTGTAATCCCGCGTGGCGACAGAGCCGGTGGCAACCCTGTGCCAGGTCCGCACATCCCAGACCGATTCTGCCGCGCCGTCAAACAGGCCTGATGGCTCGCTGTAAGGCAGGCGCACGTCAAACCGGTAGTTAAGCTGGCTGTCGGCAAATATGTACGTATCCAGACCACGCACGTCGTCCATCTCCGTACGCCAGTAAATGCCCACCTCGGACAGAATGCGCCGGATAAACTCCAGGTCCGTTTCACGCCACTGGGTGATAATTTCACGCGGCGGGTAGGTCCGCTCCAGTCTGAAGTCAAAATCAGGTCCCTCCAGCCCGTGTTTGCGCAGCACCTGCTCCACCACCTCCGGAACGGACTGGTTCTGAAACACGGCGCACTGCCGGGTGTATCCCAGCAGCGCCAGGCGGGAACTGAGCGTAAGCCGGTAGTGAGACTGGTCTTTTGAGGTGGAGAGCCATTCCAGGCGGGTCACCCTGCCGTGAACACTTTTACCGCTCCGCATCCGGAAGGTGGCATATTTCATCAGCACCTGTTCCGGGGGGATGTGCGCCTGCAGGCAGGTGAACTCAATATCCCACCGGAACGGCTCACTCAGGGCTTCCCTTCCGTAAAAGCGCAGAACATCCGGCTTCACTGAACTGTCATTGATATCCAGAAAATATCGGGTCTGTCCGTCAAAAAGCGCTAACCAGTTATCCATCACGTCATTCCTTTACCGGCACAAGGCTGAGCCAACCATCACCCAGTTCAATCGTGCGGGGTTTGTCCGGGTCGAGGTCATCACGGGTCAGCACCAGACGCCAGCGGTTGTCCTTCTGATCCGGCCGGTTAAACAACCCCACCACCGCCACGAACTGAGTGTCCTCATCCATGGGCATATTGAGCGTCACGCTGCCTTCGGGCATCACCAGCAGCTCTTTTGATGCCAGCACGTCGTCCTTAAGTACCGTATCGGCCTTGCGCAGCAGCGTCTGGTAATCAGCGGCATCAACCGCCTTACGATCCCGGAGCTGATAAACCCGCACCATGGTCGCCAGCGGCGTCTGTGCGCCATCGGCGTTGATGGCCTTGCGCGGGGTAAAATCCAGATGCAGTGTTTTAATTTTCTTGTAGAAGATGGATTTCGTGATGCTGACCGTACCGTCCGTAACGGTCTGAGTCAGACCGCAGCCAGCGAGCAGGCTACAGGCAATAAGCGTCAACGCCCAACAGCGGGTTACTGTTGCCATTCAAAAATTCCTTAATTGAAAGTGGGAATACGTGATTAGTCGAAGCGATAATGTCCGTCTTCAGCGGGGGAGAAAGCAGAACATTGCAACCCTTCATAGCGGCCCAGACTGACGGTCAGAGTTTCCCGGTCATTGCTGAGCTTGCCTTCTTTGAGACCCAGTAAACCGGTCCGGCCCAGCTGGATACGCCTGCCTTTACCAAGGCGCGGTTCAGGCAACAGCCGCACGGGTACCGTGAGGCGCAGTCGGGCATCACTTCGGTAGCCGAGATAGACGCGCAGCAGGACCAGTAAATCGGTATGGAGGATGCCACCGGGTAACCAGCCTTCGGCTTCGCCGGGATCTTCCGTGACCAGTGTCACCAGCACTCTGCTACAGGCTTCCCTGCCCGTTTTACCCAGCGTGGCCCGCTGAGAAAGACGGATGCGGTTCCCTGCACCCAGCCCGCTACGGTTATCGATATGGACCTTCACCGGATCCGGTTCGGTGATAATTGCCCGGGTATTCGGTGCCAGCAGGCTCACCAGGGCCCGGATGCCTTCTGCATTGCGGGTGGGTAATCGCATGGTGCCCAGCAGGGCCAGAAAGCGGGAAACCGGCGTCGCCACCTGCTCAGCCGTTCCCGGTATACCGAGTCCCACCAGCCCCAGCAGACACTGAGATGTGGCATCGCGGCCACCTGCCTCGAAGGTGGCCGGATAGGCGTATTTTCGCCAGATCCGGTAATACTGGGTGGTGATGCGGTGGCTGAAAATATCCAGAAACGAGGTGACCGCCTCGTGCCCTTCGCGGCGCTGCGCAATGTCGTCCAGATAGGACGTTGGCAGAGGGGAGTCCACGCCATACATTCCCAAAAATGTCGTACGGACCGTTGGGGGCAATGTCGGGTTGTCTTCGTCGATCTCCACCGCTTTCAGGGTACTGACCGGGAATCCCATACCAGGCCAGGGCCTGAATCGTACCGGATCGTTGGCCGGATGGCTGGTGGTGCCCAGTTTCGGCGCATCCGGATTTTCCTGCTCCAGCAGTTGGCAGAAACGATAGAAATTGGCCCGCCAGATATCTTTGTTAAGGGCTAACGTCAGCCCGGTACGTGCTGGCTGTGATTCTCGCGCCATCTCAGTCGTTTTCCTGTCGGTAGCAGTACCAGCGTGAGCTGGTTAAAGAGGTGAACATCGGCATAGAGCGCGAAGAACCGGTGCAGCATCTCCCCAAAGAGATTCACATCCCCCTCGCCTGCAAAATTGTCCATATTCAGCGTGACCTCAATATCCACACCCCGGAGCATAAAGCCCTTCTCAAAACGGCGGATCAGGGTGTGCTTCACGGCAACTATCGCTTCAAGACGACGGCGGTTCATCTCATCGTCAGTCCAGTCATAGAGCGCCAGCGTTCCCCGCAGGACCTCCGGATTGTCCATCATACTGAGGAAGTTTGAGCCGAGATGGCTCATCACCCGCCAGTGGAAGCGATCGTTTGCCGGGGGGTACAGCGGCATCGTTGGTGCTGTGACATTCAGGACCCTGACGGGCACTTTGCCGGTTTTGACCACCCTGTCCAGCAACGTACTTTCCAGTGCTTTGCGCGGAAGCTGGCCGTTGGTGCCGGTTATTCGCATCGAGAGGGACTCCGGTTTATCGGACAGCTGCTCCAGTTCGAACGAGCGGCCCCCGAGAATTAACCAGGTGTCATACAGGCCCGAGGGGCCGCGTTTCACGCGGGTGTGGTAATAACGTTCAGGGGCATCGTGGCGCATCATACCGCCCCGGTGCCGGAAACTGGTAAAGGGCACATAGGGGTGTTTGCCATTCTTCACCGCGCCGTGGATGTTATCGACGCTATAAATCTCTGTGTGACCATCCTGAAGACGCAGCGGCCTGAGCAAATATTCGTTTTCCAGCGGGTTAAGCGTCAGCGGGTCGGCTTCAAGGGTAAAGAGATTGATGACCGGCGCACAGTGCAGCCGGAAGTTTTCTGTCTCAAAAGGCAGATCGGATGACCAGGCTTCACTGAGCACAATGTCGATTTCAAACCAGGTGCTGGCCTCAGTGAGCCCGATGGAGTCGAGGCCGCGTAGATCAACAAACATAAATTTAGGACGGAAGCTGAAATACTCCAGCAGCAACTGGTAACCGCTGAAGGCGGTATCGGCTTTCTTCCACAGGCCATCATTGTCATCAAAGCCCATGGGTTTACACCAGCCGTCAAACTGATGGCGTTCGGTGTACGTCCCGGCATGACGGGCATACATGGCATGTACACGACGGGTCATTGCCAGATGCAGCGCCGAGCTAATTGGACTCTCCGCATTAAGAAAAATGGCGACTTTGTCGATTTCGGCTTTACTCCAGTCCACTTTTTCAGGGCATTCGAAGCGCAGACGAATAGCGGAGCGGCCATCGGTTTCCGTATGCAGGCGGGCGTCCGCAAGGTGCAGTGGTTGCAGGGGAACGTCGCGGGTCGTCCGATACTGACAGGCTGTTTTATGCGGCCCGACAGGACGTGAAAGAATGGAGAAGCCTTCCGCGAGCATTTCGGCCTGACGCAGACTACGCCAGTCAGGGGAGAACTCAACGATGGCCAGCGACGGGATAGTCCGCATATAGTGCGGCCACAGCAGACTCACCAGCCCTTCGGTGAGCTCCGGCAGATCGTCATCCAGCTTTTCACGCAAACGGCCCATCAGGAAGGCAAAACCTTCAAACAGGCGTTCCACGTAGGGATCGCGGGCGCCGGGTTTATCCAGATTAAGCATTGCTGCCCGATCCGGATGGGCACGGGCAAACTCTTTACCGGCTTCTCGCAGGTAACGCATCTCTGCTTCGTAATAGCGCAGGGTTAAATCATCCATGCACGGCATTCCTGAAAATTATTAAAGAAAACATTAGACACAGAGCACCATGGCACGGGCTGGGTCAATGGCAATAAGTCCGGCAAGTAAGGACTCCATCTCAGGCATCAGACGGGATTTATCAGATTCGCTGCGACCGGCTTTCATACGTAGCAGCTTCAGGCGACGGGCCTGAACTTCAAACAACAGAGTGGGCTCCCAGTCTTCAAGCGTCAGCTGTGGTGCACTGGTGGTCAGTTCGCCAAGCAGATGAAGCGCCATTTCGTTTCGGCCATACTGCTCTGTCACACGGGCCATCAGCAGACGTATCAGCCAGCGATGGCGTGGTGTGTCCATCCCCGGTCGGGACTGAAGCCAGGCAAGCGCCGCTTCGGGCCCTTCCGTGTCTCCCTTTTCCATGGCTTCGGACTCAAGGAGCAGCACATCATCAGCTTGACCATTAACGACGTTAGCGGGTTCATCACCGTAGATCCGGCCTTCTTCATTCACTTTTTCAGCAATCCAGGCGGTGGTAACTTCGTCGGCAAAAGGGGTACCATCATTCCATGCCAGCCCTTCAAGACCCGGGAGGCGTATAAGCAGCAGCCGCAGATCGAACAGGACGGAGTCTGTCCAGGCATCCCAGGGATGACCGGCATGGCTGAGCCCCTGCCAGAGGTACCACTGAAGATCGAGCCAGAAATGGTTGACCCCTTCGCAATACATCTGGCTGGCCTGCTCAACCAGCTCAGTCCAGTTTTTCTGAAGATATAGCCGTTTGAGCTGCGCGCGATACTCAGGTTTTGGGGGGATCAAGCGGGTACGTCCGCTACTGTCCAGCGGAGGAAGCTGATCGACCGTATCCCACCGCACGGTTTTTATCAGCCGGTGGGAGGCAAGCCACCCCAGCGGTTGCTCACTCAACCAGCGGGAAAGTAGCTTTGCCTGGTCGAGTAAATCGCGGCCTGATTTCACGGCTGAAAGCTTCGGTGAATCCGAGTGGGCAGCTTCACGCCCGTGCTCCTGAGCACTACTGTTCTGGGGGACCAGAGCTTCCATACCACCTGAACGTGCAAGGCGGTTTTCAAGTGCGGTACAAAACCCTGCAAAAGACGGTTTTTCAGCTTCCGACCAGTCGGACACGGCGGATTGAATCAGGTTTATGGCACCAACCGTCAAACCAGCATCATTGCTGTCCACCTCAGGCCATAACTGCAGGGCATCAATAATTTTTGCACTGTTGAGCCACTCCAGAGCAGCTTTACGGGCCACCGGGCGTCGTGGATGACATGCCTGTCCGTAGCGGATCAGCATCGCGGCAAGAAGCAGTAAACCTTCGGACAGCCCTTTTTCACCGTCGCGGCTGAGTCGGGCCAGCACGTACCAGGTCACCACACGAATATCTTTGGCACATTCACAAAGACACTTCGGGGCCAGGTCACACAACAGAGCCGAATCTGTACCTGAAAGTTTATTAATCTCTTCACGCATCAGCTGAAAATTATCGTCGTATGCGGGATCGTCTCCGGTTGCATTTTCTGGATTGATTGGTTTTAGCCAGTTATCCCAGAGTGGCAGGGCATCATGTGCCCGGGAGATGAGACGCTGCCTTTCTTCCTTGCTTGTGGCACAGGTGGTTAACAAATCTTCCGATGAACTCATTCTTTTTCCCGTTTTTAATCTCTTTCATAAATCTCACGACAGTTTTTGATCTCGTCACTGAAGCTCTTCTTCGTCAGCAGCGACGCTGAAAATACTGTCGGGCAGCGTGAATCCCTGGAGCTTCAGTAACGCAAGCGGACCATCACCTAACTCACTGCGCATCACAAACTTCAGCGGATTCCCGTCGGGCGTGATCCACACCAGTTGCGTGCGGCTCGCATCAAGAGGCGTAATAAGGGCTTTATCCAGCAGGCGAATGAGCCCCCAGTTACCCTGGTTACTGGCATAGAGTTGCATGCCACTGTTGACGCTGCGCCAGCTTAAATTTACGCCCGGATAATATGTGTTTCCCGGCCAGGTAAAACTCTGCCAGCTTTCCGTCTGATTGAAGTAGTCAAGATTCTGCTCATCAAGAGTCAACTGCACTCTGGCAACATCCCGTGAAGGACGCGCCATCAGCTCGAAGTGAACACCCGCATCACCCTGCGAGAATACGATATCGGACAGTTCCGCCAGCTGATTTATCGCCAGAAGGAAATCCGGACTGACAACCATCCCCTGACTTGCGGAAGGGTCAACGACCCAGCGGTTTCCTTCCTGGTGGAGGATCCCGCCGAGATTCGTTTTCAGGAAGGTCGTGATTCGACCCGAGTCGCTACGCAGGAACTGAGCCAGTAGCGGCAGGGAAGCATCGCTGCCGGTGGCTTTAAACGGGTACCGTCCCGCAAAGGCCTTATTCCACTGATCGACAATGGTCGTCTGCCAGCGGGCATTGAGGCTACCCGCAGCCGGGGCAAGTACCTGCCGCCAGGCCAGATCCAGCGGCTGCACAAATAACGACTGACCAAATCCATTCCACTCCTGCCCCAGGCTTGCCGCAACCAGACTGCCGTAATCGCGGGTATCGGTCAGATCGATGGCTTTGCCCTGGAACACGGTCTGGGCCAGCATCTGCGACATAGCCTGCGGATCCGGGGCACTGGTGACCTGCTGAAGCTTCAGCCGCACCTGGGTAACGCGGGCCAGCCAGGACTGGAAGCTGAGGTTACCGTTGGTACCGGTGCCCTCTTTACCTTCCATCAGCCCCATTAGCGGACCGAACACTCCATCAAGCGGACCTTCAGGGCCCTGAGCCTGCTCTATAAATTGTTTTGCATTTTTTTTCTGACCAATTAGCTTTTTCGCTGAGTCCACTATCGAGTCGGCCAGCGCCTCACCCTTCTGCCCCGTTTTTCCCTGCCAGGCCAGCGTGTTCATCAGTGCCACCAGCGGGGACTGGCGGACATCGCCTATCAGACTGAGCTGGGCAATCGCTTCGGAAAGTGACGTAGCCTCCTGCCACTGTATGCTATTGACCATATTCAGCCAGGCATTACCAAAATCGGTAAAATAGCGTTCAGTCAGGCGGGCCTTCAGCGCCTCCGGGGAGATATCGCTCCCTGTCTGGTGTATCTTATCCGTCAGTACCCAGTCAATTTCATCGCGGCGTGTCTTGACGACCTCGTTAATCGCATCCTGAACCTGCTCTTCCCAGGCCTGACGCGTAAACATACCCGGGACGACTTCGTTAGTGCTGAATACCGTAGTGGCATCGGTGTCGCCGGTCATATCGGCAAGCGTTAAATCAGGCCAGTTGCTGGCCACGCGCTTAAGCATGTCCTGATATAACCCGGATTCAGCGTTCCGCTGGCCAATCTGCTTGAGCAGGATCTGACGGACCGTGCTTATTAATTCAGCGTCAGGCTTAATTTTCCATTCCGGATGAGCCGGGAGGTTCTGAGCATAAAAGCCCAGCAGTTTCGGTGCCAGGTCCTGCCATGTGCCATCCGGCACATTCTGGCGTTTCGGTAAGGCTTTCAGGACGTTTTTTGCCAGCCAGTCTGCGTCTGCTTTGTCAGGACGGGCCAGCATCAGATAACTTTTGAGCACGTCGTAGGTATGCTGTGTGCCCTGCGTTCGGGCATCACTGGCAGGAGGAAGTTGCACAAACGCATTCAGCTGCTGTCTGAGATGGTCTGCTGTGGTATCCCTCATCAGCTGTACGTTATTTTTCGCATACAGTGGCCAGAGTGCGGCCAGCGTATCGCTGTCCTGATTAAGACCAAAACGGGTGTACCATGGAGCGCCGGTCGCCTCACGATGTTGCAGACGGGCAATAGCTTGCTGGAGTACGAGCTGGTTGTGCAGGCGTTCAGCAAGTGGTTTTGCGGTATCCGCTGCCTGCCTCGCCGTTTCCTGTGCCTCATAAATCTGGGTACGGTTAACGATCAGGGACAGCAATGTACCGGTCCCCCACAGGACAATCAGGGAAAGCAGAATAAATCTCAGCATCTTCTGCCAGTCGAAGCCCAGCTTCCTGCCGCTGATGGCATCACAGTCATCAATGACGGCTTTCCATGTCGGTGTGTCGAGGCGCGTGTTCGGTACCGTTCCGGCAACGGCCAGTTCAGGGCTGAACATGACACCGCGTAAACGCCAGGCCGCAGATCCCTGCATCAACCCACTGAGCAAAACAGTCAGACTGGCTTTCAGTTCGTGTTGCAGACGGGAAGATAACTGGAGCAGGGCGTTATGAGCCGGATTATTCAGTATCTGTGCCATACCGGCTTTTTGCAGGCGCTGAGACAGCGTAGTCAATGCCTTATCCGCCTCTTTTATAGTGCCTTCCGGTCCGAATATCACCCCTGTCGCAGCCGTGTCCGCGTCCTGCTGAGCGCCTTTGGCTTTATCAGTCAGCCACAGCCAGACAGGTGCCTGCCAGCCCAGCTGATGATCGGCTTTCTGGCGGCAACGCAAGAAAGCATCCCGTTCGCTATCCGTCGGGAGGGCTGAAGTACTCATCACCTGAATAATGCCATCAACCGGCAGGCCGGATCGCAGACGCTTCAGTTTTGAAAGGAAGATCTCATCCGGGAGTGACTGCGCATCACCGCCATAAATCAGTACGTTGCCGTCACCTTCCTGCCAGAGGTCATGGCACAGACCCGGAGCTGCTTTATGGACGTCGTCCGGGTTGCCCATCACCAGCAGGAGTCGCACCTTACGCTGCCATCGGCGTCCATAGCGAAAGCGCAGGTGTTCGGACACGGCGTCTTCGCTGAAGACCGGTTCGTCGTCATCTTCTTCACTGAGAATGGTGTTCGTCACCGGAGTGATACTCTCAGCCTTTTTCTGGCCCCACTGGAAATACAACCCGGATTTACCGGCGAAGTCGAAAGCCTTTTCTGTCAGCCAGCCGAGTAAAAACATCGCGGCAACCATAATGGCGCAGAATGTGAGTATTCGTTGGCCGTCATACGGTCCGAAGCCGGTGGCTGAGGCCACATTTTCCGGAAAGGCATAAAACAAAAATGCCACGATGGCTGTCAGGAAAAAGGCGACAGTCACAACCGAGCCGATGAGAGTTTTTACTTTTACCTTAGACATTCTTAGGCGATTCCTTGCGAACTTCTTCTTTGGTGATGACGGCGACCCAGATGTCGTCCTTGTCAGCTGCGGGTTGTGCGGCGATAACCTGCGACCCTCGTTGTTCAACGTCAGCATTAGCAAGCGTGATGGCCAGCCATGGAGCAGCATGGCCGGTATATCCCAGCACGGGATCGATACTGGAATTGTCTTCTGAAAGACTAAATTCCACTTCACTCTCTTCGCAGGCATTATTCCAGCCGCTGCCCGACGTCAATGTGGGACCGGAGATCCAGCTTCCTTTGAGTTCATTGGGCAGGGTCTTCGACCAGAGCAGCGCCCGGGTAAGTGTCTTTGTGAGCGTAGTTTCTGTTCCCCTTTCGGGGCGATGAAGGCGAAGCGCATCCGGCCAGGCATGGGCTTTGCGGTTGCTCAATACCACCATTGAGACAGCATCAGCTTCTTCTTCCCGGGGAGACGCCGGTAACGACAGCGTGATGGCAACCAAAATGCCCGGGGTGTCCCATCGCTTGTCCAGCCAGGCATCAAACGCCCCCAGCCCTTTTCCGGCCATCAGGCGAAAAATCCTGCCCGTCTTGAGTGAGAGATCGGCTTTAAGCTGCTCTTCAAACAGGGGATACAAATCGCTATCACAATCCAGCACCAGCCAGCATGGCAGTTCGGGCGGAAGCGGTTTAACTATCCCCTCTACACGCGTGGTCAGTTTATTAACCGCTGCTTTTAGCGCCTTCGTTAAATCTGTCTGATACTCTGGTAATGCCGCGTATCTGACCGGTTTGTCACATCCTCTTGGGCGAGAGAATTCGATAACAGGAGCTGCGACTTTCATTGCCTTCAGCAGGTCATCGGCTTTGTTTCCGGCCGGACTCTGAATATAAGTACCGAGGATCCAGGCGCAGCGTTGACCGCGCAGAATTTCACAGTCAATAAGCGCTTCTCGCTCGACATTTCGGGACTCGGTCCCCACCTGTTCGGCTTTGTAGGCAAACCGGCGTAAGCCGAAAATAAGCCCCCAGGTGCAAAATGGAAGACCCAGCGCGGTGAACCAGAAGACAAAGCCGGTTCGCTCTGACGTCCAGCACCATAGCGTGAGCGCTATGCCCCCCAGCATGACAAACGCGAGGAAGAGCAGCCAACGCCCGGTACTGGGGCGCACTATCTTAGGTGCCTTTTCAGGGATGGCATCCAGCCAGACGGGCATAATCAGGCAACCTTTGCAGCGGAAAATGAACTGATCAATGTGCAACCACAGGCACATTTGTGACCGTGAAAGGCAACCGGGATACCATGATCAAGGTAATCAGGGTTGCCTTCTACGATAGTTGTAGGGCCATGTCCCGGAACCGGGCAGGACACTTTGTCACCTTTACGGGCAACGCCAATACCGCCGAATTTCATCGTTTCTGAGGCGGTCAGTACTGAACCACCGTGGGTGGTTTTATCGCCTTTGCGGATAATCTGGAGCATTAATAAGGACCTCTGCGAGTTAATAATTATCATTAGGTTAAAGTAACTAGCCTCCAGACATATTAATCCTGAATCTGTTCCAGTAAGTCATTTAACTCATTCACTCTTGAAATATTCATGTCCATACGGCATACGCTGTACATTGGCGAACCGATTATAAATCCTTGAACATCACACCAATTTTCACGTGAAGCAATCCAGTTTTTTTGCGCCGACTCGAATTTACTTGTAATGTCAGGTATTCCACGCGCTTTAATTATTCTGTATATTTTCTGGTAAACAATGTTCATGTCTTTCTTTGCGGCGTCTGATGCTTGGTCGGCACAGCCCATTACAACAGAGTTATTTATATCTTGATTCATTTTACGACAATCAGTTTCAATCTTGGAATAGTCGGTTAGTACGGCATGTGAAATGCAAGGGAGTATTAGAAGTAAAGTCAGTGCTTTGTTCTTAATATTCATCTAATTTG
>NZ_CAMFKT010000045.1:0-16322 GCF_945957325.1 Enterobacter sp. PL1
ACGGTGTGGATAAGCCACCGTGCCGGGGCGTTTTTGTTTCATCCAGCAGCTCACCCAGCACGGGCCTGGCGTTGTCTGCCATATCAGCACCGCATTTTTGACCCAGAATTGCCGTAAATGCCCACAGCTGCTCAGCCGTCAATCCCGCATTCAGACTGATGGCATAATGGCTTTTCAGTTGGCTGGTGACACCGGGAATTGCAGCCAGAAACGAAATGGTGGCCAGCTCCCTCGTCTGCCAGCTCAGGGTGTCACGCTGGAAAATATCACCAAACAGGTGCGTTTTAAGGAACTGGTCAATTGCAGGCGCAAAGGTAAATAGCGGGCCTGTTACGGGTTTCCCGATAAGACGCGTCTGGTTTTGCGTGCCACCTTCAAGGGCATTCCAGTTCTCAGGAAAAGAGGATGCGTCTTCTCCCGCATTATCCGTAATTCCTTGCTGCTGACGCTGTTCCACCACGCCCATAAGCACGCCAAGGGCATTCAGGCTGCGAGGAAAACCGGCATAGGCATAGAGCTGAATCAGGACTTCTTTGATTTCATTGATGGTAAGGCCTGTATCCAGCCCGTGCTGTATTTCAGCAGCGAGTTTTTCTGTGTCGCCCTTTGCGGCGAAAGCCGCAATTGGAATAATGGCCTGCTGTTTATTGTCCAGCCTGTTTTGCATAACAAATCTCCGGGTGTATTGCGAAAAAGAGAAGGGCGTGCGCCCTGATACCGGCAGTGTATGCAAAGCAGGATTCAATGATAATACGGGTAAATATGCATGGACTTATGCATGGCGCTCATTAATGCGGGGATGACATCAGCAGAATACCAAAGATGGCTCCCGGGTTAATGGCATTTTGGCTTGAGGCAGACCGGATATTGGGTGCCTGCCTCATGGCATGTGTGAGGGTTATTGATAGTGGCTATCTGCCCAGTCGAGCATATTCTCAAGTAAGGATCGCAGCAGCGCCTGAAGTTGAGGGGCCTTTTCCTCTGCATACGCATAAGGCGCCATTTCGTTCATATAATTGACCTGCGCCAGTTCAAGTTGCACGGCATGAATATTCGCGTCAGGCTGTCCGTATGCCCGGGTAATATAGCCGCCCTTAAACCGGCCATTAAGCACATGGCTGAATGGCGACTGTTTCTGACAGCAATCGACCAGACGGTCGCTCAGGGCTGCAGCGCAACTGGCGCCGCCGTTGGTACCGAGGTTCAAATCAGGCAACCGACCATCAAACAGACGCGGGATAACCGATGCAATAGAATGCGCGTCAAACAGCAGTGCATAACCAAACTGGTGTTTTATCCGCGCCAGCTCTGACTGGATACGCTGGTGGTAAGGGTGCCAGATTTGCGCCAGATAGTGCCGACGATGGGCGGCTGTCGGCGTCATGCCGGGCGTAAAGCTGTCCCGACCATCAAATAAAGTCTCCGGGTACAATCCTGTGGTGGCGGTGGTATAGAGCGGCGTATCGTCAGCAGGGCGATTCAGGTCGATAACAAAACGGGAATAATTCCCGACCAGCATACTGGCGCCGAGGGCGTGAGCAAAATCGTACAGGCGGGGAATATGCCAGTCGGTATCGCCAAGCGGGCGTGCGGCATCGCTCAGACCATTGTCGACCTCCGGCGTCAGTTGTGTTCCCGCGTGGGGAATACTGATAAGCAACGGTGCACTGCCAGCCGTGAAATGGTAAGGATCGATAATGTCAGTCATAGCTGAAAGGCTCATGGATGAACGTTTCCTCGTATTTTCCCGCGATAGACCACCGTGCAGGGCAATTGACCGCCCAGCCAGTAGATCAGTTCAGCCGGTCGCGACAGCGGCCAGTGGATAAAATCGGCAACCTTACCTTCGGCAAGCGTACCGTGAGACGCGGCCAGACCGAGGGCGCGCGCGCCGTGGCACGTAATCCCGGCCAGCGCTTCCTCCGGCGTCAGACCAAACAGTGTACAGCCCATATTCAGCATCAGGCGCAATGACAGCACCGGGGATGTCCCCGGGTTGGCATCACTCGCCAGGGCCATCGGCACCTGATACTGGCGGAAAAAATTCACGGGCGGGTGCTGTTTTTCACGCAGTAAATACCATGCGCCGGGCAGCAGGACGGCGACAGTGCCGCTGGCCGCCATGGCGTGAGCATCTTCCTGGGTGGCGTATTCAAGGTGATCCGCCGACAAGGCGTGATAGTTTGCCGCCAGTGAACTGCCATGCAGGGCAGAGAGTTGTTCCGCATGCAATTTAACCGGCAACCCCAAAGCCTGTGCAGCATCAAAAATGCGCTCGACTTGTGCTGGGGAGAACGCAAGGTGCTCACAGAATGCGTCAACGGCATCCGCCAGTTTTTCTCTGGCGACAATGGGCAGCAGGGTATCGCAAATAAAGTCGATATAGTCCTCCGCCCGGTCTTTGTACTCGGGCGGCAGGGCATGGGCGGCAAGACAGGTGGACTGAATATCGACAGGCAACAGAGTGGCTAATTTGCGGATAACCCGCAACATTTTTAATTCACTGTCCAGGGTCAGCCCGTAGCCTGACTTAATTTCAAGGCAGGTGACCCCCTCGGCCAGCAGCGGTTGCAAACGCAATAAAGCCTGCCGGAGCAGTTCCTCTTCCGTGGCGTCCCGGGTGGCGTTTACAGTGGATAAAATACCACCGCCCGCCGCGGCGATTTCTGCATAGCTTACGCCATTTAACCGCTGCTCAAATTCGGCGCTGCGGTTCCCGCCGAACACCAGATGAGTATGACAATCGATAAATCCCGGGGTAATTATCCCGCCGTCGAATACATGCTGTTGTGCATGGGGAAACGCCGGGCAGTCGGCATTACGGCCAAGCCAGACAATTTTTCCCTCCGTCACTGCCAATGCGCCGTTTTCTATCACGTTGTAACGGCCATCCTGCATGGTGACCAGCGTGGCGCCGCGCCAGACACTGTCACAGTGCGCCGGGGGAGTGACAGTAAGGCAAAGGGACGAGGCTAAGGACATAGCAGACTCCGGATGATTTATCTTGTATAGACAATTAAAGTCAACCTAACCCATAACCGAAAGGGCGGCAAGGCGGCCAGAGATAGTTTTTTCTTATCGCCAACTGTCGCGTAAAGACGGGCGGCCTGTGAATGCCGCCTGCGCCAGACGCGATTAGCCGTGACTGGTAAAACGGCCAAATAACTGATAACGCGAACCCGGGTAAATCAGGCGGGCGGACGTCACAACGCGGCTGCCGCTCCAGGTTCGCCGGTGAATCAACAGGCAGGGCTCATGCTCCTCAAGTTGCAGCAAGTGGCGTTGTTCATCGCTGGCGCTGATGGCTTCAACGCGGTGCTCCCCTGCGGTCAGCGGGGCAATATCCATCAGATAGGTATATGGCGTCTGTTTATTGAGCACCTGCCGGAGGTAATCCGGCGCCGTTTCCGGGTTAACAAAACGGTCTTCAATTTGTACCGGAACGTTATTTTCGTAATGCACAATTTGGGAGTAAAACAGCGTATCACCGATGGCAATCCCCAACTGGAGCGCTTGATCGGCGTCCGCCTGGCGGGCCTCGCACACTAAAATTTTACTGTCATGACGATGACCACGTTGGGCGATTTCATCAGCAATATTATGGACCTCAAGCATCGGTGTATAGGCTTTTGCTTCGGCGACAAACGTCCCCACGCCCTGCATGCGGATTAAAAAACCTTCGCTGGTCAGTTCGCGCAGCGCCCGGTTGATGGTCATACGGCTGACGCCAATTTCATTAACCAGCTCACTTTCCGATGGAATACGTTGGTGGGGTTTCCAGACGCCGGCGCGAATCTGGCCAATGATGGCCTGTTTCACCCGCTGATAAATGGGCGCCGGTGCATCGCTCATGGCGGCGGCCAGCTCAGATAGTGTCTGCCGGGTCACGTCTTGTTGCGCCGTACCGGCCGATGAAAAAAGGGTGGGCTCAGACATGTTTCTTACCTCTCAAAAGTGCCACAGACAAGGTCATCGTTTCCCGGACGCTGGCGTATTTTCAACCGCGAAGCGTAAGCAGAAAAGCTGTGGTGAAAAACTCAAATGATAAAAAAAGGAATGGCGCAAGTTTACAGCCAAACCATGCATATGTATATGTATAGACAAGTCGCCCCAAAGTTTTGCAATTGTTTACTTATAATTGCCTTTATGTTTCTTTTCGCTGCTCAGGAACGTTGTTATGCCTGCTTATTTTGCTACACAAGCCCTGCTTGCTGAAGGATGGGCTCACAATGTGCGTCTGGATGTCGATGCTGCCGGCATGTTAACCGCCATCACGCCGGACAGCACAGCACAGGATGCTGTCCGGCTTTCAGGTCCGGTGATCCCGGGTATGCCGAATTTACACTCTCATGCATTCCAGCGGGTGATGGCCGGGCTGGCGGAGGTGGCCGGAAACCCGCAGGACAGTTTCTGGACCTGGCGTGACCTGATGTATCGCACGGTGCAGCGATTAACGCCGGACCAGGTCGGTATTATCGCCCGCCAGTTGTATATCGAGATGCTCAAAGGGGGTTATACCCAGGTCGCTGAGTTCCACTATCTGCACAATGATATCAGCGGTAACCCCTATGCTGACCGCGGCGAGATGACCGCCCAATTAAGCGCCGCTGCCGACCTTGCGGGAATCGGCCTGACGCTGTTGCCCGTGCTCTACAGCTATGCCGGGTTTGGCGGGCAACCGGCTCAGGCGGGTCAGGTGCGGTTTATTCAGGACGCTGACACCTATTTGCGCCAGCAGGCGATTATCCGCCAGCAGATAACGGGCAAAGTACTGCAAAACCAGGGCCTGTGTTTTCACTCACTACGGGCCGTGACCCCCACGCAGATGCAGCAGGTTTTACAGGCCAGCGACCCGGCATTGCCTGTACATATCCATATCGCCGAGCAGCAAAAAGAAGTCAATGACTGCCTGAGCTGGAGCGGACAACGCCCCATTGCGTGGCTGTATGATCACCTGGATATCGATGCCCGCTGGTGTCTTGTCCACGCGACACATGCGGATGAGAAAGAAGTGGCCCGCATGGCGCAAAGCGGTGCGGTTGCCGGGCTGTGCCCCACAACAGAAGCGAATCTGGGCGACGGTATTTTCCCCGGCGTCGATTATTTGGCACAGCGCGGTCACTGGGGTATTGGTTCCGACAGCCATGTTTCACTTAATGTGGTGGAAGAGCTGCGCTGGTTCGAATATGGGCAGCGCTTACGTGATCAGCGCCGCAACCGCCTGACAACGGCGACCCAAAATGTGGTGGGCGATGTGTTGTACACCCAGGCGCTTGCCGGTGGTGCGCAGGCCTGTGGCGCGCCTGTCGGGAGATTGTCAGTGGGGTATCGCGCCGACTGGCTGGTGCTGGATGGACAGGATCCTTACCTGGCGGCAGCCCGCCCCCCTGAAATTCTCAACCGCTGGTTATTTGCCGGCCACGCCGGGCAGATTCGCGATGTGTATGTTGGCGGGACCCCCCGCATTATCAATGGGCAACATGCGCAGCAACAGGCCGTTGCCGCTGATTTTCTGCAGGTACTGCGCCAACTGGCGGAGGCGACAGCATGACGGGCTGGCAGCGTTTTTCCCAGACCAGGCTGCCGGTCAGTCGCTGGCGTAATGGCGGCGGCGAAACCCGCGAAATTATCAGCTGGCCGCCAGGGCAGGCGGATTTTGACTGGCGTGCCAGCATTGCCACTGTCGCGCAGGATGGCCCGTTTTCCGCTTTCCCCGGCATTGCGCGTTCCATCACGCTGTTGAGTGGCGAGGGCATGCAACTGACTGACGGCATCGGGGTGAATCATGTGCTGAATACCGTGGGAGAACCCTTCGAGTTTAGCGGGGATCTTGCACTCCACGCACATCTTCTGGGGGGCGAGACGATGGATTTTAACCTGATGACCCGGCGTACTGTCTGTTTGCCCGGCGTTGTCGCCCTCAGGGGAAGTGGCACTGTGTCCCGTGAGCAGGGCGGTGTGCTTTTCGCCATTCAGGGTGACTGGCAATTACCGGATGGGACCCGGCTGGGCGCGGGTGAAGGTATCTGGTGGCCACCGACGTCAGACAGCTGTCAGACGACACAGTGGCCGATTTCTGCCTTGCATACTGTGGATGCACAAAAAACGCGCAGTCTGCTACTTTGGGCGGCGGTCATTGCCTGAGTTGGTGCGTCCTGCACTGGTTTGGCGCATCCTGCGCACTTATTTGATTCGACAGGCAGAGAAAACCACTGGCCACAGGCCGAAATAACCGGGAAAGCAGGCATAGCTGAACTGGCACAAAGCTTGCTTTACTTATTCGGCTTGCTTGTATAGACAAGAGTATACAGTAGCGTATTTTGCCCGGGCAGTTCACTGGCCAGGCATTTCCCCGAGACAGGTAATTTGGCAGGAGTGGCAGATGAGCAACATGATTTCCAGGACTGTGCTGAAGCGTTCGTTATCCATGTTAGGGCTGGCAGTGACATTGGGTTGCGGGGCAATAAACACCGCCATGGCGGCAGAGACTCCGGTGGCCATTGGTATTTCCGGGTGGACAGGATTCGCTCCCCTGACACTGGCCGATAAGGCAGGCATTTTCAAAAAGAATGGCCTGGACGTGACGCTGAAAATGGTACCCCAGCAATCACGCCACCTGGCCATTGCATCAGGCTCTTTGCAGTGCGCGGCGACCACGGTGGAAACCTACCTCACCTGGAATGCCAGCGGTGTGCCCATCAAGCAAATTGTGCAACTGGATAAATCCTATGGCGCGGATGGGATTGCCGTACGTGGGGGTATCAATAAAGTGGCTGACCTGAAAGGGAAAACCATCAGTGTCGATGCACCAGGAACCTCCTCCTATTTTCTGCTGGCCTGGATCCTCGATAAAAACGGCATGACGATGAAAGACGTCAAACTGGCAACCCTGGGGCCGGATGCCGCCGCTCATGCCTTTATTGCCGGGCAGAACGATGCCGCTGTGACGTACGAGCCGTATCTCTCCACCATCCGCCAAAGCCCGGACAAAGGCAAAATTCTGACCACCACACTGGATTATCCCATGGTGATGGACACCCTGGGTTGTACGCCATCCTGGCTGGATAAAAACCCCAAAGCGGCTCAGGCACTGGTAAATAGCTACTTTGAAGCCCTGGATATGATCAAAAAAGATCCGGATAAAGCCAATGAGATTATGGGGGCGGCGGTCAAAGAAACCGGCAAACAGTTTGCTGAAGAGTCCAGCTATCTGCGCTGGCAAGACCGTGATGCGAACAAGAAGTTCTTCAGTGGCGAGATTGTCACCTTTACCAACGAAGCGGCGCGTTTGCTGACGGAAATGAAAATCCTGCATAAAACGCCGGATATTAATACGTTGTATGACGCGAAGTATGTGACTCAGCCATGAAGGACCACAAGATGAACAGTCCTGTCAGTCAGGCCGCGGAATTTCCCGCCAGTACGCAGTCAGTTTTACGTGAGCCGGCGCCTCTGCCGGCAAGTAAAAAGGTCTGGCACAACCCGATGATGGTGCCACTGCGCCCCGTGGCGTCCCGTCATCGCTGGTTTTTGGGCTTCTGCTTTTTTGTGCTGTTTTTCGCGCTGTGGGCGCTGGTGACTTTTACCGGGCTGGTGTCGCCGACATTCCTTGCCAGTCCGGCCAGTATGTTGCAGGAAGGGGGGCTGTTATTTACCGATTTTGATTTCACAACAGATATCGGTATGACGGTAATGCGTGTACTGGGCGGCTTTATTCTGGCGTGCATTATCGCCGTGCCGCTGGGTATTCTGATGGGCTCATACAAACTGATCGAAGCGTTTTTTGAGCCCTTCGTTTCGTTTTGCCGCTACCTGCCCGCATCGGCGTTTGTCCCCCTGCTTATTCTGTGGGCAGGGATTGGCGAAATGCAAAAAATACTGGTGATCTTTATCGGTTCGTTCTTTCAGATAACCCTGATGGTTGCGGTGGCTGTCGGCGCGGCGCGGCGCGATCTGGTGGAAGCGGCGTATACCCTTGGCGCGACCAACAAGAGCGTGGTGCGTCGGGTGATAATCCCCGGGGCGGCGCCGGAAATTGCGGAACTGCTGCGCCTGGTGCTGGGCTGGGCATGGACCTATGTCATCGTGGCGGAACTGATTGGTTCATCCAGCGGGATAGGTCACATGATTGTCAATAGCCAGGCGTTACTCAATACCGGGCAAATGATTTTCGGCATTATCGTGATTGGCTGCATTGGATTGCTGTCTGATCTGTTGTTTAAAGCGGTGAATCGCCGCCTGTTTGTATGGAGTTCGCTGTGATGAGCTATCCGAAGCTGAGTGTTCGCCAGGTGGAACGCGTCTTCAGTGGCCCGAAAGGCGAGAAGACCCAGGCATTACTGCCCGTG
Organism: Enterobacter sp. PL1; assembly: GCF_945957325.1. Taxonomy (NCBI): domain Bacteria; kingdom Pseudomonadati; phylum Pseudomonadota; class Gammaproteobacteria; order Enterobacterales; family Enterobacteriaceae; genus Enterobacter; species Enterobacter sp. PL1. Next base: position 8,349 of record NZ_CAMFKT010000045.1, read on the forward strand.
GATTATCAGGTCAATGAGAACGACTTTATTACCATTCTCGGGCCTTCCGGGTGCGGTAAATCCACACTTTTACGCATTGTTGCCGGGCTGGATCAGCCCACCCGCGGCGAGGTCTGGCTGGATGGCGTGCTGGTCGATGGTCCGGGCGCGGATCGCGGCATGGTATTCCAGAGTTACACACTGTTCCCCTGGTTGACGGTTGAGCAGAATATCTGCTTTGGCCTACAGGAACGCGGCGTGAGTAAAGCGGCACAAAAAGAGCGCAGCGACTACTTTATTAATAAGGTCGGTTTACGTGGGTTTGAGCAGCATTTCCCCCGTCAGTTGTCCGGCGGTATGCAACAGCGCACAGCCATTGCCCGCGCCCTGGCCAACGACCCGAAAATTCTGCTGATGGATGAACCTTTCGGCGCACTGGATAACCAGACGCGCGTCATGATGCAGGAACTGTTGTTGTCGATATGGGAATCTTCCCGCAAAACAGTCCTGTTTGTGACCCACGATATTGATGAGGCCATTTTTATGGCCAATAAAGTGGCGATTTTCAGTGCGCGCCCCGGGCGAATCAAAACGGAAGTGGCGGTAGATTTTCCGCACCCGCGTGATTATACCCTGAAAACATCACCAGAATTTATGGCATTGAAGGCGCGTATCACGGAAGAAATTCGTACGGAAACCCTGCAAACCATCGATCACTAAGTTCGCGGTATGCAGCGCAGTTAATCATGTTTTAGCGTGAGTCAGGTTGTGCATAAACACCCGGTGTTACACCGGGTTTACTTCCCGTTTTACTTGTATATACAGGAATAGATTATGGCTGCTTCATCCACCGATTACACCCTTTGCCGCCTGCAACCCGGGCATGTCCATTTGCCCATGTTGCGACAAATATACCAGGGTAATGTCCGCCTTGCGCTGGCCGAAGAGGCCCGTGCCGATGTGCTGGCCTCCCAGGAAACAGTCACCCGCATTGTGGCATCGGGAAACGTGGTGTACGGCATTAATACCGGGTTTGGCAAACTGGCGCAAACCCGTATTCCGGCGGAACGTCTGACCGAACTGCAACGAAACCTGGTGCTGTCCCACAGTGTGGGCACAGGCAAAAACCTGGCGGATAACGTTGTTCGCCTGGTGATGGCGACGAAAATTCTCAGCCTCTCCCGGGGTCATTCCGGTATTCGTATTGAGGTGATTGATGCACTGATAACGTTATTTAATGCGGGTGTGTACCCCTGTATTCCGGAAAAAGGATCCGTCGGCGCTTCGGGCGACCTGGCGCCGCTGGCGCATTTGTCATTGATGCTGATTGGCGAAGGGCAGGTGACACTGGGTGGCGAAACGATGTCCGCGGTTGAAGGCCTGGCTGCCGCAGGGCTGAGCCCCTTTGAACTTGGGCCGAAAGAAGGTCTGGCATTACTTAACGGCACCCAGGTATCGACATCCCTCGCGTTGTCAGGTTTGTTTGAAGCAGAACGGGTGTTTTCCGCAGGCCTGGTGGCCGGGGCATTATCACTGGAAGCGATTAAAGGCTCAGTTAAACCGCTTGACCCGCGTATTCATGAAGCACGCGGCCAGGAAGGCCAGATTGCTGTCGCCGCTGCGCTGACGGCGATCCTGGCCGGTAGCGATATTGTGACATCCCATGCTAACTGCGGCCGGGTTCAGGACCCTTATTCCATTCGTTGTGTCCCTCAGGTTATGGGTGCCTGCCTTGATAACCTGCGACATGCGGCCCGCATTCTACGTATTGAAGCAAACGCAGCATCCGATAACCCTCTGGTTTTTGCCGAAAATGGCGACGTGATTTCTGGCGGGAATTTCCACGCAGAACCCGTGGCTTTCGCCGCGGACATCATTGCGCTGGCGGTTGCCGAAGTGGGGGCGATTTCTGAACGCAGAATGGCCTTATTGTTGGACAGCGGTTTGTCCGGCTTGCCGCCTTTCCTGGTAAACGATGGCGGCGTTAACTCCGGCTTTATGATTGCGCAGGTCACGGCCGCCGCGCTGGCATCAGAAAATAAATCGCTGGCACATCCGGGCAGTGTCGACAGCCTGCCCACCTCCGCCAATCAGGAAGATCACGTTTCAATGGCGACCTATGCCGCCCGCCGTCTGGGCAATATGTGTTTTAACACCAGTGTGGTTGTCGGTATCGAAGCCATGGCCGCTGCCCAGGGACTTGATTTTCATCGTCCGTTGCAAAGTTCCGCCACACTGGAAAGCGAAATGAAGGCGATTCGGCAACATGTCGCTTTTCTCGAAAAAGATCGTCTGATGGCGCCGGATGTCGAAATGATGCGTTTGTGGGCGTCCCGTGAACACTGGCCTGCGGCCATTGAAGCATTACTGCCGAGCTTTGCCTGATAACGCTTTACATAAATTTCATTTTTTATAGAAGGATATGACCATGAACGCGCCACAGAAAAATGCCGCCGCCCATGTCGTTCGCGCTCCCCAGGGAACAGCGCTGAGTTGTCAAAACTGGTTGATCGAAGCGGCTTATCGCATGATCCAAAACAACCTTGACCCCGATGTTGCCGAACGCCCGGAAGACCTGGTGGTCTATGGCGGTATTGGTAAAGCCGCCCGCAACTGGCCTGCCTTCGAAGCCATTCTGGACAGCCTGCGGGCGTTGCGTGAAGACGAAACCCTGCTGGTACAGTCCGGTAAGCCGGTCGGTGTTTTTCGCACCCATACCAATGCGCCGCGCGTGTTGATTGCTAACTCCAATATTGTGCCGCACTGGGCCCACTGGGACCACTTTCACGAACTGGATAAAGCGGGCCTGATGATGTACGGCCAGATGACAGCAGGCTCCTGGATTTACATTGGTGCGCAGGGCATTGTGCAGGGGACGTATGAAACTTTTGCCGAAGCGGGCCGACAGCACTACAACGGCGACCTGCGGGGCAAATGGATTCTGACGGCAGGGCTTGGTGGTATGGGCGGCGCCCAACCGCTGGCTGGCGTGCTGGCAGGGGCCTGCGTCCTGGCCATTGAATGCCAGGAATCCCACATTGATTTCCGTCTGCGTACCCGTTATGTGGACTATAAGACCCGCAGCCTCGATGAGGCGCTGGCGATGATTGAAAAAGCCTGTGCGGAGAAAAAAGCCATCTCTGTCGGCCTGCTGGGCAATGCCGCTGAGTTGATGCCGCAACTGGCGGCGCGGGCAAAAGCGGGTGGCCTGCGTCCGGATATTGTGACCGATCAGACCTCCGCTCATGATCCGCTTAATGGCTATCTGCCGGAAGGCTGGAGCCTGGAAAAATGGCAGGCCGCCCGTCAGTCAGATCCGCAATCCGTGGTGAAAGCCGCCCGCGCTTCTATGGCAAAACATGTCCAGGCCATGCTCGATTTTCACCATATGGGGATCCCCACCGTCGATTACGGCAACAATATCCGCCAGGTCGCCAAAGAAGAGGGCGTTGAAAACGCCTTTGATTTCCCGGGTTTTGTCCCGGCCTACATCCGCCCGCTGTTCTGTGAAGGCAAAGGGCCATTCCGTTGGGTTGCCCTTTCCGGCGACCCGGAAGATATCTATAAGACCGACGCGAAACTCAAAGAACTCTTCCCGGACAACACCAATCTGATCAACTGGCTGGACATGGCGCGTGAGCGCATTGCCTTCCAGGGGCTGCCTGCGCGTATTTGCTGGCTGGGCCTGGGTGAACGTCACCGCGCCGGGCTGGCGTTTAACGAAATGGTGCGTAACGGCGAACTGAAAGCGCCGATTGTTATTGGCCGTGATCATCTGGATACGGGGTCAGTGGCATCGCCGAACCGTGAAACCGAAGCGATGAAAGATGGCTCTGATGCGGTATCCGACTGGCCATTACTCAATGCATTGCTCAATACCGCCGGGGGTGCCACCTGGGTCAGTCTGCACCATGGTGGCGGTGTTGGCATGGGCTTTTCACAACATGCCGGGATGGTGATTGTGTGCGATGGCACTGAAGATGCCGATGCCCGACTGGCGCGTGTGCTGTGGAACGACCCTGCCACCGGGGTGATGCGCCATGCGGATGCTGGCTATGAACAGGCAAAAGCCTGTGCTGAACGTCATCATTTGAATTTGCCGATGATCTGATGCCTGAATGCCGGATGGCCTGGTGTTGTGCCTCCGGCGTTTTTTTGAGGGATATGCAATGGCTTCTGATGTAGCAGTTTCCAGTTCACTTGTTGATTCACAACAGCAGATACTGAAAAACCTCGCCAGGCCCACAGCGCGGTCATTAAGCCTGTATAACGCCGGGTTGTCGGCGGAAGCGGTACGACAGCAATATGGGTTGAGCCATATCGCCAAACTGGCCAGTAATGAAAATCCGCTGGGCGCCAGCCCGCAGGTCATCGCGGCACTGCAGGCGGATGCCGGCTTCAGCGCAGTCTATTCGGATGCTGCCAGTACAGCGCTGCGCGATGCGCTGGCAACGTATACCGGTGTGCAGGCCGGGAATATTGTTATCGGGAATGGTTCAGAAGATATCCTGCATATGCTGGCACTGGCCTTTCTCAACCCCGGGGACCGCGTGGTCACATTGCGACCTTCATTTGGTCTGCATGAGATTTTCCCGCGCATGATGGGCGCGGACGTCACCCTGGTTGACGTGAATAAGCAGCATCAGTTCGATATCGCCGCCTGGACTCAGGCACTTTCGATGCCCGCCAAAATGGTGATTTTCAGCAACCCGTCGAATCCCGTGGGCTGCATGCTCGACAATGCAGGTTTTGAGCGCATCATCGCCGCGGCACCTCAGGACTGTGTGCTGGTGATTGATGAGGCCTATTTCGAATATTGCCGGAACAACCCGGATTATCCGGACAGCCAGCGTGTGCTGGCCGCGCAGTCGCGCCCCTGGATTGTGCTGCGTACTTTTTCGAAAGCCTACGGCCTGGCGGGATTGCGGGTGGGCTATGGCTTAGCCAGTCACCCTGAACTGGTCAATCTGCTCAATCGCGTTCGCACACCGTTTAATATTAACCGTTCGGCACAAGCGGCGGCCGTGGTAGCTCTGGGGGATCAGCAACATGTTAATGACAGCATTGCGCTGGTCAGTGCGCAGCGCGACATGATGTCGGCGCAGCTCACGGCGCTGGGTTTCCGCGTTGCGCCATCCTGCGCCAACTTCCTGTTTTTTGACTGCGGGCAGCCTGCGGCAGAACTGGCGCAGCGTCTGCTGTGCGATGGCGTCATTATCAAGCCATGGCGGGAGAAGGGGTATGAACACTGGATCCGGGTGTCTGTGGGGAATGAACAGGATAACCAGCAGTTTATTCGGAGCCTGAAACGTATCCTGGCGGAGGATGCCGCGTGACAGTGTTGAACATTGATGATTTACGTCGGCAGGCAAAGCGCACGCTTCCCCGTTTTGCTTTCAGTTATCTGGAGGGTGGGGCCGATGATGAACAAACGTTACAGGATAATCGCCGTGTTTTCGGCCGCTGGCGCTTTATTCCCCCTGTGCTGACAGATGCTACGCAACGGGATTTATCCGTCACGCTGTGTGGACAGAAGCTGGCTGCGCCCTTGTTTATCGCCCCGACAGGCTACAACGGCATGCTGCGGTTTGGCGCAGATGTGATGCTGGCGCGGGCCGCCAGAGAGGCGGGCATCGGCTATATACAGAGTACGGTTTCGACGGCCTCCATTGAAGAGATCGCCGCAGAAAACATTCCCCGACACTGGTTCCAGCTCTATGTGCTGAAAGACCGCGCCGTCACGACAGGGTTACTGACCCGGGCCCGGGCGGCGGGTTGTACGACCCTGGTGGTTTCTGTGGATGCGGTGCACTTTGGCAACCGTGAAAAGGACAAACGGAATTACCGACGGCCCATGGAACTATCTCTGCCGAGCATGCTGGACATTGCGATGCATCCCGGCTGGGTGTGGCGAGCCATCAGGCCCGCAGGCATCCCTGGCTTTGGCAACCTGAAATCTTATGTTCCGGCTGACAAACAACGAGGCGCAGGTGGCGCGAGCTATTTTGCCGAACAGATGGATACCCACCTGGACTGGGCCACACTGCACTGGATCCGCACACAGTGGTCAGGTCCCCTGTTAATTAAAGGTATCCTGGCGCCTGAAGATGCCCGGCGCGCTTTTGCCGCGGGCGTGGATGGCATTGTGTTATCAAACCATGGCGGGCGACAACTGGACGGTTCAGTCAGCCCCATGGAAGTACTGCAGGAGATTCGTCAGTGCTGCGGTCCTGATGCTGTCATCCTTATCGACAGTGGATTTCGCCGTGGCACCGATGTGGTGAAAGCACTGGCGCTGGGCGCGAATGGCGTGCTGATTGGCCGACCTGTGCTCTATGGCGTCGCTGCCTTTGGTGAGGCGGGTGCGAAACAAGCGCTGAACATTATTTTGCAGGAGATGGATCGCACGCTGGCGCAACTGGGATGCACTTCGATTGCCCAGTTAGGGCCGCATTTGCTGCGTTTTCAGCCTGCTATGGCGGGGTTTTAATATGTACACCATCGTTATCACGGAGCATCAGTTATGCAGGCACAAAATATTATCTTCCCGGCGCAGATCCTGCGTGGCGCAGGTGCGGTTTCGCGTATCGGTGAGGTCTGCGGATTATTGGGTTCACGGGCGCTGATTATCGGCGGCCATAGTGGCCTGGCGGCGGTGGAAGCGCATATCCGCTATCAACTGGCGGCATCATCGGTGACGGTGGTTGGCCGGGAGTGGTTTGGCGGCGTGTGCAGCGAAAGCCATATTCATCGTCTGGCGCAAGTGGTGCAGGCCACCGGCGCAGACCTGGTCATTGGCGTGGGTGGGGGAAAAGCCCTGGATACCAGTAAAGCCGTGGGCGTGGAGACCCGTGTCCCGGTGGTCACCGTGCCAACCATTGCGGCAACCTGCGCGGCGGTGACGCCACTCACTGTCCGTTATCACGATGACGGCCATTTTCGGGATCTCTTTCCACTGAATCAGGCGCCTGCTGTGGTGATTATTGACACAGAAATCATAGCCGCCGCGCCGCTGCGCTGGTTGGCGGCAGGCCTTGGCGATACACTGGCGAAATGGTACGAGTTTCGCGCTATCAGCGCCGGGCTGGACAATCACAGCGGTATCGCCCGGGCGTCCATTGCCAACAGCCGTATCTGCTATGACCTGATCAATACCCACGGCCCCGCCGCCTGCGATGCAGTTCGCAAAGGGGTGCCCGATGCTGCGCTGGAGCAAGTACTGGATGCGATATTTATGTTTGCCGGACTGACCTCATTAATGAGCAGTGGGGCACATGCTGCTGCCGCTCATGCAATTTATGAGGGGTTTACCGTATGCGATAAAACCCGCGAATTTGGTCATGGCTTATTGGTGGGATTTGGCAACCTTTGCCTGCTGGCGCTGGAGAACCGCAGCGATGAGGAATTGCTGGAGGCCATTGGCCTGGCCCGCGCGTGCGCTATCCCGCTCAGCCTGCGGGAAATTGCTGAACTGGACAGCACGGAACTGGCGGGGATTATTGATATGGCATTGCATGCGCCGGATATGGCGAACATGCCGGCTCCGGTCACAGCGGGCGCACTGTATAGCGCCATTGCGCGTGTGGAACATCAGGCCGGGTTGTTGTAGTACCCTCAGCAGCGTATCCCGATGGTGGAAAACGTGAATACGCTGTTTCCCTGTTGTCGGTCTTCGTTCGCGCAGGTGCCCATTGTGAGTCAGTGAAACGCATAACGCCCTTCGCCCACCAAAATGGTTTGACCCTTGAGCGCCGCCGTGTCGGTGAGAAAATCGAGTTGCACCAGCGCGTTGCTGTTCCCTTGATTGAACTGGAAATACTTATCGCCAATACGCAGCGCCGGATTGCCCGCGCGCGTTGTCATCGGGAGGTCGAAGAGCGCGCTCCAGCGCCTGGCTGTGGCGTACGGGTTCTCCACTTCAAACTCGGCGGCGGACAGAGCAACCTCACCGGCAGGATGGGGCTGGATAATCCCTTGTTGGTGGAGGTGCTCCAG
>NZ_CAMFKT010000046.1:0-16307 GCF_945957325.1 Enterobacter sp. PL1
ATTGAATCTACAGCAGCGATTTTCAACTTATCGCCGGAACCCACCGTGATATGCGCCAGTGGGTGGCAGAAGGACGTTTTCGTGAAGATCTCTATGCCCGTATTAATATGTGGAGCTTTGCCTTACCCGGCCTTGCCCAACGGAAAGAAGACATCACGCCGAATGTTGACTACGAACTTCAACGTTTCTCTCGCGAAAGCCAGACGCAAATCCGCTTCGATAAAGAGGCACGCGAAGGCTATCTGGCCTTTGCCTGTTCCAGCAGAGCGCTGTGGCGGGGCAACTTTCGCGAACTGAGCGCCAGCGTCGCACGCATGGCGACGCTGGCGGAACGAGGGCGTATTACTCAGGATCTGGTGCTGGAGGAGATTTCCCGGCTTCAGACCGACTGGCAAACTGACGTGCCACAGCCTGCAACTGACATGGAGATTGACCTCTTTGACCAGCGGCAACTGGAAACGGTGCTGGAGGTTTGTCGCCGCAGCGCATCGTTGTCTGAAGCCGGACGTGAGCTGTTTGCCGTTTCACGGCTCAAAAAAGCCAATCCTAACGACGCCGACCGACTGCGCAAATATCTGGCTCGCTTTAGTCTGAGCTGGGAAAGCATCCGGTCATAATTCATTTGAATATTACTTCCTTACGCGATAAACAATAACTATAGCCGGGCTCGATCCCGGCTTTTTATAACAAACACACGCAACATTCATCGCAAGGAAATCATTATGTTATCCGCTATTACGCGGCTGTTCCCGTTATGGGCGCTGCTGCTCTCCGTACTCGCGTATTACACGCCCACCACGTTCACCGGTATTGGTCCGTGGGTCGCCACGCTGCTGATGCTGATCATGTTCGGTATGGGTGTGCATCTGAAAGTAGACGATTTTAAGCGCGTGCTGTCTCGCCCTGCGCCCGTCGCGGCAGGAATATTCCTGCACTACCTGGTGATGCCGCTCGCGGCGTGGCTGCTGGCGATGGTCTTTAAGATGCCGCCCGACCTCTCCGCCGGGATGGTGCTGGTGGGCAGCGTCGCCAGCGGCACGGCATCCAACGTCATGATCTATCTGGCGAAAGGCGACGTGGCGCTCTCCGTCACTATCTCGTCCGTCTCCACGCTGGTTGGCGTGATTGCCACGCCGCTGTTAACCCGCCTGTACGTGGATGCGCATATTCAGGTGGACGTGATGGGGATGCTGCTGAGCATTCTGCAGATTGTAGTAATCCCGATTGCGCTGGGACTGGTCATTCACCACCTGTTCCCGCGCGTGGTGAAGGCCGTTGAGCCGTACCTGCCCGCGTTTTCGATGGTCTGTATTCTGGCGATCATCAGCGCCGTGGTGGCGGGTTCCGCCTCGCACATAGCTTCCGTGGGCTTTGTGGTGATCGTTGCGGTAGTGCTGCATAACACCATTGGCCTGCTGGGCGGCTACTGGGGGGGGAAACTGTTTGGCTTCGACGAATCGACCTGCCGCACGCTGGCAATCGAGGTAGGGATGCAGAACTCCGGCCTGGCGGCGGCGCTCGGCAAAATCTACTTCTCGCCGCTGGCGGCCCTGCCGGGTGCGCTGTTCTCCGTCTGGCACAACCTCTCCGGCTCGCTGCTGGCGGGCTACTGGTCCGGCAAACCGATTGAGGAACAAACGAAAAAAGATGCGGTGAAACAGGGTTAATTGACTCAGCTTGCTTTACACTGAAGCCTCTCTCTCAGGAGGCTTCAGCAATGGCGACACCACGTTTGACCCAGAAAGACATGACGGAAGCCGAGCAGCGCGAACTGAAAACGCTTCTCGACCGCGCCCGCATCGCGCATGGCCGTACGCTGACCAACGCCGAAACCAATCAGGTGAAAAAAGAGTACATCGATAAACTGATGGCGCAGCGTGACGCCGAGGCGAAAAAAGCCCGCAAGCTGAAAAAGCAGCAGGCTTATAAGCCGGATACTGAAACGACCTTTTCCTGGTCGGCCAATACCTCTACCCGTGGAAGGCGCTAGCTAGCGCCCTTTCTTTTTACGGCCAGGCTGGGTAAATCGCTTCCCGTTACCCGGTTTGCCGCGTCCTTTCTCTTCCGCCTGCGGCGCCTTCACGACCGGACGTTTAATCGCCTGGGTTTTCGGTTTTGCTTTGGCCTTCGGCTTCGCTTCGGACGAGGAATTCTCGATAAGCTTGAACAGCTCAATCAGTTCGTCGTCCGTTAAGTCGCGCCATTCGCCCAGCGGAATGCCAGTCAGGCTGACGTTCATGATGCGCGTGCGCTCAAGCTTCGTCACTTCATAACCGAAGTACTCGCACATGCGGCGGATCTGGCGGTTTAAGCCCTGCACAAGGGTAATACGGAACGCAAACGGCGCTTCTTTCTTCACCTTACACTTTTTCGTAACGGTACCGAGGATCGGCACACCGGCGCCCATACCGCGAATAAAGTCGTCCGTGACCGGCTTATTCACCGTCACAATGTACTCTTTCTCGTGATCGTTACCGGCACGCAGGATCTTGTTGACCAGATCGCCGTGGTTGGTGAGGAAAATCAGCCCCTGAGAGTCTTTATCCAGACGGCCAATCGGAAAGATACGGCTGCTGTGGTTCACGAAATCAACGATGTTGTCCCGCTCACCGTCTTCCGTGGTGCTGACAATCCCAACCGGTTTGTTCAACGCGATAAACACCAGGTCTTCGGCATCACGCGGTTCGATGAGCTGACCATTCACTTTAACCACGTCGCCAGGCATCACCTGGTCACCAATCGTGGCGCGTTTGCCGTTGAGGAACACATTACCTTGTTCAATGTAACGGTCCGCCTCGCGACGTGAGCAGATCCCGCTCTCGCTAATGTATTTGTTTAATCGGGTTGATTGAGTTGGCAGCATAGTTTCTCCTGTGAAGGGCGAAATATACCTTAGGTATGGGCTGGAAAAAAAGATTAGCCGACGGTAACTGAGACGGGTTTTTTAGTTTGCGAGACGCTTTCAGGATTTTGCATCCTGTCATTTACCCATGTGTTCAAGCCTTTTAGTTTTACTCTCCATGGAGAAGTGTTTGTAGTTTATAAATCACAGGGAGTAATATGAAGGAGATTGTTCAGACAGAATCCTTCCGACGCTGGGAGCAAAACTTAAAAGATCGACGAGCGAAGACCATTATCGCTTCCCGCCTCTTTCGGTTGGCAAATGGCTTAGCGGGCGACGTTAAACCCGTGGGAGAAGGTATAAGTGAGCTAAGGATCCACTTTGGTCCGGGCTACAGGATCTATTTTAAAGACCAGGGCAATTACATCATCGTGCTGTTATGTGGTGGTGACAAAAGCAGCCAGGCCAGAGACATACTGATGGCAAAAATGCTGAGCAATGTATCCCAATGGCAGGAGTGAATGAGCATGCATAAATTAACACCTTACGATCCCGCCAACGCGTTGGTGGATGACGAGGAAATCGCCGTGTTTATCGCTGATGCACTAGAAACAGGCGACTCGACATATATCGCTAAAGCCCTTGGTGTTGTCGCGCGAGCCAAAGGCATGTCGAACATTTCACAGCAAACCGGTTTATCACGTGAGCAGCTTTATCGGTCATTCAGTGATAAAGGAAACCCAACGCTCAAAACCACGCTCGCGGTCATGAAAGCATTGGGTTTTGGGCTAACGCTCAAACACGCCGGGGATTAATACTCATCCCGCTGGTCATCTTCATCCGGCTGTTCCATCACGCTGTAGGCCACCGCACAGAACAACGAGTTGAGGCGCTTCATATCCCCCAGCAGCCCCAGGTGGAGTGAGCTGGTCTCGATACTCTGCACGTTCTGCTGATGCAGGCGCTCAACGTGGGCGTGCGAGTAGCGGCGGTTAAGAATGCGGAAGCGATGCTTGTTGCGGCGCAGGCGGCGCGCGCTCGGCACGTCGCTGGAGAAGAAGACCAGCATCGCCAGCTTGAGGTTGCTGACCAGCTGTTCGTGCAGCGCTTCAAGCTCTTTTAAGCCTTCAACGGAGAACGCCCGGCGGGCGGCCAGCGACTTATCGGCAATCTCGCTGCCCATGCGCTCAACGATATCGGAGGCCTGCTCAAGGTTGAGCGACATCTCAATGATTTCCGCCCAGCGGCGGGACTCCTCCTCCGCCAGCTCGTCCTGCGGCATGCGGGCCAGGTAAAGCTTAATGGCGGTATAGAGCACGTTGATATCGTCCGCCAGTCTGCGCAGCTCTTTCTCCTCTCGCGGCTCGCCGTGCATCACCTTTTGCAGCCCTTCGAGCATGGTTTCCATGGCGTCGCCCATGCGCAGCGTCTCGCGCGCGGCATTCGCCAGCGCCAGCGCCGGGGTGTCCAGCGCGGAGGTATCCAGATGCTTTGGCTTCAGGCGGGCGTCCAGCTCCGGTTCGTCCTGAATGAGTCGCTCGCAGAAGCGGGCCATCGACCCGGCAAAAGGGACCATCGCCAGGCAGCGCACCAGGTTGTAGAACACGTGGAAGTAGATCACCAGCTCCGCCTTCGGCAGCGGGAGGTTGTCCATCAGGTTCGCCAGCGGATGGATAAAGGGCAGGATAATCAGGCTGCCCACCAGCTTAAACAGCAGGCTACCGAGCGCCACGCGGCGGGCGGCAGCGTTGGCGGCGCTGTTATTGAGCATCGCCAGCAGGCCAGAGCCGAGGTTGGCACCGATCACCAGACACAGCGCGACCGGGAAGGAGATCGCCCCGGCGGCGGTGAGCGTGGCCGTCAGCAGCACGGCGGCCAGGCTGGAGTAGCTGACGATGGCAAACACCGCGCCAATCAGCGCGTCGAGCATGATGTCCCCGGTCAGGGAAGCGAAGATGACCTGAACGCCGTTGGCCTCGGTAATCGGGGTGACCGCCTGCACAATCAGCTCCAGCGCCAGCAGAATCAGCCCCAGGCCAATGCCCACGCGTCCAAGCTGGCCGGCCCGCGTCTGTTTGCGGCCGAGGAAAAAGATGACGCCGACAAAAATCAGCAGCGGCGACAGCCAGGAGAGGTCAAACGTCAGGATACGCGCCATCAGCGCGGTACCCACATCAGCCCCCAGCACAATGACCAGCGCCGGGGCCAGCGCCACCAGATCCTGCGCCACAAAGGAGGTGACAAGCAGGGTTGTGGCATTGCTGCTCTGAACCAGTGCCGTTACGCCAATGCCCGCGCAGAAGGCGAGCGGCTTCTTCTCAACGCTGCTGCTGAGAACGGTACGTAAACGGGCACCAAATACGCGCATCACGCCGGTACGGACAATATGGGTGCCCCATACGAGCAGTGCGACTGCAGAGAGCAGATGTAACAGGGTCAGCACGGATGGTTTTCCTCCTTATCTTTATCGGTTTTCCTGAGGTTCCCTGCGCGTTGCCATGTCGGATGACGGCGACGCCTTATCCGACCTACGCACAGGCCCGGTAAGCGCACCGCCACCGGGTGCCAGGGATAGAACCTTATTTCAGTATAAGGGGTTAAGCGTAAGAAAGAGACAAGGCACCCATGAGGTGCCCTGTTTGTTGTAAGGAAAAGTGACGTTAGTCTGCGTCGTAGCCTAAGTTCGGTGCCAGCCAGCGCTCTACTTCTGACACGCTCATGCCTTTGCGCAGGGCGTAATCTTCAATCTGATCGCGCTGAAGCTGCGCCACGGCAAAGTACTTGCTGTCCGGGTGGCTGAAGTACCAGCCGGAGACGGATGCGCCCGGCCACATGGCGTACGACTCGGTGAGCTTCATCCCGGTATGGGCTTCGACGTCCAGCAGTTGCCAGATCGTGCCCTTTTCGGTGTGTTCCGGACAGGCCGGGTAGCCCGGCGCCGGACGAATCCCCTGGTAGTTTTCGCGGATCAACTCCTCGTTGCTGAGGTTTTCGTTCGCCGCGTAGCCCCAGTGCACCTTACGCACGCGCTCGTGCAGGTACTCGGCGAAGGCTTCCGCCAGGCGGTCGGCGATCGCTTTCACCATGATTTTATTGTAATCATCGTGCTGCGCTTCGAACGCGTCCGCCAGCGCATCTTCTTCCAGACCGCCGGTTACCGCAAAGGCGCCAATATAGTCGGCTTTACCGCTCAGCTTCGGCGCGACAAAATCGGCCAGGCAGTAGTTGGCAAAGCCCACTTTCTCGGTTTGCTGGCGCAGATGGCGGCTGACTGCCAGCACGTGAGTGCGGGTTTCATCGCGGTAAATTTCGATGTCGTCACCCACGCGGTTGGCCGGGAACAGCCCCACCACGCCGCGTGGGTTGAGGGTTTTCTCCGCGCTCAGCCTGTCGAGCATGTCGTTGGCATCGTTAAACAGGCGTTTCGCCTCCTCGCCCACCACCTCATCTTCCAGAATGCGCGGATATTTGCCCGCGAGCGACCAGGTCATAAAGAACGGCGTCCAGTCGATGTAGTTGCGCAGCGTTTCGATGCTGGCACTGACCTCCTGAACGCCCAGGCGATGCGCGACCGGCGGCGTATAGCTCGACCAGTCAAACGCCAGATCGTTATCGCGCGCCGCCTGGAGTGAAACTGGCGGGGTGCGCGGTTTCTTGCGCCCGTGCTGGATGCGAACGGTTTCGTACTCTTTGCGGGTGCGCTCAACAAACTCGTCGCGCTGGGTGTCAGAGAGCAGCGCGGAGACCACGCCCACCGTGCGCGAGGCGTTCTGCACGTAGACCGTCGGCCCGCTGTAGTTCTGCTCGATTTTCACCGCCGTGTGCGCCTTGGAGGTGGTCGCGCCGCCAATCAGCAGCGGAATGGTGAAGCCCTGACGCTCCATCTCCTTCGCCACGTTAACCATCTCGTCCAGCGACGGGGTGATCAGCCCGGAGAGGCCAATCAGGTCGGCATTCACTTCGCGCGCGGTCTTGAGGATTTTATCCGCCGGGACCATCACGCCAAGGTCGATAATCTCGTAGTTATTGCACTGCAGCACCACGCCGACGATGTTCTTGCCGATGTCGTGCACGTCGCCCTTCACGGTGGCGATGACCATTTTGCCGTTGCTGGAGCCTTTCTCTTTGCTGGCTTCGATAAACGGCTCCAGGTACGCCACGGCCTGCTTCATCACGCGCGCGGATTTCACCACCTGCGGCAGGAACATTTTGCCCTCGCCGAACAGATCGCCCACCACGTTCATGCCGTCCATCAGCGGCCCTTCGATCACTTCAATCGGGCGGGCTGACTGCTGACGCGCCTCTTCGGTGTCCTGCTCGATAAACTCGGTGATGCCTTTTACCAGCGAATATTCCAGACGTTTTTTCACGTCCCAGGCGCGCCACTCGGCCTGCTGAACGTTGGCTGCGTCATCCGACTTGCTGCCGCGGTATTTTTCTGCCAGGTCAAGCAGCCGCTCGGTCGCGTCGTCGCGGCGGTTGAGGATCACGTCTTCCACCGCGTCGCGCAGCTCGGCGGGCAGGTCGTCATAAATTGCCAGCTGTCCGGCGTTGACGATCCCCATGTCCATCCCGTTGCGGATGGCGTAGTAGAGGAACACGGCGTGGATCGCTTCGCGCACCGGGTCGTTGCCGCGGAACGAGAACGAGACGTTCGATACGCCGCCGGAGATGAGGGCATGCGGCAGCTCGCGCTTGATGTCCTCGCACGCGCCGATAAAGTCCTGGGCGTAGTTGTTGTGCTCTTCGATGCCGGTCGCCACGGCGAAGATGTTCGGGTCAAAGATGATGTCTTCCGGCGGGAAGCCTACCTCTTCGGTCAGTATTTTGTATGCGCGGCGGCAAATCTCAATTTTACGCGCGCGAGTGTCGGCCTGGCCCACTTCGTCAAAAGCCATCACCACCACCGCAGCACCGTAGCGGCGGACCTGCTTCGCGTGGTGGATGAAGACATCCACGCCCTCTTTCATCGAGATAGAGTTGACGATGCCTTTACCCTGAATGCACTTCAGCCCCTTCTCGATCACCTCCCATTTGGAGGAGTCGATCATGATCGGCACGCGGGCGATGTCCGGCTCACCGGCAATCAGGTTGAGGAAACGCACCATCGCCGCCTCGGCATCGAGCATCCCCTCATCCATGTTGATATCGATAATCTGCGCGCCGCTTTCCACCTGCTGGCGGGCAACGTCCAGCGCTTCGCTGTACTTCTCTTCTTTGATCAGACGCTTGAACTTCGCGGAGCCGGTGACGTTTGTACGCTCACCCACGTTCACAAACAGGCTGTCGTCGCCGATGGTTAACGGCTCAAGGCCCGAGAGGCGACAGGCAACCGGCAGCTCGGGCAGCTTGCGCGGCGGCAGTCCGGCCACGGCGTTGCTCATGGCGGCGATGTGCTCCGGCGTGGTGCCGCAGCAGCCGCCGACGATGTTGAGAAATCCAGACTCGGCCCACTCGCGGATTTGTGCCGCCATGGTGTCGGCATCCAGATCGTATTCACCGAAGGCGTTCGGCAGACCGGCGTTCGGGTGCGCGGTAACGTAGCATTCCGCAATGCGCGACAGCTCCTGCACGTACTGGCGCAGCTCGTCCGGGCCCAGCGCGCAGTTCAGGCCGAAGGAGAGCGCGTCGGCGTGGCGCAGGGAGTTATAAAACGCTTCGGTGGTCTGGCCGGACAGGGTACGGCCGGAGGCATCGGTGATGGTGCCGGAAATCATAATCGGCAGGTCAACGCCCAGCGCCTCGAACTCCTCTTTCACCGCGTAAATCGCGGCCTTGGCGTTGAGGGTGTCGAATACCGTTTCAATCAGGATCAGATCGGAACCGCCTTCCACCAGCGCTCTGGTCGATTCACGGTAGGCAACAACCAGCTGGTCAAAGGTGATATTACGAAACGCCGGGTCGTTGACGTCCGGTGAAATCGACGCGGTGCGGTTGGTTGGGCCAAGCACCCCGGCAACGTAGCGCGGCTTGTCCGGCGTGCGGGCCGTCCACTCGTCGGCGCAGGCGCGCGCAAGCTTTGCGGCTTCAAAGTTGATCTCCGCCGACAGGGATTCCATCTGGTAATCCGCCATGGCGATGGTTGTCGAGTTAAAGGTGTTGGTTTCAACGATATCCGCACCCGCTTCGAAGTAGGCGTTGTGGATATCCTTGATCACGGACGGCTTGCTGAGCACCAGCAGGTCGTTGTTCCCTTTCAGGTCGCAGGGCCAGTCGGCGAAGCGTTCGCCGCGGAAGTCGTCTTCACTCAGACGATAACCCTGGATCATGGTGCCCATGCCGCCGTCCAGCACCAGAATTCGTTCATTTAACTGCGCACGCAGTTGCTCTACTTTGCTGCTCACACTTGCTCCCGACAACGCTCAACAAGGCCAAAAGGCTGCGTTCCATACTGGCACAATCTCGCAGGGTGGAAAAGTCGCTCAGCGGTAACATGAGACATGTTCACTATCACTCCTCCGATCAGTCAGGATAACGGTTGCAAATTCACCAAATAAAACGAAAATGATTTCCACGATACAGAAAAAGGAGATCGTCATGGTCGCGACCGTTCCCGCTAAACGCGGCAGAAAACCTGCTGCCACCACCGCTGCCGCACAACAGGGTGGACAGGTTCAATCGCTCACACGCGGTCTGAAGCTGCTGGAGTGGATAGCCGAGTCGCACAGCAGCGTGGCCCTGACGGAGCTGGCCCAGCAGGCTGGCCTGCCGAATTCCACGACGCACCGCCTGCTGACCACCATGCAGCAGCTGGGCTTTGTCCGCCAGGTAGGCGAGCTGGGGCACTGGGCGGTGGGCGCGCATGCGTTTATCGTGGGCAGCAGCTTCCTGCAGAGCCGTAACCTGCTGGCGATTGTGCACCCGATTCTGCGCAAATTGATGGAAGAGTCGGGCGAGACCGTGAATCTGGCCGTGCTCGACCAGAGCGACCATCAGGCGATTATCATCGACCAGGTGCAATGCACGCAGCTGATGCGCATGTCCGCGCCGATTGGCGGCAAGCTGCCGATGCATGCCTCAGGGGCGGGTAAAGCGTTCCTCTCGCAACTGACCGAGGAGCAGGTGACGGGGCTGCTGCACCGTAAAGGACTGCATGCCTATACCCACGCCACGCTGGTTTCGCCGGTGCATCTGAAAGAAGACCTGGCCCTGACCCGCAAGCGCGGTTATTCGTTTGACGACGAGGAGCACGCCCTCGGCCTGCGCTGTATCGCAGCCTGCATTTTTGACGAGCACCGCGAGCCGTTTGCCGCCATCTCTATTTCCGGGCCGATTTCACGTATGACCGACGATCGGGTCACTGAGTTGGGTGCGCTGGTGATTAAGGCGGCGAAAGAGGTCACGCTGGCGTACGGTGGGATTCGTTAAGCATGCATTGCCGGGTGGCGGCTTCGCCTTACCCGGCCTACATGATGCCCTCTGAAAACCGGATGCAAAACCGCTGCTTGCGGCGGTAAGCGTACACATCTTCCACGTGCCCGTTTTTGATCCGCGTTTGCAGTCCCCGCCAGTAGCTGGCGCGAAACAGATCGGCATGCATCTCTTCGAATAGCGGCCCGATGCGCGGATCGGCGCAGAGCCAGTGGCGAAACTCTTCGGGAAACACATCGCCCGGCGAAACGCTGTACCACGGCTCGCTGGAAAGCTCATCTTCCGGGTAGCGGGGCGGTGGGATATCGCGGAAGTTCACCTCGGTCATGTAGCAAATTTCGTCGTAATCGTAGAACACTACCCGTCCGTGACGGGTGACGCCGAAGTTTTTGAACAGCATATCGCCCGGGAAGATATTGGCGGCGGCAAGCTGGCGAATCGCGTTGCCGTACTCTTCAATCGCATCTCTTAAAGCCTGACCGTCGGACTGCTCCAGCCAGATATTCAGCGGCACCATGCGTCGTTCAATGTAGAGATGGCTGATCGCGATTTTATCGCCAAGATCGGTGATTTTGGCGGGTGCTTCCTGCAGTAAAAGCGCCATGAGCGCCGGATCGATCTGCTGCTTATCCAGCACAAAATTTTCGAACTCCTGGGTATCCGCCATGCGCCCAACGCGGTCGTGCTCCTTAACCAGCTGGTAGCAGGCGCGGACGTGCGCGGCGGTCATCTCTTTCTGCGGCGCGAATCTGTCCTTAATCACCTTAAAGACCCGGTCGAAGCCCGGCAGCGTAAAAACCAGCATCACCATGCCGCGAATGCCGGGCGCTTCGATGAACTGCTCATCGGCCGTGGTGACATAGCGCAGGTACTCCCGGTAGCTTTCCGTTTTAGCGTGCTTCTGGCAGCCAATGGCCATATACAGCTCGGCGGTGGTTTTACCCGGCAGGATCTCGCGCAGCCACTCCACCAGCGCGGCGGGCAGCGGAGCGTACACCATAAAATAGGAACGGGCGAAGCCAAACACGATGCTGGCCTCGGCGCTGGTAGTCAGGCAGGTATCAACAAACAGTTCCCCGTCGTCGGTACGATGAATGGGCAGCAGAAACGGCACAATGGCCGTCGGCGTAACCAGTTTGCCCACCAGCCAGGCGGCTTTATTGCGGTAGAAAAGCTCGTTGGCCACCTGCAAATGGCTGTGGCTGAGCACCTCCGCGCCGAATGCTTCTTTGAGATGGGCGTGGATATACCCGATATCCCGGGTTTTATTCTCCCAGGGCAGGCGCAGCGGCAAATCCGTCAGCACGCGGTGCAGGAGCTTTTCCCATCCGTGCTCGGGAAAGAAATCTTTCGCCAGCGGACGGGGAATGGTACGAAAGCGCCGTTCAGGCTGGGAGCTAAAGATAAATAACCGCTCAGGAGATAATGAGCGGTGGTCAAATAACCGGCAATAGACGGAGTTGAAAAAACTCTCCGCAATCTCGAAGCGCGGGTAGTCGGGTAACAGATGGGTGTAATGCTCTTTTACGCGCAGTAAAAATTCCGCGTCCGGACTTTTACCGTCGGTAATACAGCGCAGCTGCTCCACCACCAGACCCACGTGGTGGTCATAAAGATGGATACGCTGCTTCATGGCCTGCTGAACCGCATGCCAGTCTGCGTGTTCGAAGCGCTGCTGGGCGCCGGAGGTTACTTCCAGAAAACGACCATACTGGGCATCGAAGCCCTGCAAAATAGTTTGGGCAATCAGTAATTCCAGGCCACGCGACATATATTCCCCCTCACCACCAACCCTCTCCCCAGGGGGGAGAGGGGGAAAAGATTAGAACTGTGCTTCTTCCGTTGAACCCGTTAAGGCGGTGACGGAGGAGGTGCCGCCCTGAATAATCGTGGTCACATTATCAAAGTAGCCGGTGCCCACCTCCTGCTGGTGAGACACGAAGGTGTAACCGTCTTTGCCCGCCGCAAATTCCGGCTGCTGCACCTTCTCAACGTAGTGCTTCATGCCCTCACCCTGCGCATAGGCGTGCGCCAGGTCGAACATGTTGAACCACATGCTGTGGATGCCTGCCAGCGTAATGAACTGGTATTTGTAGCCCATGTCGGACAGCTGCTGCTGGAAGCTGGCGATGGTTTTGTCATCCAGCTTTTTCTGCCAGTTGAAGGACGGCGAGCAGTTGTAGGCCAGCAGTTTGCCCGGGTACTTCGCATGAATGGCGTCGGCAAAGCGTTTTGCCAGCGCCAGATCCGGCGTAGAGGTTTCACACCAGACCAGGTCCGCGTACGGCGCGTACGCCAGACCGCGGCTGATCGCCTGCTCAATACCCGCATGGGTGCGATAGAACCCTTCGCTGGTGCGCTCGCCGGTGATGAACTCGCTGTCGTACGGATCGCAGTCAGAGGTGATCAGGTCAGCCGCGTCCGCATCGGTACGGGCAATGACCAGCGTTGGCACGCCGAGCACGTCAGCAGCCAGACGCGCGGCAACCAGCTTCTGCACCGCTTCCTGTGTAGGAACCAGCACCTTACCGCCCATATGTCCGCACTTCTTCACTGACGCCAGCTGGTCTTCGAAGTGAACGGCCGCTGCACCGGCTTCAATCATCGATTTCATCAGCTCAAAGGCGTTCAGCACGCCGCCGAAGCCCGCTTCCGCATCCGCGACGATCGGCAGGAAGTAGTCAATAAAGCGCGGATCGTTGGGTTCGATGCCCGCCGCCCACTGGATCTGATCCGCACGGCGGAAGGTGTTGTTGATCCGATCCACGACCGACGGCACGGAGTTAGCCGGATAGAGCGACTGATCCGGGTACATGCTGGAGGCCAGGTTGGCGTCCGCCGCGACCTGCCAGCCGGAGAGGTAGATAGCCTCAATACCGGCCTTCGCCTGCTGCAGTGCCTGACCGCCGGTCAGCGCACCGAGGCTGTTGATGTAGCCCTTTTTAGAGCCACCGTGCAGCAGCTTCCACATTTTCGCGGCGCCATTTTGCGCCAGCGTACATTCCGGATTGACCGAGCCGCGTAATTTCACCACGTCTTCCGCGCTGTACGGACGGCGGATGCCTTCCCAGCGAGGTTGTGTCCACTCTTTCTTTAATTCTTCGATTTGTTGGGTACGGGTTTTCATGTGCAGATGCTCCATATTGTTATGTGGTGAGTTACGCCAGGAAGCGGTAGCCCGGCAGGGTCAGGAAGTCGATTAAGTCATCTGATGTGGTGATTTGCTCCATCAGGCGCGCAGCGTCGTCAAAACGCCCGCTGCTGAAGCGGTGTTCGCCCAGCTCGTCCTGGATCACCCGCATCTCTTCGGCCAGCATCTGGCGGAACAGGGTCTTGGTCACCGGTTTGCCGTTGCTAAGCGTTTTTTGATGGTGGATCCACTGCCAGATAGAGGTACGTGAGATCTCCGCCGTCGCAGCATCTTCCATCAGACCGTAGATCGGCACGCAGCCGTTGCCGGAGATCCACGCTTCGATGTACTGCACCGCAACGCGGATATTGGCCCGCATGCCCTCTTCCGTCCGTTCGCCCGCGCACGGCGCCAGCAGCTGTTCTTCTGCGATTGGTGCATCGTCTTCACGGGTGACAAACAGCTGGTTTTTGTTGTCGCCGAGCACGCGGTTAAAGACCTCCATCGCCGTATCGGCCAAACCCGGATGGGCGATCCACGTCCCGTCGTGGCCGTTACGTGCTTCAAGCTCTTTGTCGGCTTTCACCTTGTTGAGCACCTGATTGTTGCGCTCTGCGTCTTTGCTCGGGATAAAAGCTGCCATGCCGCCCATCGCAAAGGCACCGCGCTTGTGGCAGGTTTTGATCAGCAGACGCGAATAGGCGCTCAGGAACGGTTTGTCCATGGTGACAACCTGACGATCGGGGAGCACGCGATCGGGATAATTTTTCAGGGTTTTGATGTAGCTGAAAATATAGTCCCAGCGTCCGCAGTTCAGACCCACAATGTGATCGCGCAGGGCGTGCAGGATTTCATGCATCTGGAACACGGCGGGCAGCGTTTCAATCAGCAGGGTGGCTTTGATGGTGCCGCGCGGCAGGTTGAAACGATCTTCCGCATAGCTGAAGACCTCGCTCCACCAGGCTGCTTCCTGCCAGGCCTGCGTTTTAGGAAGATAGAAATACGGGCCGCTGCCTTTCGCCAGCAGGGCTTTGTAGTTGTGGAAGAAATAGAGTGCAAAATCAAACAGGCTTCCTGGAATGGCTTCTCCACGCCAGGTGACATGTTTTTCGGGCAGGTGCAGGCCGCGCACGCGACAGATCAGCACCGCCGGGTTCGGTTTGAGCTGGTATATTTTGCCGGCTTCATTGGTATAGCTGATGGTGCCGTTTACGGCGTCGCGCAGGTTGATCTGCCCCTCGATGACCTTACGCCAGTCCGGCGCCAGCGAGTCTTCAAAATCGGCCATAAAGACTTTAACGTTGGCGTTCATGGCGTTGATCACCATTTTGCGTTCTACCGGACCGGTGATCTCAACGCGACGATCCTGTAAATCTTCAGGGATGCCGCGGATTTTCCACTCACCGCGACGAATGGAAGCGGTTTCCGAAATGAAGCCAGGCAACTTGCCATCGTCAATTTCCTGCTGCTGATGAATACGTGCCGCCAGCAGCTTATTGCGCTGCGGCGTAAAGCGGGTCACCAGTTCAGTCAGAAATTCTACCGCTTCTGCCGTTAATACTTGCTGTTCTTGCTCGCCATACGGCTGGGTAAAGGCCAGTTCATCGACCGTCGTTGCCTGTTGAGTCATTACTCTGCTCCTCATCAAAGATCCAAAATCACGCCCCCGATGCGAACGAAAGATCGTTGGGTAGTTTTCGCTCAGCAGAATTAAGACTATCTCTATTTTTTCTAAAATCAAAAACAATTTCCATTTTAATTATAAATTGCTATTAATTGATTGATTTTATTGAAATTAAAGTTTTAAAGAATGTTGAGTGACATTTCGGAAATAAAAAAGGCACCCGAAGGTGCCTGATTTGAATAGCTGAAACGCTTTAGGATCGTTTAGTGCAGACGATTACTCCAGCGTCGGGTTCATGTGACGCAGATCGTATGGTGTTATCTGGTAGACGTAATAGTTGAGCCAGTTAGTAAAAAGCAAATTCCCGTGGCTGCGCCAGGTCGCTCTCGGTTTGTTTTGCGGATCGTCTTTCGGGAAATAGTTGTAAGGGACATCCGGGTTAAGACCCGCTTCAACATCACGGAAATACTCTGACGCCAGGGTGTGCGGATCGTACTCAGGATGCCCGGTTACGAATGCAATGCGCTTATCTTTACTGGCAAACAGGTAAGCGTCCCCATCTTCCGTTTCGGCCAGGATCTCCAGATCGGTGTAATCACGAATCAGCTGGGCCGGGAAGTCAGCGTAGCGAGAATGCGGGGCCAGGAAAGAATCATCAAACCCGCGCGTCAGCAACGCATGGGGATGGAGAATATGGTGTTCGTATACGCCGGAGAGCTTTTCAGTGCGGGTTTGCTTGGGGATGCCATACAGAATATTCAGTGCTGCCTGTACCGCCCAACAGACAAACAGCGTGGACGTGACGTGATCTTTTGCCCATTCCAGCACCTGTTTGATCTGCGGCCAGTAAGCAACATCGTTAAATTCCACCAGGCCGAGCGGCGCGCCGGTCACAATCAATCCATCAAAATTTTCACCCTGAATGTCATCAAAGTTGCAGTAGAAGTTGTTCAGGTGCTCAGAAGGCGTGTTGCGAGACTCACGGGCGTCGATCCGCAGCAGCTGAATATCAACCTGCAGCGGGGAGTTCGACAGCAGACGCAGGAACTGGTTTTCTGTTTCGATCTTTTTGGGCATCAGATTGAGAATAAGCACCTTCAGCGGGCGAATTTCCTGACCTGTCGCACGTGAAGTCGTCATCACAAAGACATTTTCTTCACGCAAGAAATTGACGGCTGGTAGCTCGTCCTGCACCCGAATCGGCATAGCTTTATATCCTCACAACATACGTATAAACGTTTAGACATCCAGACAGCTAACGATACCCAGAAATGATCGGAATGTCGAGTCTGCAAGGTGAAGGTGAGAAAGTTTCAGGGAGAGGGAGAGGAAGAAAAACA
>NZ_CAMFKT010000047.1:0-14870 GCF_945957325.1 Enterobacter sp. PL1
CATTGAGGCTGTAGCCCAAGGCGATGTTTGCGATGGAGGCACCGGGTTCAGAACACTCCTGAATGACCTGAGCCTTGAAAGATTTGCTGTAGGTACGGCGCTGAGGGCGCATGGAAAATCCGCTTGATGGGCCATGGCCTTCGGCGGCGGTGTCGGGAAGGTGTGTTGGCCGGACGGATACTGTTGAACTACGTTGTCTGGGGCAACGGAAGTGTTTCGGCCCGACTCTGGAACGCGATCCGCAGCGACGACTGGGCAATTCCGCACGTTGGCCTGAGCAGCCTCGGGGAAATCGTCGTCTGGGCGCGCCCAGACGAGTTTCCGCCAAGGAACATGCAGACGAGCAAGGGGCTGCGGGCACTCGGCTACAACGTGAGGATCGGTGTTTGATCGAGGCGCCTGTGGCACACGCAGGCTGACGAGCCAGGCGCTGTCCATTGCCTGAGCAGTTGACCTGCATCAATGGGGCGGGAGAACGCTGCACATTGACTCTTGAGGTTATTCATAGTAGGTCTAATATTACAAAGTATTGCAAGGATTTCCTTGGCCGGAACCGCAAAGCGACGCGATTGGAGAGGGTGAGATGAAAGTGCACCTACAGGTGATTTTCACGCTCGATGAATTGGCTGCGTACTTGAAAGTCGGCAAGCGGACGCTTTATCGGCTCGCCGCACACGGGGAAATTCCGGCTTTCAAGATGGGCGGGACGTGGCGGCTTCGTCAAAGTGAAATCGATCAGTGCATCAATGATCAGACCCGAGCCGGAGCAAAGAAGGAGGTGATGCGCAAGCGTGAACAGCAGAAGTCATCCGAGCAGCCCGTGTCGCCTGGGCGCACTGCCCGTCACAGCAGGCAAAGGGCTTGAGTAACTCGTTTTCCAATTTTTCTGGAGGTATGACATGGACATCGATTTCAAGAAGTTGGCTCCCTGGAACTGGTTCAAGAACGAGCAGCAAGAGCAGCAGACCGTCTCTTCCCTGCCGGTGCAGCGCAATGACCTGCCAGCGGCGAGCGGGCCAGTCAGCCCGATCATGCAACTGCATCGGGAAATCGACCGGCTGTTCGATGACGCATTCCGGGGCTTCGGTTTTCCGGCGTTGAACATGCCGCAGTGGCCATCCGATTGGTCGGGCATGCTGAAGCCGGCCCTGGACATCCAGGAAACCGACAAGCAGTACAAGATTACCCTGGAAGTGCCCGGTGTCGAGGAGAAGGACATCCAGATAACTCTCGACAACGACGTGCTGATGGTGCGTGGCGAGAAGCGCCAGGAACAGGAGAAGAAGGAAGGTGGCTTCCACCGTGTGGAGCGCTCCTACGGCAGCTTTCAGCGTGCCTTGAACCTGCCTGACGACGCCAACCAGGATTCGATCAAGGCATCGTTCAAGAACGGGGTGCTCACGGTCACGATCGACAAGCGCGAGGTCAGCGCGCCGAAGCAGGGACGCTCGATCCCGATCAACGGCTGACGTCGCCGGCTCGTTCGTCACAAGAAAAACCCGGCACGAGACGAGGAGTCGCGGCTCGCGATGCCTCGTCGCCTCAACCTTGTCAACCTTCTCAGGAGCATCAGCATGGCCAGAAAACAATGCCAGGTCTGCGGCCAACCCGCCACCGTGCGGGTGGAAGCCAATCTCAACGGTCGTAACAGCACCATGCTGTTGTGCGACGACCATTACCGGCAATTAGTGCGCCAGCAAAAGCGCACCGTTTCGCCGCTGGAAGCCTTGTTCGGCTCGCGTAGCGGCCTGTTCGAGGACTTCCTCGGCAGTGACTTCTTCCGCATCGGCGAAGACGCGACGCCAGTTGCCGCCGATACCGATGACGTGGTCGATGCCTCGTTTGGCGAGCCCGCCACCGCAGGTTCGGGTGCGCCGCGCCGTCGCGGCAGTGGGTTGGCCAGCCGCATCAGCGAACAGTCGGAAGCCTTGCTGCAGGAGGCCGCCAAACACGCTGCCGAATTTGGCCGCTCCGAGGTGGATACCGAACATCTGCTGCTGGCGCTGGCCGACAGCGACGTGGTCAAGACCATCCTGGGTCAGTTCAAGATCAAGGTCGATGACCTCAAGCGGCAGATCGAGTCTGAGGCCAAGCGCGGGGACAAGCCCTTCGAGGGCGAGATCGGCGTGTCGCCGCGCGTGAAGGATGCGCTCAGCCGCGCCTTCGTGGCCTCCAATGAACTCGGCCATTCTTATGTCGGTCCAGAGCATTTCCTGATCGGTCTGGCCGAGGAAGGCGAAGGGCTGGCCGCCAACCTGCTGCGCCGCTACGGCCTGACGCCGCAGGCGCTGCGCCAACAGGTCAGCAAGGTGGTCGGCAAGGGCGCCGAGGATGGCCGCGCTGAGACGCCGACCAACACGCCAGAACTCGACAAGTACTCGCGCGACCTGACCAAGATGGCGCGCGACGGCAAGCTCGACCCGGTGATCGGCCGCGCGCAGGAGATCGAAACCACCATCGAGGTGCTGGCCCGGCGCAAGAAGAACAACCCGGTGCTGATCGGCGAGCCGGGTGTGGGCAAGACCGCCATCGTCGAAGGGCTGGCGCAGCGCATGGTGGCGGGTGAAGTGCCCGAGACCTTGCGCGACAAGCGCCTGGTGGAACTCAACATCAACGCCATGGTGGCCGGCGCCAAATATCGCGGCGAGTTCGAGGAGCGCGTGCAGAAGGTGCTGAAGGAGGTGACCGAGCACCAGGGCGAGCTGATTTTGTTCATCGACGAGGTGCACACCATCGTCGGTGCCGGCCAGGGCGGTGGCGAAGGCGGGCTGGACGTGGCCAACGTGTTCAAACCGATGATGGCGCGCGGTGAACTCAACCTAATCGGCGCCACGACGCTGAACGAGTACCAGAAATACATCGAGAAGGATGCCGCACTGGAGCGGCGCTTCCAGCCGGTGACGGTGCCCGAGCCGACGGTGGCCCAGGCCATCATGATTCTGCGCGGCCTGCGCGACACCTTCGAGGCGCACCACAAGGTCAGCATCTCCGAGGACGCGATCATCGCGGCGGCCGAGTTGTCCGACCGCTACATCACGGCGCGCTTCCTGCCGGACAAGGCGATCGACCTGCTCGACCAGGCGGCCGCGCGCGTCAAGCTGTCGGCCACGGCCCGGCCGGTGGCCGTGCAGGAGCTGGAGTCCGAACTGCACCAGCTGCGGCGTGAACAGGATTACGTGGCCGCGCGCAAGCAGTACGACCAGGCCGCCGAGCTCGGCAAGCGCATCGAAGCCAAGGAGGCCGAGCTCAAGAAGCTCGTCGAGAACTGGGAGCGGGAGCGGGCCTCCGGCAGTGCCGAGGTCAAGGCGGAACACGTGGCGCAGATCGTCTCGCGCCTGACCGGCATCCCGGTCAACGAGTTGACGGTGGAAGAGCGCGAAAAGCTGCTGCACTTGGAACAACGGCTGCACGAGCGCCTGGTGGGACAAGACGAGGCGGTCCGTGCCGTGGCCGATGCCGTGCGGCTGTCCCGCGCCGGCCTGCGCGAAGGCAGCAAACCGGTGGCTACCTTCCTGTTTCTGGGCCCGACCGGGGTGGGCAAGACCGAGCTCGCCAAGGCATTGGCCGAATCGATCTACGGCGATGAGCACGCCCTGTTGCGCATCGACATGTCGGAATATGGCGAACGCCATACCGTGGCGCGGCTGGTGGGCGCGCCTCCGGGCTATGTCGGTTACGACGAAGGCGGTCAGCTCACCGAGAAGGTGCGGCGCAAGCCCTACAGCGTGCTGCTGCTCGACGAGATCGAGAAGGCACACCCTGACGTCTACAACATCCTGCTGCAAGTGTTCGACGACGGTCGCCTCACCGACGGCAAGGGCCGGGTGGTGGATTTCACCAACACCATCATCATCGCCACGTCCAACCTGGGTTCGGACATCATCCAGCGACGGCTGAAGGCGCGTGGGGCGGCCGACGAGGAGTACGAAAAGACCAAGGCCGAGGTCATGGACGTGCTGCGCGGCCACTTCCGGCCCGAGTTCCTCAACCGCATCGACGAGATCATCGTCTTCCATGCGCTGGGCAAGGAGGAGATCCGCCACATCGTCGGCCTGCAGCTCGATCGCGTGGCGCGCAGCGCCGCCAGCCAGGGCGTGACGCTCACTTTCGATCAGACGCTGATCGACCATTTCGCGGAAGAAGGCTACAAACCCGAGTTCGGTGCGCGTGAACTCAAGCGCCTGATCCGCAGCGAGCTGGAAACTGCGCTGGCGCGCGAGATGCTCGGTGGCAGCATCGGCAAGGGCGATCACGCCAGCGCACGCTGGGACGACAAGGCCGAACGCGTGGTGTTCGAACGCAAAGAGCTACCGCAGACCCCGGCCGAGCCGGAGCAGCCGGATGTCGCGAAGGCGACCGAGACGCCGCACGGCGACGCTGGCAAAGGCTCGCGCAAGAAGAAGTCGGCGAGCGACGCATCGTGATGGGCGTGTTCGAGCACGCCTACCGGATTCTCGACATCAACCGCGCGGTGCTGGAGCGCTGTGCGCGCGAGCTGCTGGCGCGGGAAACGCTCGACGAAAGCGATATCCGTCAATTGACTCAAGGACTTGTTCGGAACTGAAAACAGTAGTAGGTGCCATTCAGAGTAAACCGACGGCTCTGTTCAGTGCGTCATCCAATTCGTCGGCATTGTTCAAGGAGAACCGATATGTCTGCATTGACTCCGTGGGACCCCTTCCGGGAACTGGATGAATTGCAAAACCGCCTGGCGACGATGTCCGGACGAATACCCCAGCGACAGGGCGCCCGTACCGGCAACGAAGCCATGACCACGGCGGACTGGGCTCCAATGGCGGACATCAGCGAGGATGAGAACGCATTCCTCCTCAAGCTGGATCTGCCGGAGGTCCCCAAGGATGCCGTGCGCGTCAGCGCGGAAAACGGTGTGCTCACCATCAGCGGCGAGCGCAAACTGGAAAAAGAGGAGCAGGGCAAGAAGTTCCACCGCATCGAACGTGCCTATGGCCGCTTTGTGCGCAGCTTTGTCTTGCCTGACAACGTTGATCCGACCAAGGTGACGGCTTCCATGAAAGACGGCGTGCTGGAAGTGCGGCTTGTCAAGGCCGAGCAAGCCAAACCGAAACAGATTGAAATCTCAGTCAACTAACTTCAATCAAGAGCCCAAGATCATGAATATCAAACAGCCACAATACACCTTCTCCGCACTTGCCCTGGCGGTTGTCGTCGGACTGAGCGGACCGGCTCTGGCCCAATCGGCGGCAGGTTCTAGCCCAGGTGCTTCAGCACCCTCTGCCGCATCCAAGGCGGCACAGCCACAGGTAGATGACAAGGCCGCCCGGGAAGCCGATAAAAAGCGTGCCGAGCTCACTCAAGACGCCATCACGGCGCTCACCAAGACCCAGGAGGCTTTGACCCTCCTTGATGCAAACAAGACCAAGGAGGCGCTTGCTGCGCTGGAACTGGCCAGCGGAAAGCTGGAACTGGTATTGGCACGCGACGCCAAACTTGCTTTGGCGCCGGTCGATGTACGCGTCATCACCCACGATATCCACGCCAACGTGGAATCGGTAAAGAAAGCGGTCAAGTTGTCTCGGGAGTTGTTGGGTGATGGCGAGGTGCAAAAGGCCCGGCCCATCATTGCCAATCTGGCCAGCGAAATCGTAATCCAAACCGACAACCTTCCGATGGCAACGTACCCGGCAGCGATCAAGTCGGCCGCACGGCTCATCGACAGCGGCAAGATCGACAACGCCAAAGCGGAACTCGCCCGAGCACTGAACACGCTGGTGGTGACCTCGGTCGCCTTTCCTCTGCCCGTGCTACGGGCCGAAGCCGCGATGGCAAAAGCTGAAAAGCTGGCCGAGACCGACAGGCGCGATGCCAAGCAGAACGAGGAGCTCAGCACCTTGCTGTCGTCCGTGCGCACGGAGATCGAGATGGCGCAGATCCTGGGTTATGGCAAGAAGGCGGACTTCAAACCCATCTTCGATCAGGTGAAGTCCATTGAGCAAAAGTCGGCTGGTGGCAAAAGCGGCAAGGGATGGTTCGACGAGTTGAAGACGCGCATCCAAAAGCTGTTTTGAGGTGATGAAGGGGCTGACTGCTCTGTCGGTCAGTCTCGCGATGTTCGCATTCAGCCCCAATAGATTCGCCTATTTTCACTATCTCATACGAGGCATATCACCATGAATGAGCAAACACCGAATCCCAATGCGACGAACGAAGGAAAAAACGAACAGGCCGCGGTAAGCAGCCTTCCTGTCAGTCCAGAGTCCAAGCCTGAAGTCGTCACGGAGGTACAGCCTGAGGTTCAGAAAGAAACGGACTCGCAGGCGGCAGACAAACGTAAACAAGTCCTCGATGAGGCAGTCTCGGCCTTGTCGCTGACCAAATCAGCGCTGGCCGCACTTGACGGCAAGGACACTGCACGCGCATTGGCAACGCTGGCCGAAGTGACGGGAAAGCTGGAGCTGATCGTCGCGCGCGAACCCACGCTCGCCCTGGCCGGCGTTGATGTGCGCACCATCGTGCACGACTTGTTCGCCAACACGGAAACCATTGAGGCGATGACCGACGAGGCGCTGGATGCCCTCAAACATGGCGAGGTGCAACAGGCTCGCCACGTGCTGGCTTTGCTGGCCAGTGAAATCGTGATCACGGTCACCAGCATCCCTTTGGCGTCCTATCCCGCAGCCGTGAAGGCAGTCGTGCCGCTGATCGATCAGGGCAAGATCGAAGAAGCCAAAGCCGCGCTGCAGTCAGCGCTCAGCACGCTGGTCGAGGAGCGCAGCGTGCTTCCGCTGCCCGTCCTGCGTGCGAAGCTGCTCCTGAAGCGCGCCGAGCCCCTGGTAGAAGATGGTCAGCGCAGCGAAGCATCCAATGAGCGCCTGGAGACATTGTTGAACGAAGCCCGGCAGCAGTTGGAAATGGCAGAACTGCTGGGCTATGGAAAAAGGAAGGACTTTGAGCCCCTGTACGCTGAACTCAAGAAAATCAAGGAAAAGACGGGAGGGGGAGGCTGCGGAAAAGGCTGGCTCGATGAAGTCAAGGCAAAACTGTCCAGGTTGTTCTGAAACCGCTGGAGAGGGGGCGCATAGCGCCCCCTCTCTTGTCCCATGAGTGTTTGATTTTTTATTTTGTATAGATCTTTAGGAGATATTGCATGAAAACAGACACCATCGCCAATTCCAATGCGGATGACCCCACCAAAGCACTGTGTTCGCTGAGCCAAAATTGGTGGCTTTTTGTGCTGCGCGGTGTCTTGGCATTGATTTTTGCAGCCCTCGCGTTCTGGATGCCACAATCGGCTCTGTTGGCCATGACCATCATGTTCGGCGCATTTTCCTTGGTCAATGGCGCGTTCAACTTGTTTGCAGCGGTGCGCCATATCCAGAAAAAAGAGCGCTGGGGCTGGCTGCTGTTCAGCGGCATTGTCGGCATACTTACGGGCGTCGTCGTCCTGGTTGCTCCTTGGGTCGCCACGATAGTCTTGGCTTCTTTTTTATGGGCTAGCGTGGGCTTCTGGGCGATTTTCACCGGTGTGCTGGAGATATCCGCCGCCGTTCGGCTGCGTCGGGAAATCAAGGGTGAAATCTGGCTTGCCCTCAGTGGACTGCTCTCGATTATCCTTGGTGCTATCGTCTTGTGGATATTTTTTACCCGTCCGGTCGAGTCATTCGTGGCCGCAGGCTGGCTGTTGGGTTTCCATGCGGCAGTCTATGGCGTCACGCTTTTGTTCTTGAGTTGGAGTCTTCGCAAACGCGCCTGGGGTAAGAGCGTGCCAAACCAAAATCTATGGATATGAGCATCCTCGATTCATGCCTCCATAGAAATGACATCGAAGGAGTCATACATGCAGATACAATATAGCTATCGAGCTATCGACAAAGAGTTTCATGAACCTTGGCAGAGAGCTTTGGGAAATGTGATCGAGCACGCCCTCAAGCCATTGCTCGACAAACACACTAAAGATTCAGCGCGACTTCAAATCGTCCTTGATCGCGACAAGATCAAGCGGCAATTTCTGGCCAGTGGCTATATGCACCTGCCCGGCAAAAAGATTGTCAGCGTTACTGCATCACATGACGAGCTGACGCCCCTCGCGCAGATGCTCGCACAGTCGTTGTTCCGTCAGGCCAAGAAGCATTTTGACCGACTGCATGCTCAGGATCAAATCAAGCGCAAAGCACGACGCGAGCGCTTGCGCGAGCTCAAGGTGCGGATTGCCGCAAAACCCGCATCAGCCGCCCATGAGGCCGAGGTGACCCGAATGCCTCTACTGTCGAAACTTGAGGCTGTCGCAAGGCGTGAGCTGGCTTATCTGCGGGCCGTCGGCGATTTACCGCGCGATTATCCGACGCTGCGCGACGTGGTGGATGAAGCGATTGTCCGAGCTAAGGTGGAATGGCAATCCGTGCCGGGGGAAAAAGAGGCTTACACCGGTCTTTTGAAGCATCTGTTCGCCGTCCTGGATAACGAAGTGGCAAGCAGCCGGCAATTTGGCGAATTCGTTTCTCTGGACGCGCCGGTCGAACCGGATGCCCAAGACGTGGCCGAGGCCATGGTGGAAGAGGAAATCTTCGAATTTTATCAGCACGATGACACACTCAAGCTGGCCGATATTTTCGCTGGCAGTCAGCATCCCGATGTCGCAACGATCGCGGAACAGGAGGAGCTGATTGATCGGTCGAGCGAGTTCGCTTTTGCATTTGACCTGCTGAAGGACATGCCGCGTTTGTGGCGGCGCATTTTTCTGCTTATCCGTGTGGACGGGCTGAATGCCAGCAGCGTCTCTGAAATCCTGCTGATTCCTAGTAAGGAAGATGCTGTCCGAAGGTGGCTCATGCAGGCCGAAGCATTCATCGCTGCTCATCTGGAAGAGGCCGGAGTAAGCAAAAACGGGAACGATTGGCTCCAAGGCGTTGATTGGTCGGCATTGTCTGTGACCCGAAACGAGGCAGCCTCACTGTGGTCCAAGGAGGCGAACCATGAAGAATGATCTTCACCTTGTCTGCCCGCATTGCCAGTCCATCAACCGCGTACCGACTGCGAAGCTATCGGAACATCCCAACTGTGGCCGCTGCCAGCAGCCCTTGTTCACGGGCGAGCCCATCGAGTTGACCACGGCGACGTTCTCGCGCCACGTGGAGCGCAGCGATCTGCCGCTGCTGGTCGATTTCTGGGCGCCATGGTGCGGGCCGTGCAAGATGATGGCGCCACAGTTCCAGCAAGCGGCGCACCAGCTCGAACCGAGGATCCGGCTGGCGAAGGTGAATACCGAGGCTGAGCCCCACCTGGCCACGCAGTTCGGTATCCGCAGCATCCCGACGCTTGCCCTGTTCCAGGGTGGGCGGGAAATCGCCCGTCAGGCCGGCGTGATGGGCGCGCAGGACATCGTGCGCTGGACGTCGACGCAAGTGGGACGCTGACCGATGCAGGGCTTGCTCGGCACTACACTAATCCTGCTGGCAGCTTGCAGCCTGGCGGCGATGGCGACGGCGGCGTTCAGAGTGCCCGCCTTGCTGGGGTATCTCTCTGTCGGCGTTGTACTGGGCCCCTCAGTCATCGGCGTGATCGCGCCGGGGGAGACGCTGAGCTTTCTGTCCGAGCTGGGCGTGGCGCTGCTGTTGTTCATGGTCGGACTGGAATTCTCCCTCGGAGACTTCTGGCTCGCCCGCAGGACGGTGCTGATGGCGGGCGCTCTGCAGATGATCGCCGTGGCCCCGCCGCTGATCCTGCTATTGATGTGGCTGGGGCAGCCCGGCCAGAGCGCCGCGCTGCTCGGCACTGCGGCGGCCATGTCGTCCACGGCGCTGGTCAGCCGACAACTGGCCGACCAAGGCGAGCTCACCACCCGCCACGGACGCAGTGCCATCGCCGTGCTGGTCTTTCAGGACCTGGCCAGCGTGCCCCTGCTGGCCTTGCTGGCGATCTGGGCGCGCGGCGAGTCGCCGAAGATCGAGCATGTGCTGCTCGAAGTATTCGGTGTGCTGCTGCTGTTCGCGGCAGCGGCCCTCGTCTCGCGCCGTCTGTTGCATGGCCTGCTGGGCTGGGTGGCGCGGCGGGGCCACGAGGAATCGTTCGTGCTCGTCTCCTTGTGCGTGGTGGTGGCTGCCGCCGCTGCTGCGCACGCGGTCGGCGTATCCGCCGCCCTGGGGGCCTTCCTCGCCGGGATGGTGCTGGGCGAGAGCGACTTCCGGCACCACATGGAAAGCCACCTCAGGCCGTTTCGCGATGTGTTGTCGGGCGTGTTCTTCGTGACCATCGGCCTGCAACTGGACGCAGCACAGATTCTTTCGGCACCGCTGGCGGTGCTGGCGTGGCTGGTGGTGCTGGTACCGGTCAAGATCCTGCTCAATACGCTGGCCTTGCGGGCGACGCGCCTGTCCGCCCTCGATGCCTGGCGCACGGGCATAGCGTTGGGGCACGGCGGCGAGTTCGCCCTGCTGTTGTTGGGCACGGTCTTGCAGCAGCATCTGATCCCCGCGACCGTCGTCCAACCCATGCTGGTCGCGCTGGTGCTCAGCATGGCCCTGGCACCGCTACTGATCCGCCATCACGATGTACTTGCCCGGTTCTTGAGCCGCACCGGCGGCGTCATTCAGCCACCCCAGGCTGAAGAAGTCGAGATCGCCGCGCAGACGACGCGATATCGAGACCATGTCATCGTTTGCGGCGCGGGCGAGCTTGGCCTGACAGTCAGCGAGATTCTTCGCCACGCCGGCGTGGCGCATCTGCTGCTGGAGGCGGACGCGCAGAAGGTAGAGGCCGCGCGTGCCGCCGGCGCGCCGGTGTTCCATGGCGATGCCAGTCGGCCCGATACCTTGCTGGCTGCCGGCTTGACGCATGCGCACTTGGTGGTGCTAACGTTCGCCCATGCCCAGCAAGCGTTGCGCATCGCCCAGGCGATTGCCGAGCGCCGTCCGGCGCTAACCTTGTGGGTGTCATGCAGAAGTACGACCGCGGCCGATGCATTTCGCGCCATGCCTAACGTGCGCGTTTATCAGCAATCCTTTGCCGCAGCTATTGGGCTGGCGGAACAGGTGATGTCGACGCTTGGCATGTCGACCGAGTTGATTGAAGGACACATCAGTGCAATGCGCCGCCGTCTCGACAGCAGCCGTTTTCCAGGGAGTTCATAGTCATGAAATCAAAACGCCTTAACCCATTTCAGGTCTTGCGTGACCAATTGGCCATCATGAGTTTTTACGAGCGCTTCGAGCAGGTCGTCGCGCTCGTGCTGTCGGCGGTGATCGCCGTCATCATCATGGTGTCGCTGTTCCAGCTCATCTCCATCGTCTTCACGCTGCTGGTTCTCGATGCCTTCAATCCCCTGGACCACAAGGTATTCCAGAGCGTGTTCGGCATGATCATGACGCTCTTGATCGCGATGGAGTTCAAGCATTCCATGGTGCGCGTGGCGCTGCGTCGGGACAGCATCATCCAGGTTAAGACGGTGGTCCTGATCGCGGTGATCGCACTCTCCCGCAAGTTCGTGATCCTCGACTCCGACGCGAGCCCCGCAAAGATAGCCGCGCTGGCAGGCGCCACGCTGGCTCTGGGGGCGACCTACTGGCTGCTGCGCAAGCGCGGCGACCGCGCCGCCGAGACCTCTGAGCATGACCCGTCATCATCCGAGTGATCCGCGCACTGCGCTCTTGCAACACCGCTGGCTCAACCGCCTGCAGACCGGGCTGTTGGTCCTGACCCTGGTCGGGATCGCAGCCGCAGCAGGGAGACTGCCATTTGGGGAAGGCTGCCTGTGGCTCGCGCTGTTTGCCGTTGCAGGTGCGTTGCTGCTGGACCCGGTAGCCGCGTCGGCGCTGAGCTTGCGCCTGTACCGCGTACGGGCCTTGCACCCGCAACAAGCCCACGAGATGTGGGCCCTGTTGCGCGAGCTGCCCGCCACGCCGGTGCCGCACTATGTGCCCAGTGCCGTCGTCAACGCCTTCGCCACCGGATCGAAGCAGGAGGCATCGATCGCCCTCACCGATGGCCTGCTGCGCAGCCTGAGCCCACGCGAGCTGGCGGGTGTGCTCGCGCACGAGGTCGCGCACATCACTAATGAGGATCTGCGTATCATGGGGCTGGCGGATTCCGTCAGTCGCCTCACGTGCCTACTGGCCCTTATGGGACAGATCGCGATCCTGCTCAGCCTGCCCGCGCTGCTGGTTGGCGCGGCGGAGGTCTATTGGCCTGGTCTATTGTTATTGGCCGCATCGCCCCAACTGGCCCTGCTCGCACAGCTCGGCTTGTCTCGCGTGCGTGAGTTCGACGCTGACCGCCTTGCGGCGGAACTGACTGGCGACCCGCAGGGGCTGGCGTCCGCGCTGGCGAAAATCGAGCGGGTCAGCCGCTCCTGGCGTGCCTGGCTATGGCCGGGATGGGGCAATCCCGAGCCCTCCTGCTTGCGCACGCGTCCGGCAACGCAAGAGCGCATCGCACGCCTGCTGACGTTGGCGCCTGGGCCAGCATCAGCGTTGCCACTCCGCGCGCCCCATTTTTTGCCGGAATCCGCTTTGGCGACGCGCCCACCGCGCTGGCGCCCGAGCGGGCTGTGGCGCTGATTGCCCATCAACAGGAGACGTCTCATCGCCTATCTCGACCCGTACCAACGCCCCGCGCCGGACCGCTTCGTCCGGCGCTGGCTCTTCATCACCGCCTGTATTGCCGCGCTCATGCTGCTGTGGCAGTTTCTGTCTGCCATCGAGGCCTGGTTCAGTCCGCGCGAGGCAGCAGAACGCACCGTGATGGCGCGTGGCGATCTGGCGGCGGACGAGAAAACCACCATCGAACTGTTCGAAAAATCGCGCGCCTCGGTGGTCTACATCACCACCGCGCAATTAGTACGCGATGTCTGGACGCGCAACGTGTTCTCCGTGCCGCGCGGCACTGGCTCGGGCTTCATCTGGGACGACGCCGGCCACGTCGTCACCAACTTCCACGTCATCCAGGGCGCGTCCGAAGCCACCGTCAAACTGGCCGACGGCCGCGACTACCAGGCCGCGCTGGTGGGGACGAGCCCCGCGCACGACATCGCCGTGCTCAAGATCGGCGTCGGTTTCAAGCGCCCGCCGGCCGTGCCGGTCGGCACCAGTGCCGACCTCAAGGTGGGTCAGAAGGTGTTTGCTATCGGCAACCCCTTCGGCCTGGACTGGACGCTCACCACTGGTATCGTCTCCGCGCTCGACCGCTCGTTGCCGGGAGAAGCGGGCGGCCCGGCCATCGATCACCTGATCCAGACCGACGCCGCCATCAACCCCGGCAATTCCGGTGGCCCGCTGCTCGATTCGGCTGGGCGGCTGATCGGCATCAATACCGCCATCTACAGTCCGTCTGGCGCCTCGGCCGGAATAGGCTTTGCGGTGCCGGTCGATACCGTCATGCGCGTGGTGCCGCAACTCATAAAGACCGGCAAGTACATCCGTCCGGCGCTGGGCATCGAGGTGGATGAGCAGCTCAACACGCGTCTGCAGGCGCTGACCGGCAGTAAGGGCGTATTCGTATTGCGCGTGACGCCGGGCTCGGCGGCGCACAGGGCCGGGCTCGTCGGCGTCGAGGTCACCGCAGGCGGCATCGTGCCCGGCGATCGCGTTATCAGCATCGACGGTATCGCCGTTGACGACGTCACCACATTACAGGCCCGGCTAGACGACAAGAACGTTGGAGATGTTGTGGTCTTGTTAGTGGAGCGGGCCGGCAAGACTCGCGAGATGCTTGTGGAACTACGACCGGGAGTTTGATGGAAAGTGGGTCATGGATCTGCACAGCGAAGCAGCCAAGCGACTTCAGCCTTGCGCCGAACTACGAGCCCTAGCTAGGGATGGTCTGAAGTAGCCCTGTATTTCCGGCTGACTTCTGCCACTGCTGATTTTGAAAGCGGTGAACCGATCAAAAACGATCGGATCACCCGCTCATTTCGGTGCTTTCAGCCGTCGCGAGCACCTTGCGACGGCCATTTTCCGCATTACAGGCGCACCTCTCCTGCGCTTGCCAGCAAATGTCGGCGGGCCATCCATAGGTTCGACAGGGCAAACAGCGTCACCAGTTGTGCAGTGTTCTTCACCAGCCCTCGGAAACGTACCTTGGTGTAGCCGAACTGCCGCTTGATCACGCGAAACGGGGGCTCTACCTTCGCTCGCACTTGCGCCTTGGCCTTCTCGATCTTGCGCTTGGCTTTGTACAGGGCGCTGCGTTTATCGAGCATCTTGTAGGTGCTGCGGCGTGCTGCGACCTGCCAGATCACTTCTCGGTCGGCATGCTCGGAGCGCTTTTCGACGCCTGTGTAGCCGTCATCGGCGCAGACGACGTTCTCGTCGCCGTGCAGCAGTTTGTCGACCTGGGTGACATCCGCCACGGTGGCTTGTATCTAACAGTTTGTGGTGATTAGCTACCACCACTGAAGCAGAGTGAGCCGCCCCCTTCCCTTAAGGTCAGAAAAGTCGGCACCGCTGAACCTTGATTTGCAGCACATGGCCCTCCGCTTCACCTTTCACGCCAGCACATCAGGTTGAACGGTTATCGGGAGCTCGACTCCGTATGTACAAGGCGAACAGGCGTGACGGTTTATGTGAGAGGAGTTTGACCATGTTTCCAGTCGGCATTGACGTAAGTAAAAACACCCTGGATCTTTGCATGCTTTATGACGGTATCAAAGGACGCATAAAAACCCGTAACATCCAGAATAACAGACATTCAGTTGAAAATATTCTTCGCTGGCTCAGGCTTCAACATTGCAGTCCGGAAGATGTTCATGTGGTAATGGAAGCTACCGGTGTTTATCACGAACGGCTGGCCACTGAATTACATGATGCCGGTTTCCGGGTTTCTCTGGCCAACCCTCACCGTAGTCGGGAGTTTGCGCGTGGCATGGGAATCATGACAAAAACGGATAAGGTGGATGCGTA
>NZ_CAMFKT010000048.1:0-13532 GCF_945957325.1 Enterobacter sp. PL1
TAAATGACTCTGAGGTGTCTGTTAAACCCGTGGCGATTCATTTTCATGACTGTTTAAGGGGAGAATAGCGGATTAGCATTTTGTGCCTACCTCGGTAAAATCAGGCCTCTGTTCTCACACTTGGAACAGTTAACATTGTTATTGTTTTCAGTACACTGGTAGCTGGAGAGCCAGGGGCGGTAGCGTGTTCAGAATTCAGCATGCCTTTGCTGACTCCTCAGAAGTGAAGTTTGAAATTTAACATTGCGAAGCAATACGGAATAGTCTTGTGAAAATACTCGTCACTGGTGGTGCAGGTTTTATTGGATCTGCTGTTGTACGTCATATTATTAATAACACCAACGATTCAGTGGTTAACGTTGATAAACTAACCTACGCAGGTAATCTGGAATCGCTGGCAGAAATCGAAAATAATCCCCGTTATGCCTTTGAGCGAGCAGACATCTGTGACGGTAGCGCCATGGCGCGCATTTTCGCGCAACATCAGCCGGATGCGGTAATGCATCTTGCAGCTGAAAGCCATGTTGACCGTTCCATCACGGGGCCTGCGGCCTTTATCGAAACCAACATTATCGGCACCTATGTGCTGCTCGAAGCGGCGCGTCAGTACTGGTCGCAACTGGAAGACGCGCGCAAGTCGGCGTTTCGTTTCCATCATATTTCTACGGATGAAGTGTACGGCGATCTGCCGCATCCCGATGAACTGCCGGCCGGTAGCGATCTGCCGCTTTTCACCGAGACTACGCCATATTCCCCAAGCAGCCCCTACTCCTCTTCTAAAGCATCCAGCGATCATTTAGTGCGTGCGTGGCGTCGAACCTACGGCCTGCCGACGCTCGTGACCAACTGCTCAAATAACTATGGCCCGTATCATTTCCCGGAAAAACTAATCCCGCTCATTATCCTTAACGCTCTGGCAGGTAAACCACTTCCGGTGTATGGCAATGGCGAGCAAATTCGCGACTGGTTGTTCGTGGAAGATCATGCTCGCGCGCTTTACAAAGTGGTGACTGAAGGAACGATTGGCGAAACCTATAACATCGGTGGTCATAACGAGCGTAAAAACATCGACGTCGTGAAAACAATCTGCGCCATTCTGGACGAAATCATTGCCGATAAACCGGCAGGCATTACCCACTACGCCGATCTGATTACCTATGTAACCGACCGTCCGGGACACGACCTGCGCTACGCCATTGATGCCAGCAAAATTAAAAACGATCTGGGATGGGTGCCTCAGGAAACCTTTGAGTCAGGTATCCGCAAAACGGTTGAGTGGTATTTGAAAAACGAAAGCTGGTGGAAGCGTGTAATGGATGGCTCCTATGCGGGCGAACGTCTGGGACTGGCAGAATAAAAAGGAAATTATGATGAAAGGTATTGTACTTGCTGGTGGTTCCGGAACCCGTCTCTATCCGATTACGCAAGGTGTATCTAAACAGTTGCTTCCTGTTTATGATAAGCCAATGATTTTCTACCCAATTTCTGTGCTGATGCTGGCTGGCATCCGTGAGATTTTGGTGATTACCACTCCCGAGGATATGCCCGCGTTCAAACGTTTGCTGGGTGATGGCTCGCAGTTTGGCATTAGCTTATCTTACGCAGTACAGCCCTCTCCGGATGGTTTGGCACAGGCATTCATCATTGGTGAAGAGTTCATCAACAATGAGCCTTGTGCCCTGGTGCTGGGAGATAACATCTATTTCGGTCAGAGCTTCGGTAAGAAACTGGAAGCGGCATCGCAAATGACCAGCGGAGCGATGGTCTTTGGTTATCAGGTGCAGGATCCAGAACGCTTTGGCGTCGTGGAATTTGATGAGAACTATAAAGCGCTGTCTATCGAAGAGAAACCGTTAAAACCCAAATCAAACTGGGCGGTCACCGGGCTCTATTTCTATGATAAGCATGTCGTAGAGATGGCAAAACAGGTAAAACCATCAGCACGCGGCGAGCTTGAAATTACCACGCTTAACCAGATGTATCTTGAGCAGGGGAATCTGCAGGTTGAGCTATTAGGGCGCGGATTTGCCTGGCTGGATACCGGTACTCATGACAGCCTGGTGGAAGCCTCGCAGTTTATTCATACCATTGAAAAGCGTCAGGGTATGAAGGTTGCCTGCCTGGAAGAGATTGCGTTCCGCAAGGGATGGTTGAATGTAGAGCAGGTAACTGCCCAAGCTAAAATGTTAGCTAAAACCGATTATGGGCGCTATCTGCAAATGCTGATCGGCGAGAAAAAATAAGTTTAAGGCGCTGACGAGATAAAATGAAAATCTTATTAATTGGCAAAAATGGCCAAGTTGGTTGGGAATTGCAACGATCTCTTGTGACATTAGGGGATGTGGTTGCAGTTGATTATTTTGATAACACGCTAT
The DNA here is from genome assembly GCF_945957325.1 of Enterobacter sp. PL1. Taxonomy (NCBI): domain Bacteria; kingdom Pseudomonadati; phylum Pseudomonadota; class Gammaproteobacteria; order Enterobacterales; family Enterobacteriaceae; genus Enterobacter; species Enterobacter sp. PL1. The sequence goes on from NZ_CAMFKT010000048.1 coordinate 2,376, forward strand.
GCGGAGACTTATCAAATCCCCAAGGAATTGCACAAACTATTCAAACAGTAAAACCGGATGTAATCGTCAATGCAGCGGCACATACTGCTGTAGATAAAGCAGAGACAGAACAAGAACTATCTCGTTTATTGAATGCAGATAGTGTAGAAGTAATTGCTAAAGAGTCAGCAAAACTAGGGGCGTTACTGATTCACTACTCTACTGATTACGTATTCAATGGCGAAGGTACGCATTATCGTAACGAAGATGAACAGACTGGTCCGTTAAATGTTTATGGCGAAACTAAGCTTGCTGGGGAACTCGCGGTAGCTAAACATAATGCACGCCATTTTATTTTTCGAACTAGCTGGGTTTATGCAACGCGTGGTGCGAATTTCGCTAAGACCATGCTGCGTTTAGCAAAAGAGAAAGAAAAATTATCTATTATTAACGATCAATTTGGTGCTCCGACAGGAGCCGAACTTCTTGCTGACGCTACAGCAATTGCAATTCGCACGGCAGTGCACAATCAAAAACTCTTTGGAACTTATCATTTGGTCGCCAGCGGTGAAACGACCTGGTTTGATTATGCGCAATATGTTTTCTCCATAGCTAAAGAGTTGGGTGAAACACTTTCAATAAAAGAAGTAATAGGTGTTGATACATCCGCTTATCCAACGCCAGCAAAAAGACCTCACAATTCGCGTTTGTCAAATAAGAAATTCCAGACTGCATTTGAGGTACAATTACCAGACTGGAAAGTTGGTGTTAAACGTGTCGTTACTGAAATACTCGGTAAGTAATGTAGAGATGTGACAATGAATGTAATTAATACAGCAATTCCAGATGTGTTTATTTTTGAACCAAAAGTATTTGGTGATGCACGTGGATTTTTCTTTGAAAGTTTTAATCAGAAAATTTTCGAAGAGATAGTAGGTCGAAAAGTAGAATTTGTTCAGGATAACCACTCGCAATCCCAGAGAGGAGTGCTTCGTGGACTACATTACCAGTTGACTCCCCATTCTCAGGGAAAGTTGGTTCGTTGTGTTGAAGGTGCCGTATTTGATGTCGCTGTCGATATCCGTAAAAACTCAGCTACATTTGGCAAATGGGTTGGAGCAGTTTTAAGTGCTGAGAATAAGCATCAATTATGGATTCCAGAAGGTTTTGCACATGGTTTTCTGACACTTAGTGAGACTGCACAGTTTCTTTATAAAGCGACAAATTTTTATGCCCCACAATCAGAGCGTAGTATTATCTGGAACGATCCAGATATTGCAATTGAGTGGCCAACAGTCGAAGCTATAATTCTCTCTGCAAAAGATGAGCAGGGTTTGCCTTTATCTAAAGCAGAGTTGTATCTCTAACTGTATGATATCCGATAACAATATTGCCGTCTTAATATGTACGTTTAATGGCAGCAAATTCCTTCGTAAGCAACTTGATTCGATTATTTCTCAAACGTATACATCTTGGGAAATTTTTGCTTCAGATGATGGTTCTACTGATGACACTCTCGATATTCTTAAGGAATATCAGGCTCGTCTGGGAAAGAACAAATTGCATATCATTAAAGGGCCAGGCAAGGGATTTGCCTGGAATTTTCTCACGCTACTACAGAAATGTGGTGGGGCGTATGATTATTATGCTTTCAGCGATCAAGATGATGAATGGCTAAGTGATAAGCTGGAACGGAGTTTAGGAAAAATAAGCTCTTTAGAAATAGACAATACAAAGGTCCCAGCATTACATTGCGGCAGGACAATGCTTGTTAATGAAAAAGATGAATGCATCGGATACTCCCCATTATTTTGTAAAAAGCCTTCTTTCCGTAATGCGCTGATACAAAGTATAGCTGGCGGTAATACGATGTTATTTAATCAGGCTGCACGTAATATTATAAACTTAACTCCTCAGGATTTTAAGATTGTTTCGCACGATTGGTGGGTTTATATTTTAATTTCGGGCTGCAATGGTATTATTGTTTATGATGAAGTACCAACAATAAAATATCGTCAACATACTAATAATATAATAGGCTCTAATCTTGGATGGCGTGCACGCTTGCGAAGAATCAATGGATTATTCGATGGCCATTTTCGTGACTGGATACAATGCAATTTAAATGCGTTAAATGCAATGCCGTTGCAATTATCAAAAGAAAGTCGTTGGGTATTAGAAAATTTCATTGAAGCCAGATCATCACATCTCATTACTCGCATAATAAAATTCAGTAAAATTAAACTATATAGACAAACTTCTTTCGGTACAATTGCATTCTTAATAGCGGTTCTTTTCAAGAAGATTTGATTCTTCAGCAAAATTACTATGAGGTATAATAGTGCTGCAACATGAAAATCATAGTTCTTCACTATGGTCATTAATAAGTTGTCTTTACAGAAACAAAAATGTTATTTTTGAGATGAGTAAAAGGGATATTGTAAGTCGTTATAAAGGATCATTTATTGGTATATTCTGGTCTCTGATAAATCCTATATTTATGCTAACAGTCTATACATTTGTATTTTCTGTTGTTTTTAAGGCTCGATGGGGACATGGTGCGGCAGATGAACCTAAGACCCAATTCGCATTAATACTATTTGTTGGAATGATCATTCATGGCTTTCTGGCTGAGAATTTAATGCGTGCGCCTGGTCTAATTTTACAACATGCAAATTACGTTAAAAAAGTAATCTTTCCATTAGAAATATTGCCGGTCGTAACTTTATTGTCTGTACTTTTTCATACTTTCATTAGTTTCGCCGTATTGATTTTGGCTTTTACGATCTTTAACGGTATACCACATTGGACTGTATTACTGGCACCACTTATTTTCCTTCCTATGATTATCTTTACTGTTGCTGCTTCATGGTTCTTATCAGCACTTGGTGTTTATCTTCGCGATATAGGGCAAATTATTGGCATTATCACTACGTTATTGCTGTTCCTTGCTCCTGTGTTTTATCCGTTGTCTGCTTTACCACCGGTGTTCCAACATATTGTAATGATTAACCCACTAACTTTTATTATTGAGGAATCACGGAAGGTAATTATTTGGGGAGGGACGCCAGACTTTAAAGGTTTAGCTATTTATACTGTAGCATCAATAGTTTGCCTATGGTTAAGTTATATCTGGTTCCAGAAAACAAGAAAAGGATTCGCAGATGTCATCTGATAATTATGCGATTGAAGTCAAAAATATTAGCAAATGTTATCAGGTATACAATAAACCTGTGCAAAGATTAAAACAAATCCTCTTCGGGAAGCAAAAAGAACACACGGAACGTGTCCAACGCGTAAATTATGATGAGTTCTGGGCATTACAGGATATTAACTTTGTTTTACCAAGAGGAGAGACCCTGGGGGTAGTGGGAAAAAATGGCTCTGGCAAATCAACGCTATTACAGATAATTGCCGGGACACTTACGCCTACTTCAGGCTCTGTTACTATTAATGGTCGTGTAGCGGCACTACTAGAGCTCGGTGCAGGTTTTAATAATGAATTCACAGGACGAGAAAACGTTTATCTTAATGCCTCTCTATTAGGTTTAAGCAAGGAACAGGTTGATAATAAACTGGATGATATTTTAGCTTTCGCTGATATTGGCCATTTTATTGACTCCGCAGTTCGCTCATACTCCAGTGGGATGTTGGTTCGTCTCGCTTTTGCTATCCAGGCACAGCTAGATCCTGAAATATTAATTGTGGATGAGGCACTTGCCGTTGGGGATGCAAAATTTCAAGCAAAATGCTTTAATCGACTTAAAAAATTAAAAGAAAACGGAACTTCAATACTTTTTGTTTCACATGCGACAGAGCAGATTGTAACGCATTGCGATAGAGCTATTTTACTTAATGATGGCTTGCTGTTAGCACAGGATCGACCAAAAGTGGTAGTGAATCAGTATCTAGATCTACTATTTGGAAAAAATAGCAAAGCCAAGCAAGCAGAAAAAAATGTTGTAGAAAATAATAGCAATATTTCACTTTCAGATAACTCTCCCAATGTTAATTGGGAAGATAACCAAGGATATGAAAAACGCTTAAATTATAATCCTTCTGAATATCGTTGGGGGGATAAATGTGCCGAAATCTCAGATTTTATACTGGCGCAGGGTAAAGAAATATATCCAGTAATTCTTAATAACAACCAAAATATTAGTTTTAAATTTAGGATAAAATTTTTCCAGGAAATTGTACGTCCTATCTTTGGGTTTGCAGTAAAAACCAAAGATGGTGTAACTATTTATAATACTAACACTGAGTTGCAAAGTATTATCATTGCTGATATTACAAAGGCCGGGCAAGAACTTAATATAAATGTCTTGATGCCCCAACAACTCTATCAAGGTGATTATTTCATTTCTGTTGGAATAGCAAGCTGTGATGCCAATGGTGAGGTTATTCCGCACGATCGGCGCTACGATTCAATACATATTACTGTTGAACCGACAGAAGAATTCATCGGTCTGGTTGATTTAAGGGCTAAGATAAGCTGTGATGAAAAATAATTTAACGACGAAATTAAATGACTCTTCGTTTATCTTTAACGATGACATCAAAGTTTGGACGAAAGAGAAAGTAGCTCCCTTCATGTATAGTGATGGCGATGAAGCGGAAAATTATCTTATTTCTGTACTCGAACAGACCCAAGACCATAGTGTTTTTTCAGACGAACTAAAGCCATGGATTAAGGATTGGCCTTCATTATATCATTTATCTTCACGTCGTTCTAATCTCTTACAACCCTTTAAAAGTTGGTTCAATGGTAAACGAGTCTTGGAAATTGGTTGTGGCTGTGGAGCAATCACTCGTTTCCTTGCCGAAGCTGGTGCGACGGTAATTTCCGTAGAAGGTAGTATTCGTCGTGCACGGATTGCCAGCAAGCGATGCGCTGACTTAGAAAATGTCACTGTAATTTGTTGTCCTAGTGACCAGCTACCCGATTTAGGAGAGTTTGACGCTGTCATGCTTATTGGGGTGCTGGAATATGCATCGATGTTTCTCGGAACTGACGGTGATACAACGTTATTACAGAATTGCCGTGAACGACTAAATAACAACGGATGCTTATTTGTCGCTATCGAGAATAAAATTGGCGCAAAATATCTTGCTGGTGCAAATGAAGATCATCTCGCGGTACCAATGGTGGGGGTTAATGACGCATATAAAGATAAATCTGTCAGAACCTATGCGCGACAAGAATTGATTAACAAACTTACTGGTGCAGGATTCCCTCAGACGCAAGAGTTTGTACCTTTGCCTGATTATAAACTCCCTGTCACCGTTGTATCACCTATAGGTACGACAAAATATTCCCCACAACTTTCATCGCTCGCTGTAGAATCTGTTGCTGCAGATATGCAAGGCGTAGCAGATTATCATTTTTCTCTTGAACAATTTAATCATGTTGTTTGGCAAAATTCTTTGGCGCCAGAATTAAGCAACTCTTTTTTAATGGTTGCTGGAAACAATATTTCAGAAATTTTTAATCAGAGAATTTTAGCTTGGCACTACTCTGATGCCAGGTCGCAAGAAAATAACAAAGAAACCGTTTTTAAACTTGATGATAATGAACAAATAAATGTAATTAGCAAATCGCTATCTATTGAAAACGACGAAATATCTATTAATGAACCTTTTTATCAAGGTGAAAGTTTATGGCGTGAAGTTGTTCGTATTGTTAACCTGCGTGATTGGACAGTGTCTGAGTTGACAGATGTATTTATAAAATGGCTAAAAGTTATTTCTTCACCAAGTGATGATGTAATTCCATCCTTTGAGAATACAATCTCTAACGATTATTTTGATGCACTTCCATTTAATATTATTAACGACGGAAATGGTGGCTACACTATTTTTGATAGGGAATGGGACAACGGTAAAACTAGCAAATTTGGTCTGATTGCCTGGCGTGGAGTATTCCACTCGCTCTTTCGAATTAAATCATACGAATCATCTTCTTCAGTATTTGCCAAAACTTATTTTGATCTGGCTTCCCAGGTATTGCAGCATATTTGGCCTGACATTCCTTCTACCGCTTTTCTTGAATGGGCTGAAGAAGAAGCACGTTTTTCTGTGGAAGTAACGGGGAGAGACAATTATCAATCACTCCTTGATGTAGCCTTAAACTCAACGATAAGCTATCGAGTTAATGTAACCACGCTGAAGCAGCAGATTACTATACAAGAAAATGAGCTTCTGGCGACAAAGGTTCATGTCGATAATTTAACAACACAACTTGATTGGCAAGCCAATGAACTAGATAGATTGCAAAATGAATTATCACATCAGGCAAAATCTGCAACGGTATTAGCAGAATCTTTGAAAAAAATTGAGGAAGAAAAAGCATTAATGTTTAATTCCTTAAGTTGGAAGTTAACTAAGCCGTTACGTTTTACAAAGCGTGTTGCTTTGGCACTTTCTCGGCGTGGAACACCTAAAAATATGCATTTAAAAAATAAACTATCACGTCTGAACAAGGTTCTTAACTTGAAAAAGAATCAGCTAGGAGGCTATACACAGTTAGCGCTTTGGTCATATCAACGTTATCGTTCGTATGGTTATACCGGTTTTATAAGCAAGCTCAAACGTGCAATGAATCCAGTTCCTGTATCATCCAATGCGGTACCGGTTTACGAATATGAACAATGGATCGAGAAGCATGAAAATATTGACAGCGTAAAGTTGACGGCCTTTTCCTCCCGGCTAGCTTCATTTGAGCATTTGCCAACGATAAGTATTGTTATGCCATGCTATAACGCACCTGTAAAATATTTATGCGAAGCTATAGAATCAGTTCGCAATCAAATTTATAGCCGCTGGGAACTGTGTATTGCCGACGATGCTTCAACTTCGGAAGAAACCGTATTAAAGCTGAAAGAATATGCGGCACTTGATCCTCGAATTAAAATTACTTTCCGCTCGAAAAATGGGCACATATCAAATGCAAGCAATTCTGCTATTGAATTAGTGACAGGTGAATATGTTGCTTTGATGGATCAGGATGATTTACTGCCTCGACACGCGCTTTATAAAGTGGTTGAAGCGATTAATAACCAACCTGATGTGCAGCTAATTTATTCAGATGAAGATAAAATTTCAGCCGATGGAGTACGTTGCGAACCCTATTTTAAGGCAGACTGGAATCGTGATCTTTTTCTGTCACAGAATATGTTCTCCCACTTAGGGGTATTCAGCAAATCCCTCATTGATAAAGTTGGTGGTTTCCGACCTGGTTTGGAAGGCAGCCAGGATTATGATCTTGTTTTACGTTGCCTCGATCACGTAACGGAAAATCAAATAGTTCATATTCCAGAGATTCTTTACCATTGGCGCATTATTCCTGGTAGTACAGCCTCAGGGGGCGAACAAAAACCATATGCTTTCCTGGCCGGTATTCGTGCAGTTCAAGAATATCTTGAGCGGAATAATATTGCCGCACAGGTAGAAGAGGCTAAACAAGGTATGTTGATGCTGCGGGTAAAATATAACTTACCTAAGCAACTGCCTTTGGTCAGTATAATTATTCCAACAAGAAATGCGAAAGCATTAGTTAAACAGTGTATAGACAGCATATTTGAAAAAACAACTTATTCGAACTTTGAGATCATTTTAGTTGATAATGGTAGTGATGACCCTTCTTCGTTAGATTATTTTGCTGAGTTAAATGAGCGGGATAATATCCGTGTTGTTCGTGATGATGGTAACTTTAACTTTTCGCGCTTGAATAATGAGGCAGTTAAAGTAGCGAAGGGTGAGTTGTTATGTCTCATGAATAATGATATAGAGGTTATTTCACCTGACTGGCTTGACGAAATGGTTAGTCAAGCAGTACGTCCTGAAATTGGTGCTGTTGGGGCTAAATTACTTTATCCCAATGACACTGTGCAACATGCAGGCGTCATATTAGGATTAGGGGGGATTGCCGGTCATGCGCATCTGGGGATACATCGTAACGACCCAGGCTACTTTGGAAGAGCTAATCTTGTCCAAAATTTTATAGCGGTTACTGCTGCATGTCTTGTAATACGTAAAGAAATTTATGAAAACGTCGGTGGGCTGAATGAAAAAGATTTTGCTGTAGCCTTCAATGATGTTGATTTCTGTATACGTGTTCATCAGGCCGGGTATCATAATCTTTGGACACCATTTGCCGAAATGTATCATCATGAATCAGCGACTCGAGGGAGCGATCTGGCACCAGAGAAAATTGAACGATTCAAGCAAGAAATTAAATCAATGGAATTGTTATATGGTAACATTCTCTTTAATGATCCTGCTTACAACCCTAATCTTTCATTAGATCTAAGTTTTGGTTCATTTGCTCTTAAACGATAATTAGAACGTAAACTGGATAACGGGTAATCTGTTATCCAGAATTTAATATTAAATTTATTGGTGTGCTGATGAAAACTTTAAATATAAATGATTCGCGATTGTATTTGCTGATTTGTTTATTATTTGGCGTTATTTACGTTACTAATGCCTGGTCACCTTCTTCTTATAGCTTGGCTTTAGACGGGATCGGCATTGATGCACACCCAGATTTTGGCAAAGCTAGAGCAATCCGTTCGGATGAATGGGTTGTACAAACCCCTCTTACTCAGGCTTTAGTAAATAATGGCTTTGAGCGTTTTAATCATACGTCAATTTATAAAGAAGATTTGCGAATTAATTATGGTTTGCCTATTTTTGACTGGGGTCTGATCTTTAAACCGGCGCAATGGGGTTATCTTATTCTGCCGCCTGCATATGCTTTTTCTCTTTATTATTTTGCATTGTTTGCTTTTTTTGTGATTGGTTTTCAGAAAATTATTAAAATCATGGGTGCAGATGAACTTTCTGCTTTCCTGCTTAGTGTTGCTTTCTATTTTACCGGAAGCGTACAGTTCTGGTGGACAGTAAATGCTTCAACATTTGCTTTTTTTCCTTGGGTGCTTTATTCCTTATATAATATAAAGTCTTCTTCGATTTACGCCATTCTTTTATTCTGGTTCTTGGCCTGCTGGCAAATCGGTAACCTTTATCCTCCTTTTACGTACGCTTTGTTATTAGTTGCTATAGTATGGATTTGGAATGTAGTTGATCTACGTACTGTGAAGTTGCGGGAGCTTATTCTGGCTATTGCCGCTGGTATTGCTGCTGTAGTAGTTGTTTATTTATACTTCCATGACTATATTGAACTCATGAAAAACACCGTTTATCCCGGTGTTAGGAGTGAGAACGGTGGTAGTATTATTTCCTGGGCGATGTTCCAATCACTTTTCTTTCCATCGCTTTGGTTTGATAAAAACTACGAATTGCTGAAGTGGAAAGAAATAAGTAATATTTGTCAAATTTCAACTTGGGCTACACTTTTACCTGTTCTTATCTTGTTTTATACAAATTATAAAAAAGTACGATTAACACTTTCATTTAATCTGCTTGATAAATTCTTAATTCCAGCGCTGTGCGTTATGATTATGTTGTTATGGACGATGTTCCCAGTCCCAGCAGCGTTAGGGAAATACCTTTTCCTTGATAAAGTTCCTGCTGTGCGAATGATGCTAGGTCTTGGATTGGTTGTTAATATACTAGCTGTGATAGCGCTTATTCGTATTCCTTTAAATGTTACTGCGCGCCGGATTGGAATTTTTACAATCATTTATGCTGGATTGTTTATCATTTTTAAAGGTGGAATAAAACCTGCACAAGTAGAACTGATTGCTCTTTTGATAGGCGCGTTGGTTAGTTTAGTCCTCATTCGTTTCAAGAATAATGCCATGCTGGCTCTATCAAGCATAACTGTAATATATTCATTAGCTGTGTTCTTTGCTTTCAATCCATTGCAGGATTCAAGATTTATTTTCCATAAAAATTATCAAACACCAGCAATTGAAATATATAAACAGCAGGTTAATCAATATGGAGTTGCTTTGGCTGCAATGTCCGGTTCGATTATTAATGGTTTAGGATATCCTTCAGGAAATCATGTGCTCACAACTCCACAGTTAGCATTCTGGTATAAAAAATTCCCAAATCTTAATAAAGAGGAAATGAACAAAGTATTCAACCGTTATGCACATATTCATCTTGTCCCTGAAAGCAACGTAATTGAACTCAGTGCAACAGATGTCATTTCCGTTCCTCAGCGTTGTTTTATGTCCGGTATTGATACCCCATGTAAAAATGTTTCTATTAAGAAGTAATTAAATGAATAAGTTAATTTTGTTTTTTATATGTGGCGTAATTCAATTCGGACTTGATACGATAATTTTTACCTTCTTAACAAGTGTAGGTCTAAGTGTCGTTTTAGCAAATGTTTTTTCTCGAGGTTTGGCTGCATGCGTTGGTTATTACATTAACGGCAGATATACTTTTAGAAAAAAAGTGGACAGATATGTATTCCTAAAGTTTGTTGTCTATTGGTCAGGAATGACGCTGCTAAGTACACTGCTGATATATATGATTGAATATTTTTTATTAAGTACCTCATCAATAAAACTCATGGCGCTTACAAAAGTAGTCGTTGAGATTTTTTTATTCTTTATTAGTTTCTTAATCGCTAAAATTTGGGTTTATAAAAAATGACGACCATGGCGAATGATTTTAAAATTGCAGTCGTAATTCCCTGCTACAAAGTAAAGGAACATATCTTAAAAGTTATTGCTGATATTGGGGACGAAGTCTCATTTATTTACGCAGTGGATGATAAATGCCCAGAAAAATCTGGAGAATATATCCTTGAGAACTGTAAAGATAAACGTGTTCGCGTTTTATTCAATCAGGAAAACCAAGGTGTGGGCGGTGCGGTTATCCATGGTTATAAAGTTGGTCTCACTGAAGGCGCCGATGTTTTTGTTAAAGTAGATGGGGATGGGCAAATGGATCCAACCCTCATTAAGCTGTTTGTGCGTCCCATTCAGCATGGTGAAGCAGACTATACGAAAGGTAATCGGTTTCACGAAATTGAAGGGTTGAAGCCGATGCCGAAGATCCGTCTTTTCGGCAATGCTATTTTGTCGTTTATGACTAAATTTTCTTCTGGGTATTATAAAACTTTCGACCCTACCAATGGATATACTGCAATCTCAGCTATTGCTTTAAAAAAATTGCCTTTAGACAAAATTAGTAAACGATATTTTTTTGAATCTGATATTCTTTTTAGATTGAACGTCGTAAGCGCTAAAGTTTTAG
>NZ_CAMFKT010000049.1:0-12396 GCF_945957325.1 Enterobacter sp. PL1
CCGTTGCCCGGATAGCTCAGTCGGTAGAGCAGGGGATTGAAAATCCCCGTGTCCTTGGTTCGATTCCGAGTCCGGGCACCAATATTCATAAGGCCTCGCTGCAAAGCGGGGCTTTTTCCTTTTCTGGCTACGGTAGATTTCTGGTCGTTGCAACACGTTATTTGTTTGCTGGATTTCTCGCCATTTTCGCAGATGTTCGTTACTTTTAGACACCTCAACACCCTCTGATGTGCCTTCCCTCACCTCACAGCTACGGTCTTTCTACGGTCCTTTACGGTTCCTTTCTCTAAGATTATTCATAATGAAGCAGAGAATACGGGGGAAATGGGGGATTTCATAATTTACTTTATTTAACAACAAATTACCTGCCATCCCCCCCGGGGGGAAGACCGGGGAGACTCCTCTTCAGGCAAGGGGGTGAACTCAGCGCCATCAACTCCCCTTGTCAGTCGGGGGTATCCACCACCTCCTCCACCTGTAATATTCGCATTTAAACCTTTCATTTCTTAACATTGCCTGAATCCCCCGCCCTCCACGTCATCATAGAATAATTTATCAGGGGTGATAGTAATTGAGCGAAACGTATTGGAACTTAGACCTTAGGGTCAAATCTGAGCAAAAAGTGGAAGTAAAAAATGATTCTGACCACTGATGGCCTATTTCAAACATCGCTGAGAGTTAATCAACAAGAAGCAGGCCAAAGGGATGAAAATTGATCCAAATACTGGTGTAGAAAAAAGGTATATTAGGATAGTTTCCTGACGCTCTCGACCGAATATGAATTAAAGGTAACATCATGGATACACACACACCCTACAACTGCAATGACATAGCCAGACTTGCATTGGCTATGCACGGCCACAGCTATTTCTTCTCACTCCGCCGCCATCTCAACATTAACTTTAGCCGGGACTTGAACGGAAGCGGAACACAGGGTTTATTCATCAAAAAACAAAACGTTGATATTGATTTAATTAAGGTAATTTTTGATTATACCGACAACAAAAACGATGATTTCCTCTATGAGGCTGATCTCATCAAAGATCAACGTAAGGACTATGAACCCACAGTTAACAGAGGTAAACACCGGTTCGTTGCCAAACAAATCGAGCTAAATATCGACTGGAACGGTAATGAAATCCAGCAGTGGAGAGCGGATATCGAACGACTAACGAGATCGCACGATAATCTTGAGGACTGGTTAAAAAACGGCTCGGAGATGCTGGTATGTTGCGCCTCTGGATTTTTTTGTCGTCTCCCCACAATCCTTACTTTGAACGACCTTAAGCAGTATGTTGCAATGGGAGTAACTCTAGAAGACCTTAAAACTCGGCTCAAGTGCTCGAAATGTGGTAAACGTGGGTCCAAAGTCACAGTATTTTGATTAATTATCTAAGCAAGACTCGCCATGTCGTCCATAACGACATCGTTAAAAAGAGTGGACTTCAACATGTCAAATTTTAGCAAAGCACGCTCTTTGCCCTTATCACATGTAATTATACCCGACTGAAACACATATTATTTCTGTGAACTCTTCCCCAACGGCAATCTTCCCCTTAAGACCAGAAGCAGACCGTAACGCCTGTTTTTGCTGTATTTCTCGTCTTCATTCATCCCATGTGGCACCAGCATTCCCTTAGCCACACCAGAAAATCAACTCAGCCATTAACAGCGCCGTGCCGGGGATGGGGCAACCCTGACGTTCTTTACACCAGTCACAGGAGGTTATATGTCCACCCCCAAACGCTTCCGTTTTACTAATCAGCTCATTAAATCCCTGCCCCCTAACACATCCGATGCACGCAGTACCGATGCCGAATACAGCGACACTGAGATTTCCGGCCTCAAGTGTCTGGTCAGCAGAAGAGAAGGTCGTAAAAAGTTTTTGCTACGCTACCTTTATCATGGACGAAAACGCGCCATCGCCATTGGTCACTGGCCTGAAGTGGACGTCAATCTTGCTCGTCAGATTGCCATAGAACACAAACGTTCCCTTGCCACCGGCACTGACCCTAAGCAGGAGCGTGAAAACAAGAGAATGGAGCTGACGTTCGATGAACTCTTTAATCAGCATTATCTGCCATGGGCAAAATCCGCTAAACGCAGTTGGGGAAAGGATGTTCAGCGCTACCGCGATCATATCCGTCCCGCCATTGGTCAGAGGCTGCTGAGCGATATCACACCAGCGAGCATTCTGCGCCTTCAGCAGACGTTAAGTACTTCCCTGTCAGCGGCTACCTGTAACCGTGTCATCGTACTCATTAAAGCCGTCTTTACATGGGCCGGAAGGCAAAGCATGACCTCTGTTCATCCGGCAAGGGTGGTACAGCTACTCAGGGAGAACAACGCCCGACAGCGTTATTTTACCGAGGACGAAATTCGTCGTATTTTTCTCTCCGCCGATAACGATACCAGCCCCGTAGCTGCCCGCTATGTCAAACTGCTGTTACTGACCGGCCTTCGTCGTGATGAACTGCGTCTGGCTAAGTGGGAGCATGTTGACCCGGTTAAACGCACCCTATGGCTCCCGGAAACCAAGAATGGCTATGGACGGATTGTTCATCTTAATTCACTGGCGATGGACGTAATCAGAACACTGCCAACACAGCGTGGAAATCCGTGGTTGTTTATCGGTAAAAAACAAGGAATGCCGCTGAATAACCCCGTTAAAGCCTTTCAGCGTATCGTTCGTCGGGCGGGAATTTTCGACAAAGAAGTGTGTATTCATACCTGCCGCCATTCGGTTGCCGCCCTCATCGTGTCCTACGGCGGAACACTGTATGACGTTCAGGCTCAACTGGGGCACCGCAGCAGTCAGTCTTCACAACGGTATGCGCATCTTCATCCTCAGCGCTTACAGAACACCAGTCAGTTACTGGCGGAAAGGATAACGGCTCAGCTACCGTCCTTGTGATAACAGAAAAGCAGAGGCAAGTGCCCCTGCTTTTTTTTACTGTTCAGCCATCAGTCAGAACGGGATGGCCCCATATTCTTCATCCGGCACCCGGTGATCATCAAATCTGTTATAGAGTTCACGTGCTCGTTCACGCGCGACGTTAACGGGCATACGTGGAAATGTGCCGAGGGGTTCATAATAGCAGGCCCCTCTAAGCGTATAACGAGCCAGGAATTTAATCTGACCGTTGGCAATGACGGCCCGGAGCGCCGGCTCACTGCCATCGAAGATTTCACGAGAAATGTCGTGATACAGGCACTCCGCCAGTGTGTTAACCAGAGCGTAATCATTGAATGAGGTTTTTTCTTCATTTTCGCTGCTGATAGCGTGAGGAAAACCGTCATAGTACTGGTCTGATTCAAAAATCATACATCACCTTCTATTCGTTGTTATTCAGTCAAAATGGTTTTATTCAGGGTTAAAATTCGGTCATCACATTGCATTTCAGAAACGCTTTTTTGACCTGGTAGTAAGACTGCGCCATCGTCTTCAGCGCTCTTTTTTTATAGTGTCCGGCACTTTCGCCAAGCAGATAACCGGAACGCTCTAACGGTCTGGCCACATCAACGGTCTTAAGTCCCTTTTCAGAACAGAGCTTTTCAAACACCGATTCATAAATCAGGAAGTCGCCGGTTTTGTAATGGACGAATCCCCACATATCTCCCGGGCATCGGGCATGTTCGTCACGCAGGGTGATAAAGTGCCTGCTGCTTTTTGTCACCAGCGTCAGCTGAAGCTCCTCCAGCATGTTACGCACCGGGTTATACTGATTCTGGTTATCATCCAGCCAGCGTCGTGCAGCGGACATAACGGATTCAGCCACCGCATCGCTTTCGAAAGGTAAAAGGCCATATTTCAGCGCCTTCTCTCCTGCCAGCCATACCAGCGCAAATCTTTTCAGTCCGCGCCGCTGAACGCGGGTAATATCACGCCCCTCATCCCTCAGGGCCTCTTCCAGTGCGTTACAGCAATCATCTGTCTGTTCCTGGAGCCAGGATGAAAACTCTGCGTAGGTGCGAAGACCGCCAGCCGTATTTTTCCCGGATAACAGTTTGCCGATAAATGCAGGCCCGGCATGACCATAAGCCTCTGCCAGCCCCGTCTTCAGTGCATCTGCACGGGCACGTGTTTCTGATACCGGTTCATCCGGTTTTTGAGCATCCTCAGGCAACAGTTCCATACTGATGGCCCTGTGCTCCTGCCCTCCCTGTAACACGGCTTTCTGTTCAGCCAGCTTTTCGGAGATTGACATCTCACCGGTGGAGAGAATAAACATGCGCCATTTAAACGGCTCATCTGCCGTCAGGCCACGGTTCAGGCGCTCTTTTGCCGTACCTGACGTAATGTTGTAAAGCAGTGAGGAAAGTTGCTTATGATTACTCGCACCCAGTTCATCGACGCAGGCGACCAGACCGGAATAGTCAGCGAGAAGGCGCTCCATCGCGTTAGGCGTGGTATTCCAGCGAATAATATTTACATTCCCCCCACTACCCGGCTCGCTGCCATCACCATGGACCGATGCAGCCAGCATCAGGAGAAGCGTTTTACCGGTGGTGGATACGCCGTGAAAATGAAACATGCCCACATCCATACCGGCAGGAACCAGAAGCATCGAAGCAAAGGACGCACTCAGCGCAAAGGTCTGCGCCCAGCCATGGACATTTTCCCGGATGAGGTTAATCCACTCCTCCAGAGCCCCACCTTTGTGCAGTCCGGGACGCACGCGGAATCCCGGCAGCAGATAATCAAACCCGGTCAGAGAGGTCACAACGGGCTCATGACCATGTAAAAAGGCCATATCCTCCGAAACGAATCCCATCGCATCTGCCATCAGATAGACAGGCAGCGGTAAACTCCGGCAGCGCTGAAGAAAACGGTCAAAAAGGGCAAACTGCTGTGGAGAGGAGCCAACACAAAATCCACGATCTGCCAGTTTGCCTACTACCTGAGCACCGCTCTGAACAATATCCTCAAAGCGCACCAGGGCCTTAACATACTTACCCAGCCCGTTACCGGTCATCAGGCGAATCCCAAGACTGGACTCCTTATCTTTCCCGCAAAACAGGGCGACAGGCACAACTGGCGTACCGCAAACCAGCACAGGTTTCTGTCCACCGATGTAGAAAAGGCCATCAGCCGTATTCACATAATGCCGTGGCAGCCCATCACTAAGACCGAGTGAAGCGATATCATCTTCACCGACTTCAGCGTTTTCAGCACGCCTGATAATTGCCTCCGACATTTTGGTGAAATTTTTATCACGGTCAGCAAAAGCGCGAATACGCTTAATCCCGGAAACCGGAGGAACATTAGTTGTCACTTTTTTATTCATGTGCATTACCATCAAAATACGCCACCGTCAGAAAACGGGTGGCATCGGAATCCTGGTTAAAAGTCATGTCGTTGAGTGCCAGTTGTTAGCCCATCGCCCGGTTAACAACTTCGTGATAACGTGCCGGGGAGGCGTGCAAGTAAAGTTCTGTTACTTTGATTGTGCTGTGACCCAGTAAGTCTTTGACGGTATGAATGTCTGCCCCGCTCTCAATGAGCTTTGTCGCAAAGGTATGACGCATCTCATGGATGGTGAACGGAGGAATACCCGCAGCCTCACAAAGCCGTTTTTGCAGGCGACGCGGCTCAGCAACCGGATTGTCGGTCCCCTTGCCCGGAAATACCCAGCCTTCATCCCCCAGATGCTGACGCTGTTCTGTCAGAAGAACGAAAGCCTTATCACATACCGGTACACGGCGGAGTTTGCCGTTTTTAGTATGGCGCAGGGTGATAACCTTGCGACTCCAGTCCACATCCTCAAGACGAAGATGACGGGTTTCCCCCAGACGCAGCCCCGTCAGGGCAAGGAACATGAGCAGAGCAAGGCCTTCATGATCGGGTTTACCATTACGCCAGCACTCACAGACTTCCATCCAGCGCTGAAGCTGGGAGTCATCCATGGCGCGGCGATCTGACGTTACTTCAGGCAGCGCTTTGATATAAAGCGCCGGAGAGCGGCTGATGTATCCCATGCGTATTGCCCTGGTAAACACCGCTTTAATGAGCGCCAGATGGCGGTTGCGGGTGGCAGGCTTGAGATCGAGATTATGCAGATAGCTCAGAATATCTGCCTCCGTCATACCTGCCAGCTTTTTGGCACCGAGAAGAGGGCGCAGGTATTTACGGATCTTAGAAAGATCGGTGTTAGCTGAACGCTTAACGCCCGTGCTGAGTACGCTTTTCTCATACTCATCCACAAGCTCATTAAACGTCATTTTACTGTGAGTAAGAAAACGCTCACCATAAGTCTCAACGGAAGCCTTAAGCTCCTGAATTATTTTAAAGGCATGTTCCCTTGCGTTATTAATGGAAAATTCAGGGTAACTTCCTACTGCAACGTAAACATTCTTTCCGCGAATACTTTTGCGGACAATAAACTTAATGCGTCCGGATGAGTGGAATATAGCCTTAAGCCCGGTACATTTTGTATCGCTGGCTTCGATAGTCCGGCCAGTTTGTACTGCACGGATTTTACACTCATCAAAAAAAGCTTTAGTGAATGCCTCTCTTTGATTCTTTGGGCTGTGATGTCGAACCATCACTTCAACGCAGCAATCTTCAACGTCAACGCTGGTTTTCATGTTTTGCGCTGACTCAAAAAAGCGACTATCCACAGAATCAACATCATTCCGTTTCATTGTCTGCGTTATTTGGTTTAAAGAACTATCGGGTTTCATAATGCATACATCTCGCTCAATTAATACAGATTAAGGGTATTGAGTTAGATGCTGGCCAGCACATGGAGCGAATAGTATTGGCAGAAATACTGAAGTGCAAATCACCGACTCTGACATTTTGGTGAGAAAAACACGCGTTAAAGAGGCCTGTTTGCCTCCTTAATCTCCTGAAAGTGCCACTCCCCCACTTTCAGGCTTAAACGTCGTTTCTCCCCATAAATAATATCGATTATGGGGTGTTGATTGTTTTTTGAACTATTTAAGGCGTTTTGTGATTGAGAAAATAAGTAAGAAAATCAATAGCAATTGTGCGCAAGCCTTCTCTCATTTTCAGTTAAAACAGCACATGCTAATTTCTTTATAAAACTCTAAAAATCTAAAAAAAACGGGATTTAATGCCAGGTTAGAACTAAATTTAAGGGCATAATCCAGAAAAAGCAAACAACGTAAATAAAATGTAACTAAAAGTCATTTGAAAACATATTATCAATATGAATCAATCATTTATGGAGATAATCATGTTTAAACTCACGACCCCCACCAGTCTTCCCCTTCTCAACCTGCCCGCCTCCGCACTGGCGGCCCTCAGCAATGAAATCCTTGGCCCTGTCGATGATATCGACCTGTTTACCACCTTCTGGAACGAAACGGGAACCCTGCTCTGGCATCTCAACCACGATGACACCCTCCCCGAAGACCCGCTGCTGGCAGTGGCACTGGCTAACCCGGAATACGTCACCGCACTTGATGATGGCTGGTATCTCCTGCTCGGTATCGTCTGCGATAACGGACAGGGTATCTATCTGGTGTTCCCGGACACGACCGTTATCACTCAACTCCGGAACCTGATTGAGGCGCTGAACCATGAGTAAGAAAAAAATCGCTACCGAAGCCGCCGTCACCGAAAGCTATACCGTGTTCTACATGGGGGAAGCCGAGAAAATCAGCCCCCACAGTAAAGGACTGCTGACGTATGAGCTGGGTAAAGAGGGTGAAACCGGGAGTCTTGCCCTGCGCTTAACCGCCAATGGCGAAGGGGGCCTGTTCTCCCGTGAATGGATAGCGCTTGATGCGATTCACGCCATTCTGGAACAGCAGCAGGACAGCTTCCCGTCCCGTGTATTTCGCCCACTGTTTGGTCAGGGCAGTACCAACAACGCCGGGTTTCTTGCTGCTGTGCTCAGAAGTCCGGATATCTGCCTTATCGAAGCGGACAGCAGCAGACTCTTTATGCACCGCTGCTATGCCGACTGGCAGCATCGTATGACGCAGCTTGCTACGCTCAGCCAGGACTAACCCCGCTTTTTCTGTGTTCTGTTAACCAAAAATCAGGAAATTCACTATGTCATCACCCGTAATATTGCAGGGCGGCTATGTGCTGCCGCTCTCCCGGTCGTTCACCCAACTGCTTCTGGATATCCTCGCGCAAAAACCGCCTCATCGTCACCCCATCACCGGATTAACCATTAACTTTCGTGACCCTGAATACTCACCGGAAAAGGGCGGCTGGCATCCGGTCGAAATACGCCTCATCCCTGCCGGAGAAGACTGGCAGCTCGATTACGTCACCGATTTTCACTATGCAGGGCATCCATGGCCTGAGCTTGAAAAAGATGTCGATGTGAGCTGGACGCAACAATACACGTGGCTTTCCCGTTGTGGCGATATCTCTCATGTCGACGCCCGTGAGTTCTGGTCGCTGTGGGAAAGTAACTTTATGGCTTACCACGATATGGGGGTTTTCACGGTCCGTACGTTGTGGCAAAGCTGAGTGTTCACAACGTTTCCCCCGCATCCCCCCTCTCCCCCGTAGTAAGGAACTGAATGTTATGTACCGGCTTCTGCTGCTGAACTTCGTGGATTCATTTATCGATAACTGCATTCTCTCCTGCGTCGATGAACCGGCTTACGGTGGTATCGTGCAGTGCGAACTGCTTTTTGGCCTTGCCGCACACAGCGGTATCTATGTGGGTAACGGCGATATTGTTCATCTTGATGGCGATGGAACCGTTATCAAAAGTAAGGCCAAAGGGTTTCTTGACCGGCTCGATGGCTGGAACTCCGCTATCTCGGTGTATACCGACTGTATGGATTTGACGCCTCAGGGTTGTGCACAGGCCGCTGAACGGGCAAAGGCGGCAGTGGGTCAGCGCTATCCTTATAGCCTGCTCGACTTTAACTGCCACCGGTTTACTGCCCGCTGCGTTACCGGCGATTCGTGCCCTGATATCTGGCTTGCCAGACACCTCGATTCTTTTCAGAAAGGGGACCGATGGCGCGTATGGCAACGATGAAAGCCAGCCGTTGCAGGCAACGTGTCACCGGACAGGGAGAACGGCTTATCCGGCTGACCATGGCCCTGTTTTACGGTCAGACAATATCTGTTCGCTACATCATCCGGCAGTTTGACGTATCTCCCCGGACCGCAAGACGGGACCTCGCTCAACTGGCCTTTGTGCTGGAATCCGCTGGCCCTCACCGCTGGCGACTGGCTCCCTCGCTGAAACCCTGACTTTTTTCTCTGCCGGACATCTCCTGACCGCCCCGTATGGCAGGCTGTCTCCGCTTTTCAATCCATAAGGGAACATGATGAAAATTTTAAAACTGTTAACCGCCACAATTCTGCTTTCCGCCTTCAGCCACAGCGCGTTCGCCGACGAGCAGGCTGACGCTCAGATGATAACCAACTCGACCTTCTGCGCGATGTACTCCACCCGCCTGACCCAGACCAGTGACAGCGGCCTTCAGGTAAAAGGCGTTAATCTCAATGCCCGCTTCAACGGACCGGTATTCAACCGGGTACTTCAGGTGATGAACAAAACCTATGGCAGAACCTGGCTCGAATCAAATGCCCGTAACGGCAGCATGACCGCCATGCAGCTTTCGCAGTCGGAGCTGCTCTATAACCCGGAATATGCCCGGCAGTGCGATGCCTTTGCGGATAAAGTGGAAAAGGAATGGCGCGGAAAGTAATCCCGACGCGATATACCTCCATCCGGTGAACAGAAACCTGCTTTCGGGCAGGTTTTTTTTTACTTTTTTGTTTTTCAGGCGGACAAACCCTGTCCGGGGGCTTCCTTAAACTGTCAGGTCCAATATCTGCAATGAGGTGAAATATGGCTACCTACCGACACGACCCCGACCTTGAGTTTCTGCGCCACTGTCATCGTGACGATCTGGATTTACTGGTTTCTGTGCTTATCTGCGATCCGAAAGACGGACTGGCACGCATCACGGAAACGCTGACCTATGATCCTCAGTATAAAAAACACAAGCCCAACCACCCGCGCTACTGGGATGCCATTGCCGCCGAAGTTCAGACGTTTGGGGCGAACAGCTTTGCCACGCTGCTCCGCTGGGGTAAAGGGGTGCTGTACCGGGAAATTCTCACCGATGCCTGCGATAAAATGAAGGTGAACTACAACAACAAATCCAGTGTTGAAACCATTGAAATGAATCTGCTGATGAAGATCCTGGAGAAAAGTCTTGAGAAGATGACGCCTGACCAGCTAAAGACCGTGGCGGAAGAATTGCAGACAGGCTACAGCAACCCCACGCCGGAGTTGCTGACCATGGCAATCCAGGCGGGGATAAAAACATCCGGGTTTGCGGCCTATCAGATGGCACTTGTTGTCACAAATGGTGTGGCGAAAGCCCTGTTAGGCAGAGGGCTGACCGTTGCAGGAAATGCCATGCTGACGCGTACCATGGGCGCTTTTGCCGGTCCCGTGGGCTGGGTGCTCAGTTCTCTCTGGCTGCTGATTGATTTAGCCGGTCCCGCATACCGGGTGACGCTACCATCCTGCATTTTTATTGCCTACATGCGCCAGAAGCATCTTTATTCACCTGAGAATACTGACGTTTAGCACTTACATTTAAGGTATTCAGACTTTAAAAAACTTCAGAGGGCGGACAAATCCTGTCCGCTACAGCTGGCATTATTTCCCGGCTAAATTCGGAAATGATGTATGACGCTGATAACACAAGAAAACGAACATGACAGACTGGCAACCCGCCTTTCCATCATCCTGAGCCGTTTGTTTCAGGGTGAAAAGCTGCATATCGGGACGCTGGCAGAAGAATTTGGAGTGACGACGCGAACACTGCGACGGGATTTCAACGTCCGTCTGACCTACCTTGATATTGAACAGAGCAACGGCGTGTATCAGCTTGCCTCACATTACTTTCGTCGCCGCACGGAACGGGATATGAAGATACTGGCGAGGTTGCTGCATCTTGACCGTCTGTTACCCGCGATGGATGCCAAACTACTGAGCCTGATGCTTGACGGGGAACGTCCCTCGCCATACAGGATTATGCTACCGGAGCCGCGCCAGAAACCCACCCTTTTCGGTGATTTCAGCAGACTGACGCTCGCCATACTTAACCAGACCCAGGTGCGTATCAGAACCGACGAAAACGTCAGCCATACCGTTCATCCCTACCGTCTGCTTTGCAGCCATGCGGAGTGGTTTCTTGCCGGATGTACGTCATCGGGCGTGTTCGTTATTTCCCTGTCCCGAATCAGGCTGGTTGAGGTATTACCGGATACAACGTTTGAAATCGATAATATGCTCATTTCGCTGATTGAACAGTCTGACTTTATGGAAACCTTACCCCACATGAACATTATTCATCAGATAATGCATTACGGGAGTAAACAGACGAATAATCGTAATTAAAATCACAACATATTATTAGTGATGATTAAATCACATTAACATGATAAGTGAGAAAGTTATGATTATCGATAAAGAATATGCACTTGTAGATGCAACCGCAAGACTTAACACTGACCTGAGGAATTATGAACATGAAATAAACAACGCCGCCATCATAACATTTGGCAATGACCTCATTGAGGTAATCGTATATCAGTTCAGCTTTATCATCAGCATCAGGGCAGAGGGTGAAAAAATAAAGCACGGCCTTCTTGTTAACTTCGGTAAAAATATAGCAAGACAGGTTTCATCACTTTGTGCATCCGCAATGCGAGTCTACCCGAATGAAAAACACAAACCGAGCCGTCAGCTTTTCCATTGCATAAATTAGTTTGTGCAAAGACTGTACTACCGACACGCAATAAATTAAAATAGGCCAGCTAATATAACATATGAGGTTTATAATGGCTGGCCAGTATGAAAAAGCAATAACGATAAAACAAGCGATAGATTCAATTAATTTACGCCACTATCTTCTGCCTGCAATTCAGAGGAAGTTCGTCTGGAGCAGCAGTCAGATATGTCTGCTGTTTGATTCCATCATGCGAGACTACCCGATAAACTCTTTCATGATGTGGGATATCCGTAGTGCCAGTATTAAAAATGATTACAAATTCTATGAATTCCTGAAAGAATACTGTCAGCGATTTAATGAAGAAAACCCCTGCGTAGCAACAAATGCTGGATTTCATGATTTCAAGGCGGTGATTGATGGTCAGCAGCGTCTCACATCATTATATATTGGATTGTGTGGAACGTATGCGTATAAACAGCCCCGGATGTGGTGGCCTTCGGCACAGGATGATCGCATCCTGCCACCCAGAAAGCTTTACGTCGATTTAACAGCGCCACTTAAGTCAGACGACGAACTCATGATGAAGTACAACTTCAGGTTCCTCACCGAGAAGCAATACGCTGATTCACTTACAGACAACAAACATCACTGGTTCTGCCTGCACGAAATATTCAAATACGAGCAACATGATTCTCC
>NZ_CAMFKT010000050.1:0-11864 GCF_945957325.1 Enterobacter sp. PL1
GTCAGGGGAGTATACGTGAAACAGATTTATCCGGAGGCAGGATGACAGAGCAGGGGCGCCCCACGCTGACGCTGCGCCGCAAAGCGGAGCCAGAAGGTCAGCGTGCCGTAAGCAACAGTGAACCGGACGGTGCGGGTCCGGGCCGGGTCACGCGTAAAAAGACCGTGGTGGTGAACACGACGCCTGCCTGGAAGGTCAGGAAGCAGGCGGTGGATGAGAGCGCGAAAAAGGCGCAGGCGGACGAGAAGGCCGCCAGAAAAGCAGAGAAAGCCCGGCAGTGGGCTGAGCGACAGGCCCAGGAGAGGGAGGCCATGCGGGCGGCCAGGCGCAAACCTGCCCCGGAACCGGTGTACCGGAAGGTCATGCCGCTTGCGGACGCGCTCGCGCTCCTGAAGCGTTGCTGGCCAGCCCTGGTGACGGACGGCCAGCCGCAGCTCCTGGCGGTCAACATCCGGGAGGCAATGGTCAATGACATTCGCCGGCGCGGGCTGGAGATTTCCGTGAAGACGCTGAAACGCTGCCTTGCCGCCGTCACCCGCTCGGATGCGTATCTGGGCGCCATGACGGTGGGCGCGTGGCGTAAAAACCTTGCCGGTGAACCGGTCGCAGCGGTGAGTGCGGAGGAGGCGGCGTATGCCGTGGAGCGCAGGGCTCAGGAGCACGCTAAACGACAGCGCAGGGCGGTCAGAAGCGTCGCCACCCGTGCACGGAACGAACTGATAACAACCGAGAAGAGAAAAACACAGGATGAACATGAATAAAACCCTTTCAGTCATGCTTGCCGCAGGCCTTCTGGTCTCCGGCGTGGCGGGGGCAGCAGAGAAACCTGCCGTTGCCTTTACCCCGGAACAGGAAGCCCGCATTGGTGAAATCGCGAAAGACTACCTGCTGGCTCATCCGGAAGTGCTGGTTGAGGTCAGCCAGAAGCTGCAGGCCCAACAGCAGGAGAAGCAGCAGCAGGCGATGACGGCCGCCGTGGTTCAGAATCAGGCAGCGCTGCTGAACGATAAAGGCACACCATCATATGGTCCTGCTGATGCGAAAGTGACGGTCGTTGAATTCTTTGATTACCAGTGCATCTACTGTGCCCGCCTGGCGCCGGAACTGGAGAAGGTAATAAAAGCTAACCCGGACGTGCGCTTTGTGTTCAAGGAATTCCCGATATTTGGCCAGCGCTGGCCGACGTCGCTCAGTGCGGCGAAAACCGGGCTTCAGATCTGGAAGCAGAAGGGGGCCGATGCTTACCTTAACTATCACAACGCGATTTACGCTACCGCCCACAACGAGGGTAAGCTGACCGATGCTGATATCAGCGCGGCCGCAAAAGCCGTGAAGTTCGATGCGAAAACAGCCCCAGATGTTCAGGGGACCCTGGATGGCATAAACACACTTGCGCAGCAGCTGGGCTTCAGCGGTACCCCGGCCCTGGTGGTTCTCCCGTCAGCCGGCGCCAGTGCTGATAACGTGACGGTTATTCCGGGATACACCAGCGCGGAGGCCCTGCAGCAGGCCATCAGTCATGCTGCCGGTGATACCAAAAAATAATCAGGCGTCCGCCAACTGATACCGCTAAAAGAGACTGACGCCTTCGCCGTGCTCAGTTGTCCAACCCCGGAGAAGGGTAAAAGCAAGTTTTCCCCGTCTCCGGCGTTTCTGGTTAACACATCCGAACAGTATTTCTGAGGTTATTTAATGCGTAAGTTCACCTTTCGCCAGCTGGCCGTGTCCGGTCTGGTATGTCTTTCGCTGAGCTGTATTCAGCCCGCAGCAGCGGCATCCTCCGTTCAGGTCGGCTTTTCACCTGAAGGCAGCGCGTTGCAGCTGGTCCTTAAGACGATTGAGTCAGCACAGCAGGAAATTCGGCTGATGGGCTACTCATTTACGTCTCCGGAGGTGGTTAGTGCGCTTGTCAGGGCAAAACGTCGTGGTGTGGATGTGAAGATAGTGCTTGATGAAAAGGGCAACCGGAGCAAAGCCAGCCAGGCGGCGATGAACATCGTGGTGAACGCGGGAATTCCGCTGCGCACCAACGGTCGCTACGCCATCATGCATGACAAAGTCATTATTGTTGATAATCATACA
Organism: Enterobacter sp. PL1; assembly: GCF_945957325.1. NCBI lineage: Bacteria > Pseudomonadati > Pseudomonadota > Gammaproteobacteria > Enterobacterales > Enterobacteriaceae > Enterobacter > Enterobacter sp. PL1. The sequence continues at coordinate 2,083 of NZ_CAMFKT010000050.1, forward strand.
GTTGAGGCTGGTAGCTTTAACTACACTCGCTCTGCTGCATCGCGGAATAGCGAGAATGTGCTGGTTATTAATGAGGTGCCGGAAGTGGCACAAACCTACCTTCAGCACTGGCAGTCGCGCTGGGACGGAGGAACGGACTGGCATTCTTCATACTAAGTCGCATCGTCATTTGATCCGCAATCTACATCTATCCTGGTGAACCATGCGCCAACATGGCTCACACCTTCGCGTAAAGTTAAGTCGCTGATTTCAGATATCTGTAGTATTCTCTGCAAACGATCCAAGTTTGATCCTTGAGGAGGCAGAGATGTCGCAGATCGAAAATGCAGTAACTTCCTCATCGAAAGAAAAGCGTTCTTACCGAAAAGGTAAGCCGATGTCGGCGAGTGAAAGACAGCTTGCCGCGATTGCGCGTAAACGTGAAACACATAAAGAAGTGAAGGTTTTTGTTAAAAATCCTCTTAAAGATTGGATGATTACGATCTGTGAAGAGGAAGGGCTCACTCAAGCTCAGTTTATTGAGACCTTACTCGAACGTGAACTTTCTGAACGCGGCGTTCTCGATGTAAAGACTTCACATTCTTGAACGTTTTCTCATTGGATGCTAGATTACTGATCGTTTTAGTGAATTCTTGGTTGGCCACGCCATAAGGTGGCAGGGAACTGGTTCTGATGAGGTGTCTACCCGGGACCAGAAAAGCAAAAACCCCGATAATCTTCACCAGGTTTGGCGACTAAGAGAAGATTAACGGGGCCTACTTAAACTGTATAGAAGCTGTTGCTCTATGCAGGGAGTATAGTTTTATGCTCAGAAAACTGCAATACCCGTTTCTGTGCCATTTACTCCTTCCGTGCAACATAAGTGCGGGAAGGTGTGACTGACGCCCAGACCCTGTTCTCCCATTACCGTCAGGTCAAAAACCCGAACCCGGCATTCACGCCGCGTGAAGGCAAAAAGACACTGCCGTTCTGTCGTAAGCTGATGGCGAAAGCCGAAGGCTTCACGTCCCGTTTTGACTTTTCCATCCATGTGGCGTTCTTACGCTCGCTGGGTAAACGTCACCGGATGCCGCCACTGTTGCGCCGCCGGGCCATCGATGCCCTGCTCCAGGGGCTGTGTTTCCACTATGACCCGCTGGCCAACCGCGTTCAGCGCTCCATCACCAATCTGGCCATCGAGTGCGGTCTCGCCACCGAGTCGAAAAGCGGTAATCTGTCCATCACCCGCGCCACGCGGGCGCTGACGTTTATGGCGGAGCTGGGGCTGATTACCTATCAGACCGAGTATGACCCGCAGATTGGCTGCAATATCCCGACCGATATCACCTTCACGCCGGCACTGTTCTCCGCGCTCGACGTCTCTGACGTGGCCGTTGTGGCCGCGAGGCGCAGCCGTGTGGAATGGGAGAATCAGCAGCGTAAGAAGCAGAACCTGAAGCCGCTGGAGATGGACGAGCTGATAGCGAAGGCCTGGCGGTTTGTGCGCGAACGGTTCCGCAGCTACCAGTCCGAACGTAAACAGCATGGCCTGAAGCGCGCCCGCGCCCGACGTGACGCGGACAGAGCCCGTAAGGACATTGTGACGCTGGTGAAACAGCAGCTGACGCGTGACTACGCCAAAGGGCGTTTCGTCGGCGACAGGGATGCTCTCCAGCGTGAGCTGGAGCGGCGCGTGAAAGAGCGCATGCTGATGTCGCGTGGTAACAACTACACGCGGCTGGCCACCGTCCCCATATAACCCTTCCTGTGTGAAAAATCCGGCTGGCGCCGGAGGGTTTCGCACGTCTGCAGTCCATCGTTGACGGTTTTCTGCACGAAATGACGGCCGTCCTTCCTGACATTCACCCCATTCCGCCATCAGAATGGCCAGAAATTGCATCAGAGTGGCCACATCTCGTCGCCAGATTCAGTTACCCACAAATAACTGCAAGGGACCTTTCCATAAGGTTACAACCGTTATGCTTACAGAGCGCCAGCCGACCTGATTTCAAAGTGCGTGGTTTCCTTTAAAAACCTGCTCTATACTTCTTTTAAATATCTTTTATTTCATTCATATAAATATATAACCTGTTCGTCGCCTGACCTGTGGACAGGCTCCTGAAAATGCCCGCCCTTGCAGCGGACTCACGTCCGCGCCGGTTCGGCAACTGCCTAAAGTAGCTCCCATCGCTACGCGACGGGCCCCGGCACGGCACATATAGTTACAACATTCAAAATACTCACTCAAAAGCAGGAACAGTGCCTGCCTGAACCCTCACAGCCCCTCCCCACCACTGAAAAGCGAGGCCGCCCCGGGCCGAAGGCCCGGAACAACGTCGCTTTTAATGATGGATGTTGTAACTAGGATTCTGAGTAACTGTAAGTAGTATCGCTGACCGTTATTGAGTACACGCCCGTAAGCGGCCCTGACGGCCCGCTAACGCGGAGATACGCCCCGACTACGGCTTCGCCTTGTCGTGACCACTCCGACAGCGCACACAAGCTTCTGTATCGCTTTTAGCGGGTTTTGGTCTGGCAGGGAGAAGGGATAGATTGGTGGAACCTATCAACAATGTAACCGGCTCCGCCGGGCTACGGCGCCATTCACTCACTGAGCCATATTCAACACCCGCTGGCGCCTCCATGACGCTTCGCGTCATTCAGTGGACCGGCTGCGCACTGCTCGCCAGTCCGGTAAGCATGTGATATAAACAGTTATGTTTATAAACACTTCTGTGGATATCGTTATGCTGCTGACCGACTACATTGACAGCGTGTACGGAACGGCGCGCGGAAACCGGGCGCGTTTCCTGAAGGACAATCCGGATATCCTTCCCCAGGAGCTGAGCCGCTGGCTTAAGGCAGGCCTGAAAATCAGACCAGAGACCGGCGAAATCTACAAGCCCGTATCACGCCGCGTCAGAATACCGTCAGCGGTGGCAGCCGGGGCGGGCGTCTTTCTCTCTGACGACCTGCGTGAACGTGTTGCGTCACTGGCCACCGCGCAGAACGTGACAAGTGATGCCATGCTGAATGCCCTGGTGGAGCGCGAGGAACTGTGTCGTAAACTGTCCCTTCAGACGGAGAATGGTGACGCCGTACCGGAACAGCAGATTGCCGGCATTGTCAGCCGGTCCTTTTCAGCGCTGTCTGAGCGCAGTGAAACCGGGGCCTGGCACAGGGCGCTGGAGGTGCTGGTCCGGGAACTGACGGAATCTGGCCTGCTGTCATTCCATACCGGTAATATTGCCGAGAGCCGTCGCCTGAACATCCCCCGCACCGCGTATTACTGGTACGGCGGTTTCGTGGCAAAACGCGTGGCCATGATGCTGGGCTGCTACGATATCTACCTGTGGAACGAAATGATGCGCCCGGACAGCGATGTGGTCTTTGTGGGGGATGCGCGCAACGTCGTCGCCTGCTACTTCATCTGCCAGCAGATGTGCCGCCTGCTGAAAGCCGTGCGGCTGAGCTGGCGTAAGCAGCAGGGCGCGTGGGGGAGTCGGGCTGAGCTGGATGAGGCTGCGCACCGGTATACGCAGCGGCTGGCGGAGGGGATAATGGATAACGGTATTTTTATTGGTGGCGACGAGCAGAACTCTTGTAAGCGTACAGCGTGAACCGTCTGGTCATAATCTGAAGCATCCGACAAAGTGGTGTCCACCAAATAAGTAGTGGGAACCAAAGTGTCAGATATGCAGAAAAATATGACTCCCGGCAGGCGTAAAGGCTGCCCTAATTATTCTCCTGAGTTTAAACAGCAACTCGTTGCTGCCTCCTGCGAACCCGGGATATCCATCTCAAAACTGGCGCTTGAAAATGGCATTAATGCCAATCTGCTCTTTAAATGGCGCCAGCAGTGGCGCGAGGGAAAGCTGCTATTACCTTCCTCTGAGAGTCCTCAGTTACTTCCTGTGACTCTCGATGCCACCGCCGTACAACCAGAACCGCCCGCTGAGGACTCAGAGCTCAGCATCAGCTGTGAGGTAACGTTCCGGCACGGGACACTCCGCCTCAACGGCACGGTCAGCGAAAAGCTTCTGACTCTGCTGATACAGGAACTGAAGCGATGATCCCGCTACCAACAGGCACCAAAATCTGGCTGGTTGCCGGTATTACCGATATGAGAAACGGCTTCAACGGGCTGGCTGCAAAAGTGCAGACGGCGCTGAAAGACGAACCGATGTCCGGCCATGTCTTCATCTTCCGGGGCCGCAGCGGCAGTCAGGTTAAACTTCTGTGGTCCACCGGCGACGGGCTGTGCCTGCTGACCAAACGGCTGGAGCGCGGGCGCTTCGCCTGGCCGTCAGCTCGCGATGGCAAAGTGTTCCTGACCCCGGCGCAGCTGGCAATGCTGCTGGAAGGCATCGACTGGCGACAGCCGAAGCGGTTGCTGACCTCCCTGACCATGCTGTAGGCTTCTTTATCCTGGTTGTCGCAGAATAAGCCTGGTAAAATGCTGGCTTATGAATGACATCTCTTCTGACGACATCCTTCTGCTGAAACAGCGCCTTGCCGAACAGGAAGCGCTGAACCGTGCCCTGCTGGAAAAGCTGGCAGACCGGGAGCGCGAAATAGACCATCTGCAGGCGCAGCTGGATAAACTTCGCCGGATGAACTTCGGCAGCCGTTCCGAAAAAGTCTCCCGCCGTATCGCACAAATGGAAGCCGATCTGAACCGGCTTCAGAAAGAGAGCGATACGCTGACCGGTCGGGTGGATGACCCGGCAGTACAGCGCACTCTGCGTCAGACCCGCACCCGCAAACCGTTCCCCGAATCACTCCCCCGCGATGAAAAACGCCTGCGGCCAGCGGGTTCCTGCTGCCCGGAGTGTGGTGGTGCGCTGAGTTACCTGGGTGAGGATGCCGCTGAACAGCTGGAGCTGATGCGCAGCGCCTTCCGGGTGATCCGGACCGTACGGGAAAAACATGCCTGCACAAAATGTGATGCCATCGTGCAGGCCCCCGCGCCTTCGCGCCCCATTGAGCGGGGTATCGCCGGACCGGGGCTGATGGCCCGCGTGCTGACCACAAAGTATGCAGAGCACACACCGCTGTATCGTCAGTCTGAAATATACGGTCGCCAGGGCGTGGAACTGAGCCGTTCACTGCTGTCGGGCTGGGTGGATGCATGCTGCCGGCTGCTGTCCCCGCTGGAGGAGGCGCTTCAGGACTATGTCCTGACTGACGGTAAACTCCATGCCGATGATACCCCGGTCCAGGTGCTGTTGCCGGGCAATAAGAAGACGAAGACCGGGCGGTTGTGGACGTATGTTCGTGATGACCGCAACGCCGGGTCAGCGCTGGCACCGGCGGTGTGGTTCGCCTACAGCCCCGACAGAAAAGGCATCCATCCGCAGACCCATCTTGCGGGGTTCAGCGGTGTGCTACAGGCGGATGCGTACGCCGGGTTCAACGAGCTGTACCGCGATGGCCGGATAACGGAAGCCGCCTGCTGGGCTCACGCCCGCCGTAAAATCCACGATGTGCACGTTCGCACGCCGTCAGCCCTGACGGAGGAAGCCCTGAAGCGTATCGGCGAACTGTATGCCGTGGAGGCGGAAATAAGAGGAATGCTGGCGGAACAACGGCTTGCTGAACGTCAGCGGAAAACGAAACCGCTGCTTAGTACCCTGGAAAGCTGGTTGCGTGAAAAAATGAAAACGCTGTCGCGACACTCGGAGCTGGCAAAGGCGTTCACGTACACCCTGAACCAGTGGCCGGCCCTGACGTACTATGCAGAAAACGGCTGGGCCGAAGCCGATAATAACATCGCTGAAAATGCGCTGCGGATGGTCAGTCTGGGTCGTAAAAACTGGTTGTTCTTCGGCTCAGACCACGGTGGTGAGCGGGGAGCGTTGCTGTACAGTCTGATCGGGACGTGCAAACTGAACGGCGTGGATCCAGAAAGCTACCTTCGCCATGTCCTTGACGTCATAGCTGACTGGCCGGTCAACCGGGTCAGCGAGCTGCTACCCTGGCGCATCACACTGCCAACTGAATAACACATCCCCGTCAATACGGTTCTCGCTGTACGCTTACGAACTCTTACCGGCTGTACGATTATGCGGAAAAACATTATGCATGGGCCATGCGCTGAGCGGATGCAGACGGTTCCGGATGCCACTTTGTTGCTGTTCCGGTTAAAATACTCTCAGTATGACAGTAAGCGGGAACCCGACAGAATTTTGTGGACAGAATAAAGAAGGAAAAGAGCACTCAGTGACGTTGACAGAAAAATCGGGCCATCTGGCATGGTGTGCCCTGGTGGCGCTTGCGCTGGCCAGACAGAACGGCGATGCGCTGTCACCGGCACAGGAAAATCTCTTTCTCACCCGCTGGCTGGCGGCCGCGCTGAAGCAACGGCGTTTTTCGCGTGATGTGGCGCCCGATATCGAGTGGCTTCTGAAACAGGGACGCCAGCTGGGCGTCAGCGCGAAGCTGGCCAGCAAGCTGAATTACCTCTGGCGCTCCTGCACCGGCGAACTGTCTGAGCAAAACGACCTGTTCCGGCTGACGTATGCCCTGGAAACCGCGAAAGACATGAGCTGGAATTACCGCCTGTTGAGCGATCGGGAATGGTCAGGTCGGTATGCCGTTGCGCTGAACGCCGGCGTGAACGGCATTTATCTCTCGCGGACTAACCTCGACGCGGCGTTTGACGACGATGGGCGACAGATAAATCCGCTGCTGACGCGCCTGACCGGTAATGTCGGGGGCGTGGTAAAGCTGTTTAACCGGTGTGGCTGGCAGGCAGAGTCAGCACAGGATGCCTCCCTGCCACACCAGTTTATGTTGGTAGCCTGCCGGGATGCCGGATAGGTTATCCTGATTACATATGTAATACATTTGTAATCAATCATTAATCACCAAAGCCGCAACACAAGGTGAAGGTATATTGGTTGTAATATACACATGAGGCCACGATAATGTAGTTAAGGATGCAGCAGACTGGTTAATCCAGACATCCCGCTACCAGCGTTCGCTGGTCAGGCCTGGTCCGGTAAAGGCGCTTCTGAATACCAGATATATTTCTGGCGAAACCCACCTCAAGGTGGGTTTTGTTATGTATGAGCGTGATAGTTATTTTTTTTGATATCTTGAATACAAATGCAATACGTTTGTATTTCTTTTATAAAAGACGCTTTCGGGCCGTTTCATAGGCTTTTTCGTCTTCCCGTTTACCTACTGCGACCACCCATATAACAATCTCGTCATCGATAACCTTGTAAATCAAACGAAAACCAGATGCTCTCAGCTTTATTTTAAAGCAGCCAGCCAGATCACCATGCAGTCGGGCTGATTCCATTCCTTAAACGCCCTTTCGTCAAATTCAACATTAAAGGTCATCAACGTTAACCCTGATCCGTCTTGCCGGATTTTTCAGTCTTTCCCGAACCACTGCCAGAATATCAGCGTCTTCATCATCTTCGCTCACCATCACTGAGACTTCAGCAAAGGGGAGTTTTTCGTTCTCTGCGACATACCGCAGGAACAGACGAAGTGCGTCTGAAGGCGACAGATTCAGTTTTTCAAAGGCCTGATAGGCGTCTTTTTTCAGTTCGTCATCAACGCGGATTTGAATTGTGCTCATTGCTCGTACTCCGGTTATATCGTGTACAGTTATTATACAAGCACTACAAATGTAATTACAAGTGTGGTGCGTTTTTTACTAACCAGCAAGTAATGGCCACCACCCTTTTTTGACGGCAGAACACTAAATGAATGACTTGTGTAATACACAAGTATTCTATTTTCGTGTCAGAAGATGGCTGTAATCACGGTGATCCAGCGAAAAAGTGACACCCAGCTGTGGCGCCACGTCCAGCGCAAAAACCTTCAGATACACCTCCGTACTTTCATAGCGTTCATGCCCCATATAGGCCTGGACGACTTTCGGCGGCACGTGGTTGAAAAACAGATGCATGGCAAAACTGTGCCGCAGAGTTTTTGGATTGATGGCCGGGAGCGCAAATTCAATCCCCTCCTCCCGGGCTCTGTCGATCGCCTGTTGCATCCACAGCCAGGCTGTTTTCCTGCTGACGGCAAACAAGGGGCGTCGTCGGCCGGTTCTGAACGTGGCCAGATAGCGGCGAAGCTGATCGACATATGCGGCATCGAGCAGCGGCACTATCCGGGCTATCTTCTCATCCGCTGACGGTCGTCCCCTTCCCCGCTGGCGTTGTTTCAGTGTGCGTAACCGGATGCAGGGGCGTGGACCATCAAGTTGCAAATCCTCGGGTGTGATGGTCAGGGCTTCAGTAATACGGGCTCCGGTATTCCACAGTGTGGCAAAGAGCATACGCTGGCGCTCATCCGGCAGATAATGCAGTAATACGGCAACTTCGGGCGCCAGCAGATATTTAGGGAGATATGGCTGCAGCAGCGCCATACCACGCAGCGCGATGGCTGTTTCATAGTTCGTCGCAGGGACAGGGCTGTTGCCCGCTATCATCAGCATTCTTCCCTCCCCCCTTTCACTTGGTATAATACAGTTAAAATACAAATGTAATCCTTATGAATTACACAAATACCCTCTCAGACCAGTTAAATCGCACCCATGTTTTTCGCCTCAGCCATAAACGTCCCGTGATGGCTTTCTGGGACGACGACCGGGATTGTTCTGCGGTTGTACAGCTGCATCAGCAACAATGTGCGATGGCGGCCGTCCGATACGCCAGAGTGTGTGACTGAAACCTGCGGGTATTCAACTGTGCCTTTCGCGATGTAGGTTTTGATCCTGTGCCACCGGCGCGGGTCAATGCAGAATGCACCGTCACCAAGAACGCTGAGAAAGGCCAGTCCGTCTACTTCAACAATCTTCATCGGCTGATGGCGAAGCGGCTGCGGCAGATAAAACTGCAGGTCCTCAAAAGCCGGGAACGTGAGGCCCGACTCGTCCCGGGGGATGGCCTCAAAGGACGTAAAGGGATACTTCGTCATATAGGTCTGCATAAAGGTGTCCAGGTCTGTCTCAATCCTGGAGAACCATTCTGGTTCAGGTAAAAACGCTTTATCCCGCTCCCGCATCTCTCTGATGCTGTCGCCGAACAGGTCTTCAAGGCTGATGTTAACCTCCATGCTGCACTCCTGTTGCTGAATAAAAACAAAACCACGGCCCGGCAGGAACAACAACATGGGTATCCCGGGGTGGGGAGGTATCATTTTTTGTGTAATTCATTTGTATTACACAGGTGCGCTGTGCAAATTCTGTCGGGTAATACCCCTGCCAGTTATAAATTATTCGCGTAGCGTAATCCCGGCTTTCGTACTTATTCTGACACCTCCGTAGCCCTTATGCCACGGGAATAATTCGCCGCAGCCGTTTCCGTGAGGTAACAAAAATCGAAATATTCGTGTTCTGATACCTGGGTATTTTCAGCCAGGTGCCGGGAGAGTCGGAGAAAAAATGCCCTGTTCTGCCGTGGAACCGGACAGGGTGCGGGCCGGAAGCGAAAAGTTGCCTGAGGCAGGCCGGTGAAACACTCTGCCTGTTTCGTTACATCGACGGGAATGAATGCGTTCAGGCGAAAAAAAAACCGCCTTCAGAGGCGGTTTTTGAAAGGTATGGCCCTAACCAGTCCGGGACAAAACCACAGTCAAGCAGGAGAGAGCCGTTTTTTTCGGTACGATACGCCGCAGGTTCTGCAACGTATTCAAATGCGCTAATATACGGTAATTATAACACTACACAGAAAGGACGCAACAGCATGAGGATTGATGTTCGCCTGAGACGTAACGGCCTTTCCCCACGTCAGTTATTTTTCATTGAATGCTGGGGAAGTCTTGCGCATAAAGAAAGG
>NZ_CAMFKT010000051.1:0-10640 GCF_945957325.1 Enterobacter sp. PL1
AAGTCATCGGGCATTATCTGAACATAAAACACTATCAGTAAGTTGGAGTCATTACCTCATTTTCTGATGCGCATAGGACGCGCTGTTGTTCATAAATGAATGAGCAACAATGGCCCTTTCATGTTCATTCATTTCAGAGAATGGGTAATGATACCAACGTGTTGATTTCGTATTTTCACTGACACCAGGATCATCCTGATGTTACAAGGATTGAATGACTACAGATTAAAATAGTCATCAACAGGTTGACAGCATTACCTAAATTATTCTGGTGGCACAGCAATTTGCTAAATAACTTTACCTTCATTAAATTTTTAAAGAAATACAATCAGGAAAAGTGACTTTAAAAATCTTTTTCGAACATGACGCTACTGATATCTGATATTGCCTGCAGAATTTTTTCATAGACGTACACCTCTATTACAACGACAGGCAACGTACCAGTAATGCGTGCTACCACGCACTTTTGCCGTGAAGGGCGCAAATGCGTGGCTGTAACCATAAACTGTTAACGCCTGGGTCAGGGCGTAACCTTACCCAACACACCATCCTGCTGGCAGCTTTCTCCTGCAGCAATCTGGATTGACAGCACTCCGTTGCGGGCAGCAAGTACCGGTACTTCCATCTTCATTGCTTCCATTACTGCTAGAGTCTCGCCTTCACTGACGGTTTCGCCGGAAGTTTTAAGCCAGCGCTGCACAATGCCGGAGATGGGCGCAGTTACTGCACCGGCAACCTGTAATGCCTGGGGTGTTTCAGCCAGACTTGCCGGAACAGCACTACCGGAGGCAGCCTGGAAACTGGCCGGGAGAGCCAGTTGATGGCGCCGCCCATCAATTTCAATCCAGCAACGTTGTAGCGGGGAGTTACCTGGGGGTAAAGGGCGTACCTGTTCAGCAAGCTCAGCAGAAAAATCAGTCTCAATCCAGCGCGTATGAACACTAAAGCTTTTAGTAAAATCCGGGGAATGGAGTACCGCTTCATGGAAAGGCAGCACTGATGCCACTCCTTCGATGCGAAAGGCTTTGACTGCCTGGCGCGCACGCGCCAGCGCCTGGTCGCGGTCTGGTGCCCAAATGACCAGTTTCGCCATCAGTGAATCATAGAAGCCAGAAATAGTGTCTCCATGGGTGACACCACTGTCCACGCGTACCCCTGGTCCTCCTGGCAGATCAAAGCGTGTAATCGTACCCGGCACCGGGAGAAAACCTTTCGCCGGGTCTTCTGCATTAATCCGCAGTTCAATGGCGTGGCCACGCGGCACTGGTGGTGTGGTAATACTCAGTGGTAACCCATGGGCAACGCGTAGCTGTTCTTTGACCAGATCCAGACCGCTGGTTTCTTCAGTTATTGGGTGTTCAACCTGCAAACGGGTATTGACTTCAAGAAACGACAACACACCATTGGCACCCAGCAAAAACTCTACCGTGCCTGCGCTGCGGTAACCGGCACGCTGGCAAATGGACTGCGCGGCACTGGCAATTTGTGCTTCGATTTCAGCACTGAGAAAAGGCGCCGGGGCTTCTTCTACCAGTTTTTGGTTGCGGCGTTGCAGAGAGCAGTCGCGGGTACCCACCACGACTACGTGGCCCTGCTCGTCGGCGATAACCTGCGCTTCAATATGGCGCGGGCGGTCGAGATACTGTTCAACATAACACTCCCCGCGCCCGAAGGCTGTCAGCGCTTCACTGACGGCTGACTGGTAAAGTGTGGCGATTTCCTCCCGAAACCACGCTACTTTCAACCCGCGCCCACCACCACCAAAGGCAGCCTTGATAGCAACGGGCAGGCCGTGTTCATCGGCAAAGCGGATAACGTCCTCCGCGCAAGAAACCGGGTCTGGCGTACCTTTAACCAGCGGTGCACCAACTGCCATGGCAATTTTCCGCGCCTGGACTTTATCACCCAATTGCTCGATGGTTTCCGGGCGTGGGCCAATCCAGATAAGCCCGGCGGCTTCCACGGCACGGGCGAATTCAGCCCGCTCAGACAAAAAGCCGTAACCTGGGTGCACCATTGTGGCTTCACTGCGGCGGGCAACGTCGATCAGTTGTTCGATATTCAGGTAAGTCTCTGCCGGGCTGGACCCGGGTAATGCCCAGGCTTCACCAGCCAGGCGGCAATGCAGGCTGTCGACGTCCGGGTCAGCATAGACCGCGACACTGGCAAAACCGTATTCATGGCAGGCCCGGATAATGCGAACCGCAATTTCGCCCCGGTTCGCGACGAGCACTTTGTGTGGGGGAACGGTAGCAACAGCGCTCATTATTTATACTCCTCAAAAACAGTAAAAGGGTGAATGGCCCGAAAGCGAATCTGGCAGTTGGGCGGGAGTTGGCCCGCAATATCAAGATGGTAGTGGGCGACAGCACCAATCACCGGGTAACCACCGGTTAACGGGTGGTCGGCCAGAAACAGAACCGGTTGCCCGTTCGCCGGAACCTGGATGGCACCAATGCAAGTTCCTTCACTGGGTAATTCGCGGTTGTCACTGCGTGTAAGCGGTAACTCGCCCTGTAACCGCAGGCCAATGCGGTTAGATTGTGGCGTGACTTGCCAGCACTGGCTGGTGAGCCGGTCCAGCGCTTCGTCGTTGAACCAGTCGCAGCGTGGCCCAGGGATGATATCCAGCGTGATGGTCTCGCCGGGTGCCGGTAATGAAGGCAGGCCGATGACAGCAGGCTGTACCGCACTGTATGGCGGCGTGGTGCCTGCATACAATTTAACCCCAGCCTGTAACGGTTCCGGGCCAACTTGTGCCAGCGTGTCGCGTGAGGCACTGCCCAGTTGTGGTGTAACGGCCCAGCCGCCACGGCGTGCCAGGTAACTGCGCACGCCGCGTGCTGGCGCTCCCAGTCGTAACTGGTCGCCTGCTTCAAGTGCCAGTGGCGCTTCTGTGCTGGCGGTAAAATGTGCGCCGTCTGCACGGGTGACCATGACCGGGCAGGGCGCGCCTGTTAGCGCAACGACCATTGGGGCACAAATACGGGCTCTGAACCCACCGGCAGTAATTTCCAGTGCGGGCAGGTGACCAGGGTTGCCAACCAGCCAGTTGGCGCGCCGCCAAGCGGCCTGGTCAAGTGCACCCGAAGGGGATATCCCCATGCTTGACTGCCCTGCGCGCCCGGCATCCTGAAACAGGGTTTGTAAACCTGGTGATATCACTGACATCACTGCGCTACCGGAAGCTGATTGTTGGAGGGGCTGTGGTTTTACCACCGGCACACAGACCGGGGCGCGCGTGACATCGACAAACTGCACTTGCATGCCGGGTTGCAATAACGCGGGCGGCTGCCTGTCCAGGGCAAACAGTGTTTCTGTGGTGCGGCCAATTATTTGCCAGCCACCGGGACTTGCGTGGGGGTAAATACCGCTGAATTCTCCGGCAAGCCCAACAGAACCCGCCGGAATACGGGTGCGGGGGCTTGCGCGGCGGGGAACCTGGATACCGGCTTCACGAGAAACAAGGTAAGCGAAACCTGGCGCAAAACCACAAAAGGCCACCTGCCACAAAGAGCCGGTGTGGCGCTGAATGAGCGCCTCAACACTCAACCCGAGGTATTCCGCCATCTCGGCCAAATCATCACCAGTATACTGAACGGGGATGGTGACTACTTTACCTGTGCGCTGAGCTTGCATCTGTCCATCGAGCTGGCGAATGGCAGCAGATAACTGGTGGCACTGGGTGAGAGTTGGGTCAAAATGGATAAGCAGGGTACGGGCTGCAGGAATGATCTCTTCCACTCCTGACAATGGCGCAGCCTGCAAGGCGGCGAACAAAGCCAGCGTGTCATCAAGAGTGCCCAGCTCCACTAAAAAACTGGACAGGCTGCAAGGTAAAAATCGCACATTACATCCTTATTATTGTTGCCAGGCGGCGTTCGGAATATCGGTGATAAACATGTGGCCAGGGGCATGGCTTACAGCAAATGGCACCCGTGATGCCATCACTGCTGCCTGTGGGGTAACGCCACAGGCCCAGAACACTGGTATTTCTCCAGGGCGGAGTGTCACCGGGTCGCCAAAGTCTGGTTTGTTGATGTCCTGAATACCCAGCGCCTGCGGTTCACCAATATGTACCGGTGCGCCATGGACGGCCGGGTAACGGGCAGTAATAGTGACGGCATCAGCAACCTGATGAGCCGGAACCGGCCGCATGGAGACCACCAGTTCGCCTTTCAGCCTGCCAGCTTCACGGCAGGGGCGATTGGTTCGGTACATCGGCACATTGCAATCTTCGCTGATATGGCGGACATCAATGCCTGCCTGCATCAGTGGTGTTTCGAATGTGAAGCTGCAGCCAATCAAAAAAGTGACCAGGTCCGGGTGGCTTTGCCAGATTTCCCGGGCATCGGTCACTTCTTTAGCCAGTTCACCATCACGCCATACCCGGTAACGCGGTATGTCCGTATCCACACGGCCTCCAGCTGCCAGCATAGTGTGGCATTGCCCGGCTTCGAGGACATCAAGCACCGGGCAACTTTGTGGGTTGCGCTGCGCGTAGAGCAGAAAATCAAATGCCCAGTCGCGTGGCAGGGCTATCATATTCACTTGGGTCATGCCTGGCGCCATCCCGGCGGTGGGTTTGTCGTAACCCTTACGAATACGCAGGCGAGCCTGTGCCGCCTCTTCCAGTGCTTGTGGTGTTGCAGGGTAATTAATGTTCATTGCTGTTCTCCCGGGCAAAAGGCGCAATTTGGATACCTTCCTGCTCCAGTGCAGCCCGCACTTTGATTGCCATCTCGACGGCACCAGGGGAATCACCATGCACGCAGATACTTTGGGCAGAGATGGGCGTGAACACACTTTCAACTGACACTACACCGCCTTCGCGCACCAGTTGCACCATACGGCTGGCAATGGCCTGTGTATCGTGCAACACAGCACCGGCTTCCCGGCGTGAAACTAGCGTACCGTCCTGATGGTAGGCCCGGTCGGCAAAGGCTTCAGCCACAACCTGCAACCCCTGCTCGCGAGCAAGCTGTGCAAGAGGAGAACCGGCAAGCACCACTAGTGGTAAACTGGCGTTATAGTCTTTAATCGCATTAATGACTGCCATGCCCTGGCGCCTGTCGTGTGCAATTGTGTTGTATAACGCCCCATGGGGTTTGACATAACTCACTCTGGTGCCCGCCGCACGGGCGAGGCCCGCCAGTGCGCCAATTTGGTAAATTACGCTAGCAGTCAGGTCGTCATCTGCCATATTCATTTCCCGGCGGCCAAAGCCCTGTATATCCGGGTAACCCACATGAGCGCCACAACACACCTGGTTGGCTGCGGCGGCTTTGAGTGTGGCCCGCATCCCGGCCGGGTCACCGGCATGGAACCCACAGGCAATGTTTGCGCTACTCACCACAGTCAGCATGCGTGCGTCATCACCCATATGCCACTGACCAAAGCTTTCGCCAAGATCGCTGTTAATATCAATGGTGTTCATAGGCAGCCTTATGCAATTTTCAGGAAATTAAAAATAGTGGAAACCGACATGATGGCCATATACCAGGTCATGATGCAGGTTATCATCCCCAGCCAGAGCAACCAGCGTGGGTAACGGTAACCGTCCATCAGGTCTGCCCGGCGCCAGCCAACCCAAAGGAATAAAGTTAACCCCAGGGGAAGCACCAGGCCATTGAACCCGCCAGCAAACACCAGCAGAGCTGCGGGGGCTGTACCCAGGCACAGATACACAACCAGAGTGAATGCAATAAATATCAGAGTGGCGATATTGCGCTGGCGCTCAGTAATCCCCGGGCGGAAAACGGAAATAAAAGAAACGGATGTCCATGCGGCGCCTACCACGCTGGAAAGTGCTGCGGCCCACAATACAATACCGAAAATACGCAGGCCCACATTACCGGCTGCGGCCAGGAATGCCTGAGAAGCCGGGTTTGCATTGTGGCTGGAGAGATCAATGGTGACACCACTGGCAACCACGCCAAAAATAGCCAGAAACAGCACATAACGCATGATGCCGACCACAATAATCCCGCGGTTGGCCGCCGAAGAAACTTCTTTGATGTGTTCTTTGCCGCTGATGCCCTTATCGAGCAGGCGGTGAGCACCCGCATAACTGATGTAACCCCCGACAGTACCGCCAACAATAGTGGTGATTGCCGCAAAGTTAATATTGCTGGGGAACACGGTTTCACGCAGTGCCATGCCCAATGGTGGGTGTGAAACCAGTGCCACGTAGAGTGTCAGCACTATCATGACAACCCCCAGCGCAATAAGCATGCGGTCAAGCGCTACACCAGCACGGCGTGAAGCAAAAATATAAATCGCAATAGCTGCGCTGATAAGCCCACCCAGTTTAGGGCTCAAGCCAAACAAGGCATTCAGCCCTAAACCGGCGCCCGCGATGTTGCCAATGTTGAACACCAGTCCGCCAAAGATAACCAACACAGCCAACAGGTAGCCACTGCCCGGGATTGCCCGGTTTGCTACCTCTGCTGCATTCATTTGTGTCAGGGTTACCACGCGCCAGATATTTTGCTGTACGACAAAGTCAATCAGGATAGAAGCCAGAATACCGAACGCGAATGCGACACCCAGGGTGGCGGTGAAGGTGGCGGTTTGAGTAATAAAACCCGGGCCAATGGCGGAAGTCGCCATCAGAAAAATGGCGGCGAGAAGAGATGAACGCCGGTTTTGAACAAAGCTTTTATGCTGATTGATGTTATCAACTGCCATTGCATGCACTCCAGTCGGGGGGATGTCATGTTGTTAAGCAAAAACCATTCCATTATTGGGTTAAAGTTATTTCATTGTTCATCAATTATAGATAAATTGATGAACAATATTGATCGTAGTGGAAAAAATACGAATGTAAAATATTTGTTAATGCATGGTTTTAAAAGAGTGAGATAACACGCAAAAACAACTGTGCACAGCAATGACGCACTGCATGCACCGGCCTGGTGCGTTCTTCGCGGCTATGCCAGCAATAATGCCGGGAAGGGGTGAGGATAAGTTGCTGCTTCTTCTGGATTATGGGAATATTGCCGCTTGTCCCCCGTTAGTGAGAGGCAGATGAGAGAACCTGCAGAGCCTGTACTGAGTGAAATGATTGCTCAGGCATTACGTCAGAAAATTATTGCTGGAGAGTTACTGCCTGGTGCCCGCCTCTCGGAAAGGGAATTAACCAGCCAGTTGGATATTTCCCGTAACACGTTGCGTGAAGTTTTTCGTTTGCTTACCCAGGAAGGGCTGTTGCGTTACCAGCCAAACCGGGGCGTGTGTGTGGCGGTACCCACAGATGCCGATATCATAGATATTTACCGCATCCGGCGGTTGATTGAATGTGATGCATTGCGTAATGCTTACCCATACCACCCGGCGATTACCATGATGGAGCGTGCTGTTAACGAGGCGCGTCGCGCTTTGCGGGAGGAAAACTGGGGGGAGGTTGGCACCGCGAATATGCAATTCCATGCAGCCATTGTCGCACTTTCAGACAGTGAGCGTCTGATGCGGCTTTACCAGCATATTTCAGCCGAATTACGCCTGGCCTTTGGTCAACTGGCAGATAAAGAGATGCTGCATTCACCCTATGTGGAGAAAAACGCGGGGATAATTTTGTTGCTGAAAGCGGGTGAAAACGGTAACGCCGCTGCCACCCTTGAAACCTACCTGAATATTTCTGAACGCACTATTCTGGCTGCGCTGGCGCGCAGCCGGTAATTTACCTGAGCTCTGGCAGCTACAGGCCTGCCGGGCGAGGTACTTCTATATAACGGCCATCCGCATCACGTTCGTAATAGTGGCCGTCACTGACATAATGGCTAATTCCTTTCATTGCATGGGGTGCCAGTGGTGAGCTGCGTCTGTAGGCGCTGCAGGATCTGCTCTTTGGTCAGTGACTCAAACTCCCGGAGCATGACGCGAAGCTACAGCTCCCGCGTGGCACGTTCGGCCAGCAAGGGGATACCCACTGGTTTTGCCATATACCTGTTAGGTGCGTAGTGACGCGTCAAGCTCCTCGGTCGTGAGTTCCTGCATCCTATTAAAAATATTAACATTAAATCCGGAAGGCATGAAGAAGCTCATCTTTGCTGGCAGGAGAAGACAACCTTAACGAATGGAAGGGACTTCCCCTGATTATGCGCCTGATTAAGTCTTGTGCAATCATGGGGTAAACACAGCCCCGGAGGGATTCGTTATGACCATCACGACAGTCGGTATCGATCTTGTAAAAAATGTGTTTGCTGTTCACGGCGTTGACCAGAATGGCAAAGCTGTTCTGATTAAATCCAGAGTAACCCGCACCGCTCTTCCCGGGCTGATTGCTGGTTTACCGCCCTGTGTTATCGGAATGGAGGCCTGTTCCGGAGCGCATTACTGGGCAAGACTGTTCCGGCAGTATGGTCATGAGCCGCGTCTGATGGCCGCTAAATTTGTATCTCCTTACCGCATGGCCGGTAAATCAGGAAAAAATGATGCAGCTGATGCTCAGGCTATCTGCGAAGCAGTCTGCCGACCGCATATGCGGTTTGTGCCAGTTAAGGATGAAAGCCAGCAGGCGATGCAGTGCCTGCATCGCACCCGTCAGGGATTTATTGAAGAGAAAACAGCAACGTATAATCGCCTACGAGGATTGATATCTGAATTTGGCGTCATCGCGCCACAAAGTACAGATGCCCTGCGACACATGGTTTCTGCACAGAAAGATTCTTTACCACTTCAGGTTCAGCAATGTGTTGATGATTTGCTGGAGCACGTTGCTCGCATCGAAGCCAACATAGCTGAATATGATCGGATTTTGTTCCGCATGGCCAAAACAGATCATCGCAGTCAGTGTCAACAACGGGTAAAAAGTGATCCACTTACCGCCACCACCAACGGTTTAATATTGATCCACCTTGTTTACTCAGGATTAGCTTCAGCGATAACCCCGGCCTTTCGTTTCTGCTTCAGTCGATAGCTTTCCCCTTTTATTTGCACGACGTGTGAGTGATGTAAGATCCGGTCCAGCATCGCCGATGTCAGCGCTGCATCACCGGCGAACGTCTGATCCCACTGCCCGAACGGCAGGTTGGAGGTCAGGATCATCGCGCTCTTCTCGTAACGTTTGGCGATGACCTGGAAGAACAGCTTGGCTTCCTCCTGACTGAACGGCAGATAACCTATTTCATCGATGATAAGCAGCTTCGGGGCCATGACACCACGATTGAGAGTCGTTTTGTAACGGCCCTGACGCTGTGAAGTGGACAGCTGTAGCAGCAGGTCCGCTGCTGTTGTGAAGCGAACCTTGATGCCCGCCCGTATTGCTTCGTAGCCCATGGCTATCGCCAGATGCGTTTTTCCCACGCCCGATGGCCCCAGCAACACGATGTTTTCGTTACGCTCTATGAAGCTCAGGGATCGCAGCGACTGGATTTGCTTCTGAGGAGCGCCGGTGGCGAAGGTGAAGTCGTACTCCTCGAACGTCTTTACCGCCGGGAAGGCTGCCATCCGCGTGTACATCGCCTGTTTACGCTGATGCCGGGCCAGTTTCTCCTCATGTAACAGGTGCTCCAGGAAGTCCATGTAGCTCCATTCCTGATCCACCGCCTGTTGCGACAGCGCCGGCGCTGCGCCGATAAGACTGTCCAGCTGGAGCTGTTCGGCAAGCACCATCAGCCGTTGATGTTGCAGTTCGACCATCATGCGGCTCCTCTGCAGAACGTGTCATAGATGGAGAGCGGATGATGCAACGGCTGCCTGTCGAAGGTCATCAGGCTTTCATCAACCTGCACGTCATACTGTTTTTTCTCCGGTGGCAGTGCCAGCATGGATTGCTGTTCCTCCACCCAGCGATCGCAGGGGCGGGTCTGGATAGTTTCATGCTTACGTTGATTGGCCACATCGTACAGCCAGCGCAGGCCGTAACGGTTTGCGGTTTCAACATCGACGGTGATCCCCATCGGACGCAGGCGTGTCATTAACGGGATATAGAAGCTGTTGCGGGGACCCTGTACACGATTCTGTGTAAATGCCTTTTCTCAGAAGTGACCGTCCAGGCGGTCACCGAACTCGATAATAAAGCGGCTCATTGCCATACGCCAGTCCCTCAGCGGCATCGTCCATTTCTGTGAGGCCGCCTGGATTGCCAGCCACACCACCTTTTTCACCGCGTCGTCCGTCGGGAACACCTTACGCTTTTTGATAGCATGCCGGATCACGCTGTTCAGTGATTCTATGGCGTTGGTGGTGTAGATGACTTTGCGGATGTCTGCCGGGTAAGCGAAGAACGTCGCCAGGTTGGCCCAGTTTGCCTGCCAGCTTCGGCTTATCTGCGGATAGCGGCTGTCCCAGGCTGCGGCGAACGCTTCCAGCGCCTGCTGGCCTGCTTCTTCCGTCGGTGCCTGGTAAATCGCTTTCAGGTCGCGGGTGACGGCTTTGTAGTCCTTCCAGGAGACGAACCGCAGGCTGTTGCGCACCATATGCACGATGCACAGCTGGATGCGGGCCTCCGGATACACCGCGTTGATGGCGTCCGGGAAACCTTTCAGGCCGTCAACGCAGGCAATGAGGATATCGTTCAGGCCACGATTCTTCAATTCTGTCAGCACATTCAGCCAGAACTTCGCCCCTTCATTTTCGGCCAGCCACATCCCCAGCAACTCTTTCTGGCCTTCGATATGGGGTCGTCTCAGAAAACG
>NZ_CAMFKT010000052.1:0-9153 GCF_945957325.1 Enterobacter sp. PL1
CTAATCAGTCCTCTTTTGTTGTCTTATAGAAGGTTAATGATCGGTGATCACCGTCAATTACCACCATACCGTTCCATTGAACTAAAAAAAATATTAACTAATAATAAAAAACTAACCAACACCTTCGAAGAAGTTGATAGCATAAACAACTTCAAATTAAAAAATGAATTAATCCGCAATGGCTACTTTTCATCAATCAATGACGAACAGGCAAGAGAAATAGGATTACGAGCAACAAAATATGTAAATTTATTTGAGTCTTTGATTTTAGAAGATGAAGAACAAGATGAAAAGTTTGAACAGTTAGCAGGTAAAGGCCAAAAACGAAAAAATAAACTATCTTCTATGTTATCAGTCCAGCATCGTATGCATCCTCACATCGCGGAAGTAATATCCAATGTTTTTTATAAAAATGAGTTATTTACTGATGCTGAAAAAAAATTGAAATATCTTTCAAAAGACTTTGATTCTGTTATAAATATAAAGCAAGAGTCAATATTAAAAGATACGCCAGCACTTGTATGGATTAATCAACAAGATGTACAAAAAACAAAGGGAAGTCGAGCCGGAGAACATAAACCAATTTGGTCTAACGATAGTGAATGTAAAGAAATAATCGACATTTTAAAAGATCTTGATAAAAACACCAACCCTACAAAAAAAATCAAATTAGCCATTCTTTCGCCTTATTCCAATCAAGTAAAATTAATTTCCAAACACATAGAAATTGCAAAGAAAAACAATGAGCTTAAAACTCTTCTAAATAATTACATTCCTCCTGACGATAATGATGGTTACTGCCTTACAGTGGATTCTTTTCAAGGTGGTGAGGCAGATATTGTAATAATATCATTAGTCCGAAATAATGGTAAAAGCACAATAAAAAGTGCCTTAGGTTTTTTATCAGATCAACGTCGTATAAATGTTTTACTCAGCCGAGCCAAGCATAAATTAATTATCATAGGATCATATGAACTTCTTAAATCTTGGTCTAATCGTATAGTAAAAGAGAGCTCACAAGAATATGAATTCATTCCTAAATTAATTAATGAATTAGAAACATCTGCTCAAATCGGTAATCTTTTATTAATTGAGAGTAACTCAACAAAAAAGCAAGGGAAGAAAAATGCAAAATAAAAATATTTATGTAAAAATTCCTTTTCATTATGGCGTACATAAATTCAAAATTTTTAAGGGTCATAGGTGGGGAGCTTTAGATCATTTTTTACTTCAAGAAATTAGCCGCCGTTCTTATCCAATAGAAGAATTATCATTGAAGTCAAATCTTCCGCAGAGACTAATCATTGAAATAATAATACCGTTTATGAAATTGGGTTGGGTCGAATTAGTAGAATTAGACTCAAAATATAATTTCAGAATTACTGATGTTGGATTTATTGTTGCTAACCATGACGAACTTCCTTATGAAAGAGAGCCTATGGAATCTACTAGGAAGTTTTTAATTGACCCTAAAACAGCAAAGTGTTATCGAGTAAATGCCAGAAACCAAAACTATCAAATATATAACAAACAAAGAGCAAATGAATTGCTCAGGAATAAAAACTCAATAGCTACAGAGTTAAATATAAAAAACCCGAAATATGCACCATATCCATCAGATATACTAAATTGTGTTGAAGATAGTGATGAAGAGGTTATAGGCTATGAGGAAAGGGCAAATGATCGACCATATTATCAAAACAAACTTTTTGCAATAGCTCAGGTTGATGAGGCCGATAATATAACAGGTGTTCCATCTGATATCTCAAAAGAATTGGCTGAAGATATAATTTCTGCTGCTAATTTAAAACGTAAAGAAAGTAGCACTTCTCAAAATAAGAGTTCTAAACTAAGTATTTTTAGCACAGAGTCTTATGAAAATCATTTTGAAGAACACTTGATTGGCGAAAACGAATTTCAAATAATATCCGGCGCTGAAAATCATAAAGCTCATCTTCTGGACTTGATTGATAAATCTCTCAGCAGGATTATTATCCATTCAACTTTTATCCAATTGAAAAATTTTCAAGACATCTTTAATAAACTAATTGAATCAGCTAAACGAGGAGTCCAAGTCGATATATTATGGGGTCAAGAGGAACCTGATGATGAAAAAAGCATGGGCAGTTATAATCAATTTCTTAGTGGACTTAATGTTTATAAGGAGGAAATAGTACAACTTGGGTTAGCTTCACTTTTTACAATACATTCAGATCCAACAGGCTCACATGCGAAAATTATAGTTTGTGATACCTTAAATTATGGTTATTGTGCAACAATAGGTTCATGCAACTGGTTAGCGAGCGGATTCAATCGATATGAATGCTCTGTATTTACGACAAATAATGTCTTAACAACTGAAGTATTAGATATTTTGAGTATATTATCAAAAGGGAAGTCGCGGGTATCTAATAATTTAAGCAAATCTATTTCTGCCATAGCTTATGAGTTAAAAAAAGTTACTCAACATTTGGCTACTGCAAATCCTACTGAAAAAAATGTAAAAATTAAAATCATCACAAAAAATGAGCATCACGATTACGTTTTAGATGCCAGGGACAAAGCAACAAGCACCATCTTTATTGCAAGCCATAGGATTAGTAATAATGCCGAAAGACCTATTTTGACACCTTTAATAAGTTCAATAACAGACAATAATAAGCTGAACATAAAAATGTATTACTCATCTCTAAGTGGGGGAATCAATACCCAACAACTTGAAGAGACAAGTAAGTCTTTAAGTGCAAATGGAATTATTCTAGAGAAAAAGAAAGATCCAATCTCTCATGCAAAAATATTATCATGGGACAATGATAATATTTTAATCACAAGCCTTAATTGGTTATCAGCCTCAGCTTATGGCAACCCATATGATGAACTGGGGGTTTATATTGAGAAAAAAGACATATTCTCTATAATTTCCCCTAACTATTGAGCAGACAGCAGGATATCTTAGAAAGGGTATCCTGTTTCAACCAGTATACCTAATGAGATAAACAATGTGAAAATGACTAAATGAAAGTGACAAAAGGAAGCCAATATTATTTATGATCATCTAATATAATAATATTTGTTGTTCTTAACGCGATCTGAACTCAGCAATAATGTCATTGTCAATTAATGTGGTAATTTTTTTATTTCTCTTGTTGTTAAGCTCAATATAGATACAATTAAAGTCTGTTTTTTTATTTAAATCAATCTTATCCTTGGAATACATATTAATATAGAGTTTTGTATTGTCAAGAATGTCATATTTTGTAGAAGGTTTATCCTTTTTTAGCTCAGGAATTGTCTTTTTAATTTCAAATACCTGAATTAGCTTATGATCGTACTCAGTAACCTTTATCACATCATTATACTCAACAAAATCCATTTTTCTTTTTATAGTTAAAACATATTTTGCATCAACCTGTGGATCTGTTTTGTAATCCACACAAATATTTTGAGCATTTACATAATATGTAGGCAACATAAGCAGTAATAAAACCATAAATATTCTCATTTTGACACCCCCTTGTTTAATATCTAACAAGGATGCTTTATCAAAAATAGAATTTCAAATTTATTTATTCTTTTTTATTTTCCAATGTAATGACAATCTGCTTATGGTTATTTCTATGGAATGAAATATAATACGACTTGTTTTTGTAATCAATCACTTCTTTTGTTCCATTAATCATTCTAATTAAGCCGTTTTCAGGAGTTGTAATTTCTAGATAATACTTATTACCAATGCTATAATCAGTCCTCTTTTCAATATATAGATCAGGCAATAAACGTAGTCGGTCACCACTGACAATATAATTACGGGGGAGTTTATTTTCCTGTTCAACTACTTCCTGCTGGCGTAATAATTCTTGTTTCCTATCCTGTAATTCAACTTTTTCTTTATAATCCTGAGATAGCATATTAAATGCTGTCAAAGTACAATTAGACATTCTGATATTTTCAGAGAGTTGATCCTTCCTTTCTACTTTCGGAACACCTTCCCAATTAGAATAATTAGTGCCTAACTTCGCATTTAACTCCCCTAGATTCAGGCTTTTAAGCTTTTTTAAGTTGACTGCCATATCACCATTAGCTTCTCCATAAATTGTAAATTCAGATCCTGATGCTTCAAAGGCACGACATAACTCTATTGCATTCTGCCTTAACAATGATTGTTGAACCAAAGGAGTATCCGATGCAAAAGAGGAATTACTTAAAATGACAACTACTAAAAGTGAGAGTTTACCAAAATTCATTTTATACCCCAGTGTATAAATTAATACATTATCTGTTCAAACTCTTCATCATATCATTTTATCAATTCAGAAGCATTAAGCAAGGGCTAACTCTCCGAAGCTCCGCTTCTCTGAGTTGCCTTGCTTTTCTGCTCTACGATTGAAAAGGAAATATTTTTCATGCAAATTTATCTAAGTAAATAAAAATATAGTCACCTGCCATCACATATACCCCATCGGTATGCCGCATGAAGATCATGAAAATAATCACATAGATATTTAAGATTTTTATTTAAATCTGGGAATACATCTACATCCATGTCAAATGAGTCAACTATGTTATCCTCGTCATCAACTAATAGCAAAGCCTTCACATACTTCCCTTCTTTTTTGTTCATCGAGTTTATAATATCTTCCGTACTTTTTTGTCTTACAGATGACTTTCTCATATCCTGGATGTGATCTCCCGTTTTAGGATAGCGAAAAAAAGTACTCTTAGAATCAATGGAATTTATCTTATTGATCTTATCTAAAACATCCTTTTCAATTACACCTATTCCTAAGTGGAAAAAACAAGGTATTAACTTATTGTGCTGACCGATTAAATATATGGTTAATAATCTGATGTCATGCATGTTTTCTAATTCAAAATCCTTTCCCAACACTTTAATTTTTGGTTTTCCAAGAGTACCACCACTACTGAATGGAATTTTAAAATTTCGGTGCAAAACATAAATTAAAGATTTTAGGTAAAGTTCGATTGCATGTCGTCTAAGATAATTGACTGGCATACCTAAATCCTTAATGGATTCAGAAGCCGATAATAAATCTGCTGATTCTTTAAACTGTTCTGCTGTTGCACCAAAACCATAGTCTATGTGCATATGCAAAGGCATCATTAAATACATTCACTCTCCTTATAATTGATTTCAGCATCACAATTCATTGACTTTTATTTATAACTTATTATAAATAAGTTATTACACATGGAATGAGTAATCAATCTAATAAAAGGAATTTTTATGAATCAATCTAATATCAACCCACGATCATTGCGAACACACTGTGTCAGTGTCCGTCTTAATAACTCGGAACTTCAATTACTCAACACAAAACGAGGTTCTACATCTAAAGGTGAATGGTTACGTATGGCTTCCTTGCAGAAGCTCCCCATGAATGTACCTCCTGTAAACATCGAAACATGGAAGACTCTGGGTGAGATCAATCAGAAGCTAAACCGTATCGCTCTTCATATCGATAGTAAGAGTAAAGATAGCCAGCTTACTCATACAGAGCTTTTCGCTGTGAAGCGACAACTGGAAGAGCTTCGCCAGCACCTGCTAAATGCTGACATATGGAGCAAACCCGATGAAGGGTATGCAGAAGATCAAAAGGGGTAAGAGCTTCGCTGGTGTCGTTCAATATGCATTGAAACCGGGAGCACATCATAAAAGTGATCCCATCATCATTGGCGGGAACATGTTAGGTGATTCAGCCCTTGAACTGATCGCTGAATTCGATAGCACCAAGCATCTTCGCCAGGATGTCGCAAAATCAGTTTGGCACAACTCGCTTCGCTTACCCAACGGTGAATCACTAACGAATGAACAGTGGTCTAGTATCGCAGATGACTATATGAGGAGAATGGGATACAGTGATACCCATCTCCGTTGCTATGTCTTACATGACGACGATGGCCAGCACATACACATTATCGCAAGTCGCATAGATCTCAATGGTGGGAAGCTTTACTTGGGTAGGAACGAAAACCTCATCAGCACACAGATCATCAGTAAACTCGAAGTCGCTTATGGCCTGACAGTGACCAAAACGGCATCTCCCCCCTCGCAAGCACAACCGAAGCGGAAGAGAGTGTCCCGTAATGAGAAAATGCTATCGGAACGAACCGGGGTGCTTTCACCAAGAGAAGCTCTGCAGCAGATACTTGATAAAAGTTTATCTGATAAGCCGGACCTTCTAACTTTCACAAAACGACTGGAAGAAGCAGAAGTAACTTGGACAGCGAATGTCGCAAGCACAGGCAAAATGAACGGCTTCTCATTCTCCTACCGCGATATAGCTTTCAAAGCTTCGCAATTGGGTAAAAGTTACAGTTGGGCAAATCTTATTAACAGGCTCAACTACAACCCAGATCATCTAGAAGCTCTTCGAATCGACATACCTTCAAAGGAAGTTTCTCAAGCTCCCATGCCAATACCTGTTCCTGTTCCTGTTCCTGCTCCTGCTCCTGCTCCTGCTCCTGCTCCTGCTCCTGCTCCTGCTCCTGCTCCTGCTCCTGCTCCTGCTCCTGCTCCTGCTCCTGCTCCTGCTCCTGCTCCTGCTCCTGCTCCTGCTCCTGCTCCTGCAACAGTTTTGAAAAACACTGAGAGAAAGGAAAGTATCAGTGAAAAAATTGCTGAACTCGAACTACGACTCAAAGAAGACAGAAGAAACGAAATCGTAGAAAAGATTCTTCAAAAAAACTCAGTACAACAGCAAAAGCATCTCAGGCTTATCGGCTGGATTCCATTTCTCAGAAGGCTCGCAGAGCTTCTCAGAAGCTATGGGAAGTCCATTCTTCACAAAACCCACACACACTTCTCAAAAATTCATGTAATCCAACCTTTAAACAAGGCGAGAAAAATTCGTTTATAGACAGCTAGTTGTAAACACCTTTCGTAACCACACTCTATTCTCTAGTAATAAATTTGTGTTTAGTCAAGAAAATATTGATCGTTATTACAGATCGATAATCTAGTTATGATAGACAATAACTATCAAGTAACAATCATCGATCGGTACAAGCAATTTTACTAAAGCGAGTCGGTCATCGAGAATCTCTGTAAACGCACCATTTAATCTTCCAGATTGGGATAGCTATGGAAAACGAAACAATAAAGTGCCCGTTCTGCTTTACACAAAGTCCTCATGGTGTGCGGATTTGCAAAGGCTGTCATGCAAAGGTCGCTTACGGTGAAAGCCCGCTCAGTGTGGCATTCCTGTTTCAATTCGTGGCATTTGGTCTCGCGTGGTTAGCATTTTCGTGGACCGGCAGCACTCTTGTATCAGTCATTACGTTTTTCGTAAGCATCATTATTCTTATCTATAAAATCAAAAGAATGTATGCAGACAGAGTTGTTTTTATACGGTGAAATTAATTTCACACAACCGCAAACATAAAATGAGAAAGTAAATGAACCGATTTATAACGTCCTCTTTTTTTATTATTGTCTTCCTGCTTTCTGGCTGTTCAACATCAGGGAACCAGAACCTTAAAAACGAAACACCACAAAGCCTCCAGTCAAAGATCATTAAAAACAAAACAACTAAGACGGAATTACTCACTAAGTTAGGTGAGCCTGATACAAGAACCACACTCGATGACGGAAATGAGCAATGGAAATATTTCATGTCTAACAATCAGTTCAATGCAACGACTTTCATTCCTGTTGTGGGGCTGTTTACTGGTGGTTCCCAAACTCAGTCTAAAACTCTTGAAATCGACTTCAAGGGAGAGACTGTAAGTAAATGGACTTTTTCCTCTGACAATAACAACACCAAAACTGGCATTCTTAATTAATTGTTTTTTGGATAAGAAAATGAAAATATACTCAATTATCACAGTTATCATTACCACCTTCCTTCTAACCGCATGTAACAATGAACCATCGCAAGACGATATATACAATGTTTTCAAAAGTGTTGTAGATAGAACAAATACAAGTATGAAAGCTCTTGATTCAAGAGTTACAGAAAAAGATCTTTTAAGAATCGATTACGTGAAGAAAGTTAGTTGCACAGAAGAAGCAAACAATGTTTATAACTGCATTGTCGATGCCTCTATTAGTAATATGAAACAAACAAAACCAGTAAAACTAATCAAATCTGATGGTGTCTGGAAAGAAGTTCAGTAGTAGCCTATATCAAGAAGTCTTTTAGCCCCTGCTTAGGGGCTTTTTATTGCCTATAACCTGACGGTTCTTACGCGAACTTCATGGGTTAACTCTTTCTCAATTACTTTCATTTCATATTGTGCTCTGACAGTAGCATAGATTTCCTCTGCTTTTTCTTGATTGTTATCTATGTAATTAACAAGCGAGTTTAGTTCCCTAATAACTCCTTCTTTGTTATTTAATCGTTGTAGAAGATTGCTTGTCAGACTTTTGTATACCGAGCTAAACATAGTCATTATGTTATCAATATTACGATTGGATTTGGAATAAATCCTTTTAGGGTAAAAATATTTTAAATGGTATCCCACAAAAATTAAGTAAAGTTGATATGAGAAACTTTTATCTCCGGGCTGGTACCGTTTTGAGATATATTTATCAATTATAATGATAAGTTGCTCTTCCAGAGTAAACTCTGAATTGATGATGTTTTTGTCCATAAAATGCATCCTTGCATAATTGAAATAGTCATCCTGACCATATATTTATATTTATCGTATTTATTTAACTTGTCAATAGGTGTAACCTATCAACTATTATTTTTTATTAAATGGTCTATTCAATTGTTCCATAGTGAGACCATGTCTATAAGCATTATACTGCCAATAGCTAAACTGCTCTTTGTATCTATTGTTCTGTTTTTTTAACATTTCATTTTCGGCTTTAAGATTTATTATTTGTTGTGCCGCAATCGTTAAGTTAGCTGGCTTTTTAAGGCCAGATTTTTTCAAATTAGACAAATTTTTCTTTGTTCTATATGCTTCAACAACTTCATCATGAGCACTTAGAGATTGCCTTGTGATAGTTCTGTTTAGATTCTTATAAACTGATTCACATAAATCGCTCCATGTGATTTTACCGTCCCAAGTCAGTATAATGTGTTTAATTGCCTTTATTTCACTCCTGTTTAAATGTTTTGCCATATGCATCTCCTGTTTCAATTATTCAATAGTTTATTAATTCTTTCCAAATTTTTTTTG
>NZ_CAMFKT010000053.1:0-8406 GCF_945957325.1 Enterobacter sp. PL1
TGTGACAAGAAGAAATTTAAAAAAAGTTTCCATCCGCGTTTTTTTTCACCAATAGAGGTGAAATCAAGCTACAAATTGTTCTATTTGATGTATCTGCAACCACAATCACATTCACGGTGGCATAATTATCAGCATGAATCTTTAAGGAATAAAAGCGATGCCATTAAGCGCGCAACAGCTGGCCGCCCAAAAAAACCTGTCTTATGTGCTGGCCGAAAAGCTGGCTCAGCGGATTTTAGCGGGTAAATATGCCCCGGGAAGCATCCTGCCGGGTGAAATGGAGCTGGGTGAGCAGTTTGGGGTGAGCCGTACCGCCGTGCGCGAAGCGGTGAAAACCCTGACGGCGAAAGGAATGGTGCTTCCGCGTCCTCGTATTGGCACACGCGTGATGCCACAGAGTAACTGGAATTTTCTCGATCAGGAGCTGCTATCCTGGTGGATGACAGAAGACAACTTTCATCAGGTGATCGATCACTTTCTGGTAATGCGCAGTAGCCTTGAGCCTCAGGCATGTCTGCTTGCTGCCACGCTTGGAACAGCGGAGCAGAAAGCGCAGCTTAATGCGTTGATGGAAGAGATGGTGTTCCTGAAAAAACACTTCAACCGCGAACGCTGGGTTGAGGTCGATATGGCCTGGCATGAACATATCTATATGATGAGCGCCAATCCGTTCCTCACCTCTTTTGCCTCGTTATTCCATTCGGTGTACCACACTTACTTTACCTCTATTACACAAGACGACGTGGTAAAACTGGAATGGCACCAGGCGATAGTGGATGCCATTCAGGAAAGCGACGGGCAGCGAGCCCTGAGTGCGTGCCAGGCATTGCTGGCTGCGCCAACCCACCAGCAGGTAAATAAATGACAAAGAAAAAAGCGCGCAGCATGGCCGGATTGCCGTGGATTGCAGCCATGGCGTTTTTTATGCAGGCACTGGATGCCACCATCCTCAACACCGCGCTTCCCGCTATTGCGCAAAGCCTCAACCGTTCCCCGCTGGCGATGCAGTCCGCCATCATCAGCTATACCCTGACGGTCGCGATGCTGATCCCTGTTAGCGGCTGGCTGGCCGACCGCTTCGGCACCCGCAGAGTTTTCATGCTGGCCGTAACGCTCTTTACGCTCGGTTCGCTGGCCTGTGCGCTCTCCTCGTCCTTAACGGAGCTGGTTATCTTCCGCGTATTACAGGGCATTGGCGGTGCGATGATGATGCCCGTGGCGCGTCTTGCCCTGCTGCGAGCCTACCCGCGAAGCGAACTGCTTCCCGTGCTTAACTTCGTCACCATGCCGGGTTTGGTCGGCCCGATACTTGGCCCGGTACTCGGTGGCGTGTTTGTCACCTGGGCAAGCTGGCACTGGATCTTCCTGATTAATATTCCGATTGGCGTAGCGGGGCTGCTGTATGCCCGCAAATATATGCCGAACTTCACCACGCCAAGGCGCAGTTTCGATATGGGCGGCTTCTTCCTGTTTGGCCTGAGCCTGGTGCTCTTCTCCAGCGGGATGGAGCTGTTTGGCGAGAAGATCGTCGCGACGTGGATGGCGCTCTCCGTTATCCTCGCCGGGATTCTGCTTTTCCTTCTTTATATACGTCATGCGCGCCGCCATCCGATGCCGTTAATCTCTCTTGGGCTCTTCAACACCCGAACGTTTTCCGTCGGGATCGCGGGAAACATTGCCTCGCGTCTGGGGACGGGCTGCGTACCGTTCCTGATGCCGCTGATGCTGCAGGTTGGTTTCGGCTATCCGGCACTGATTGCCGGCTGCATGATGGCGCCCACGGCGATGGGCTCGATTCTGGCAAAATCGACCGTGACGCAGGTGCTACGCTGGTTTGGCTATCGCAAAACGCTGGTTGGCGTGACGGTCTTTATCGGTCTGATGATTGCGCAGTTCTCGCTGCAGTCCGCCTCGCTTCCCGTCTGGATGCTGATCCTGCCGCTGTTTGTGCTGGGCATGGCGATGTCGACGCAGTTCACATCGATGAACACCATCACCCTTGCGGATCTGACCGACGAGAACGCCAGTAGCGGCAACAGCGTGCTGGCAGTCACACAGCAGCTGTCGATCAGTTTAGGGGTTGCAGTGAGCGCGGCGGTACTGCGGTTTTATGAAGGTTTCGACAGCGCGAACACCGTCGAGCAGTTCCACTATACCTTTATCACCATGGGCGCAC
This sequence comes from Enterobacter sp. PL1, assembly GCF_945957325.1. Classification (NCBI taxonomy): domain Bacteria; kingdom Pseudomonadati; phylum Pseudomonadota; class Gammaproteobacteria; order Enterobacterales; family Enterobacteriaceae; genus Enterobacter; species Enterobacter sp. PL1. Next base: position 2,177 of record NZ_CAMFKT010000053.1, read on the forward strand.
TCACCGTCGTTTCAGCGCTGGTCTTTATGCTGTTAAAACCGAAAGACGGCCGAAACCTGATTAAAGAGCGTCACAAAGAGAAAGCTAAACCGAACCACGTTCCATCAGAACAGGAGTAAGCTGCAGGCGCTGCTGCTGCAGCGTGGGCTGAGCCATTCGGTGGATCAACACATCGATGGCCAGCTCGCCCAGCTCATCTTTTGGCTGATGAATGGTGGTGAGCGGCGGCGTCATATAGCTGGCCAGCTCGATATCATCGTAGCCGATTACCGCCATATCATGGGGAACGCGCAAACCGGCCTGATATAACGCCTGATAGGCGCCAAACGCCATGGCGTCGTTGCCAATAAACACCGCCTGCGGACGCTGCGGTTGCGCCAGCAGCGTCTGCATCGCTTCAAAACCACCGTGAAACTCAAAATCACCGGTAATACGATACCGTTCCGGCACGGAAAGTCCCGCCCGCGCCATCGCGGCGAGATATCCTTCCAGACGCAAACGCGCCGGGGTTTTGTCCAGCGGACCGGTAATACAGGCAATGCGGGTATAGCCTTTATCGATCAAATACTGGGTGGCCATATCGCCCCCCAGCAGAGAGTTATCCTGAATGAGGTCGCTGGTGCCGTCGAACGGCGCCCAGTCCATCATCACCGTGGGAATGGAGGGATAGCGCTGGATAATCTCTTTCGACGGCTGGTGCGTTTCGGTACACAGCAGCAGTAGCCCGTCGACGCGTTTTTGCATCAGCGTTTCCAGGTTTCGGTTCATGCGCTGCTCGTCCCCTTCGGTATTGCACAGCACCAGGCTGTAGCCACGCTCGAAGCAGCTGCGCTCCACGCCGCGAACCAGCTCAGAATAAAAGGGGTTGGTACTGGCGGTGATCAGCATACCGATCGTACGCGTCTGGTTAAGCTTAAGGCTGCGCGCCAGTGCAGACGGCGCATAGTTGAGATCTTTTACTGCCGCTTCGACTTTTTCCCGAATCGCCTCGCTGACGAAGCGATCGTTATTAATGACGTGAGACACCGTCGAGGTAGAAACGCCCGCCAGGCGGGCGACATCTTTCATTGTGGCCAAGCGTTACCCCTGCTGACTTAAGAATTCATCGATCTCTTTACGCCACGGAACGGAAGGCTGAGCGCCCTTGCGCGTCACCGCAATCGCGGCAGCGGCATGCGCGAAGCGGATCGCATCATCCATTTTCTTGCCTTCCAGCAGCGCGGTCACCAGCGCACCATTGAAGGTGTCTCCCGCTGCGATGGTATCAATCGCCTTCACCTTAAAGCCCGGCACGCGACGGCCTTCACCGTTTACGCTCGCCCATACCCCACGGCTGCCCAGGGTGATGATCACGGTTCCGATGCCTTTGTCGTGCAGCGCACGCGCGGCTCTCGCGGCATCGTCATCGTTTTCTACGCGAATGCCCGTCAGCTTTTCGGCTTCTGTTTCGTTCGGCGTGATGATATCCACCAGCGCCAGCAGCTCGTCTGATAATACACGGGCTGGGGCCGGGTTAAGTACGACAGTGGTATGATTTTCATGCGCAATTTTGGCCGCGGCCAGCACGCTTTCAACCGGCGACTCCAGCTGCATCAGCAGGGCCTCGGCGCCGCCAATGATTGCACGTTGCGCTTCCACGCGCTCCGTCGTCAGCGCTGCGTTAGCGCCAGCATGAATACCGATGACATTCTCACCTTCTGCGTTGACGAAAATCAGCGCCACGCCGGTAGATTCCCCTGCAACAACGCTGACCGGTGCGATATCGATGTTGTCGCTCGCCAGCTGCTTGCGTACGCGCTCGCCGGTATCGTCATCACCCGTGCAGGCGATAAACGCAATATTCGCCCCGCTGCGACCGGCAGCGACGGCCTGGTTTGCCCCTTTACCGCCGAATGCGACCTGATACTGGTTACCCGTGACGGTTTCGCCCGGTGCAGGGAACGATTCAAGGTTAAGAATGTGATCGGCATTGATACTGCCAAGGACGACGAGGTTGCCTGCGGTTTTCATGGTTGGGTTGTCCATCTGAGAGCGCCACCGGTGTTACCCGGTGGCGTATGCCACACTTTTCTTTATTGGTGTCCCTCAGGCCGCCAGTGACGGCCTGATTCGCCTTTTACTGCTTGATAACCAGTTTCAGGTCAACAGGGTATTTAGCCTGAACTTTTTCGCCCTTCAGCACTTTGTCGGCAGTTTCAACGCCAGTCGCGCCAATCTGCTCAGGCAGCTGAGCGATGGTCGCAGCCAGTTTGCCATCGTTTACTGCTTTTTCACCATCCGGCGTGCCGTCAAATCCGACAACCATCACATCAGATTTACCTGCAGTCTGCAGAGCGCGCAGCGCACCCAGCGCCATTTCGTCGTTCTGCGCGAATACCGCCTGCACGTCAGGATGTGCGGTCAGCAGGTTCTGCATGACGTTCAGACCTTTAGTACGGTCGAAGTCTGCCGGCTGGCTAGCCAACACGTTGAATTTGTGCGCTGCAACCGCCTGCTGGAAGCCTTCGCCACGCTCGCGGGCGGCAGACGTACCGGCAATCCCCTGCAGTTCGATGACTTTAGCGCCTTCACCGGCTTTCTTCGCAATGTAGTCACCCGCGATTTTGCCGCCCAGCACGTTGTCAGACGCAATATGGCTCACCACGTCGCCTTTCGTTGCCTGACGGTCCAGAGTGATCACCGGGATCTTCGCCTGGTTTGCCATTTTCACGGCGTTGCCTACGGCATCGGAATCGGTTGGGTTGATCAGCAGAATTTTGGTACCACGAACGGTTAAGTCCTGAACGTTAGCCAGCTCTTTCGCCGGGTTGTTCTGTGAATCCAGTACCACCAGGTTGTAGCCCAGTTTATCCGCTTCTTTCTGCGCACCGTCCTTCAGGGAGACGAAGAACGGGTTGTTCAGGGTAGAGACAACCAGCGCGATGGTATCTTTCGCCATGGCGTTAGCACTTACGGTTGCGCTCAGCGCGACAGCAGAAACCAGGGTAGCCAGTTTTTTCATGTTCATATCTAAGATGTCCTGTAGTGTCGTCAGTTACTGTTTTTTGTTGTCTACCAGTACCGCCAGCAAAATCACCACTGCCTTAACGATCATCTGGTAATAGGAGGAAACACCTAACAAATTCAAACCATTATTCAGGAAACCGAGAATCAGTGCGCCGATCAATGTCCCAACAATGCGACCTTTACCGCCCGCCAGACTCGTACCGCCCAGAACCACTGCTGCAATAGCATCCAGCTCATACCCCGTACCCGCCGTCGGCTGCGCGGAAGAGAGACGAGCCACTTCGATGATGCCCGCCAGTGACGCCAGCAGACCGCACAGGGAGTACACGATAACTTTGACTTTATTAACGCTAATCCCGGACAAGCGCGTTGCCGCTTCGTTACCGCCCAGCGCATAGATATAACGACCCAGACGGGTATGGTGCAGCATGTACCACGCCGCCAGGAAGACGATAGCCATGATCCAGACCGGGGTCGGGACACCCAGCGGGCGACCGATACCGAACCAGCCAAACAGATCGGCGTTATCGGTGAAGCCGGTATTGACCGGGCTGCCGTTGGTATACACCATGGTCACCCCGCGCAGCAGCAGCATCATCACCAGCGTCGCGATGAACGCCTGAACGCGGCCTTTTGCCACAATCACGCCGGTGACGGCACCAATCGCCGCGCCTGCCGCCAGAGCCGCGGCCACGGCCACCAGCGCGTTGACTTCAATCCCGACCAGCGAAGCGGCGATCGCGCCGGTGAGGGCCAGCAGGGAACCGACGGACAGATCGATCCCTGAGGTCAAAATCACCAGCGTCATGCCGACCGCCATAATGGCGTTCACCGACGTCTGCTGCAGAATGTTGAACAGGTTATTTACGGTGAAGAAATTCGGGCTCATGGTCGACACAATCGCGATCAGCACCAGCAGGGCAATGAGCGATTTTTGTTCCATCAGCCACGCCTTTGTGAAATAGCGGCGACCAGAAACAGCCTGGGTAGTCATCTTCTTACTCCTGATTCACGCGATTAAGCTTGCCCACAGCGGCAGCCATCAGAACTTCCTGGGTGGCCTGCTCGCGAGTGAATTCACCGCCGAGATGCCCTTCATGCATGACGATAATGCGATCGCTCATGCCTAATACTTCTGGCATCTCGGAAGAGACCAGAATGATGCTCAGACCGTCGGCCTTGAACTGGTTAATCAGCTGATAGATCTCTTTCTTCGCCCCCACGTCTACGCCGCGGGTTGGCTCGTCGAGGATCAACACTTTCGGGCGCGTCATCAGCCCGCGCGCAATCGCCACTTTCTGCTGATTCCCGCCGGACAACAGGCCAATCGCCTGCTCCATCGACGGCGTTTTAACATTAAAGAGACGGATAAAATCGCTGACCGCCTGCTGCTCGTCTTTATGCTTCAGGCTGCCGCCGCTGTGGCTGAAATAGCGCAGCGCGGTCAGGGACATGTTCTCTTTTACCGACATGCCCAGCACTAAGCCGTCGCGTTTGCGGTCTTCGGAGATATAGACGATGCCGTTCGCCAGACCATCCTGCGGGGAGCGGGTGACCACTTCATGGCCGTCGAGGGTGACATAACCGCTGGTGCGCGGCAGTGCGCCGTACAACACTTTCATCAGCTCGGTACGTCCCGCGCCCATCAGGCCCGCCACGCCCAGGATCTCGCCCTGGCGCAGGGTAAAGGTGACGTCGTTCACACCCGGACCGCAGAGGTTATCCACCTTCAGGCGGATCTCACCCGGCGCTTTATCCAGATGCGGATACTGATCTTCAAGCTTGCGTCCCACCATCATTTCGATGAGCGTATCTTCCGTCAGCGTGGCCACTTCGCGCTCGGCAATAAACTGCCCGTCGCGGAAGACGGTGACGTCATCGCAGATTTCAAAGATCTCTTTCATGCGGTGAGAGATATAGACAATCCCGCGCCCCTGCGATTTCAGCTCGCGAATAACGCGGAACAGGGATTCGGTTTCGGTATCGGTCAGGGCGTCGGTCGGTTCATCCATAATGATGACCTTCGACTCAAAGCTCAGCACCTTCGCGATTTCCACCATCTGCTGATCGCCGATGGAGAGATCGCCGACCAGGCGGTCGCTCTTAAAGCGCAGGTTCAGCTTCGCCAGCAGCTTGTCGGCTTCGGCATACATGGTTTTCCAGTCGATCTTGCCGAAGCGGTTAACGAATTCACGACCGAGGAAGATGTTCTCCGCAATGGTGAGCTGCGGGATCAAGTTCAGCTCCTGGTGAATAATGCCGATACCCGCTTCCTGAGAAGATTTCGGGCCAGTGAAGGTGGTTTCTTTACCCAGCCAGAGGAGTGAACCGGCATCGCGTTGATAGATACCGGTCAGCACTTTCATCATGGTGGATTTGCCGGCGCCGTTTTCGCCCACCAGCGCCATCACGCGCCCGGGGTAAACGTTCAGCGCCGCGCCGGAGAGGGCTTTTACGCCCGGGAACGACTTATCGATCCCTTTGAGTTGCAGTAATGCGTCCATGATGGCCTCAGAAGGTGACGCCAGCACAGAGAATGATATTCGCATACGGGGAACACTCCCCGCTGCGAATCACCGCCTGACTGTCTGCGGTTTGTTGTTTGAATTGTTCGTGCGTTGTGTAACGAATTTCGATGGTGTTTCCCTGGTGTTGTTGCAGCTGCTCAAGATGGCTGAGCAACGTTTCATGGAGCTGCGGATTATGTTGTTTGATTTCCGCCGCGAGAATAGCCGCCTCAACCTGCATCTCCGCGGTCACCACGTCCAGTACCTGCATAAACGAAGGTACGCCCTGCGTTAACGCCATATCGATACGGGTTGTGCTGCGCGGAACCGGTAAGCCTGCATCGCAAACCACCAGCGTATCGGTATGCCCAAGACGGGAAATCACCGACGAGATTTCTGAGTTGAGTACAGTGCCTTTCTTCATTTTATTGCTCCACTAGCGAAACGTTTCGCTAAAAGAAGTGTAGCCTCAGAAATGTTCAGAAAACCACCGTGACGTAACAGATTTGTGATCGACGTCGAAACGTTTCGCTAAGTGAAATATTGATGGGAGAAATTGCCCTGCGGCGCTTCGCTTGCACGGGCCTACGGGTTTGGTAGGCCGGGTAAGCGTAGTGTATGACCGGATACATAGGTGACAGATCAGACCGGGAACATAGGTAACACTTTTAGTCTATCCGCACCACACTCTGGGTTTTTCGGTCGTAGTACGCAAGC
>NZ_CAMFKT010000054.1:0-8213 GCF_945957325.1 Enterobacter sp. PL1
TCAACTTCCAGGATAAAGAAGAGATTAAATTTTTGTGATGCTGATAAATTCATTGAACTCTTGCTGTTTGATAGTCATCTCATGATGCATATCATTATTTTTGTCGGTTAACTGACGAATATTCTGTTCCTGTTCAGTTACCCGCTCTTCAATCTCATGCAATTGATTATGCAATATCGCATTTTCATCCTTTTGCCCGGCGAATGAGTGGGTAAGCGTCTCAACTTCTTGCTGTAATGCGGAGCTCCTGGCCTGGAAAAACTCAAGTTCCTTCAGAACCCGATCTTTAAGAGAGAATAGGTACTCTTCAGCTGACAGCGTGATGATCCTATGATGGGCGGCGGCGATAAATTCATCATAAAAATCATCACTCTTTGCATCCAGGGCAACAACAAACTCTTTCACTTGCTGATAAAACGGGTGAAATGCCGGACCAGAAATCGTGTTTAAATTCCACTCAAGGAACACGACAACATAGTTTTTATAATCTCTGAGACGGTGTTCCATCATCCCCTGCTGACAGATAAACGCTTTAAGCGCCACCAATGCTTCAACAGCACAGCGGTGCGACTCTGCTCGCGTGGCGGATAGGGATTCACTACGGTTGATGGTATGAGAAATTAACGTTTCATTTAAGACCGAAATTCTGTTCGCCATGAGCATAAATGCGCAGACGAAGAAAAGATCGTTGGTCGTCCTGATTTCCTGAAAGCGAAGCTGATGACTAGTAATAAATTGACGCCTGAGAAGCTTGTCCCATGGCCACCAGACAAAGGTGCGGAAAAAGTCAGAGGGAATATCCTGGGATGAAAAAAACTTGAGATCAGGTAACAGCTCCTGGCGCACTGACCACGGCATCGGAGCATAAACCTGCAAGGCGGGATCAAAAGACTGGCTGCGACAGATAACGACATCCGCTTGTATATCGCTAGCACGTGCGTACATGCGCTCCAACATCATGTTATCGACATAATCGTCGTCATCAAGAAAAATAACGTACTCACCGGTAGCAGCATCCAACCCGATGTTTCTTGAGCCTCCCCCACCAAGATTTGTCGTGTTGTTAATGACTCTAATTCGTGAATCAGTTTCAGCCAGCGCCGAGACAATCTCTAAGGTATTATCGTCAGAACAATCGTTGACAATAATGATTTCAATATCATTTAATGTTTGCGACAAAACAGTGCTCAATGTGTCGGAAATATATCCCGCCGCATTGTGCACAGGGATAATAACGGAAACAGCTATACTCTCTTTTTCAGACATGCAATCACCTTGACGCTTAGCTTATAAACGCAATTATATTTATTTATGGGTAGCGTTTAATTTGTAGGTTGCCAGTTTATTAAGGATGGGTAAGATGAAAGCGACTGAGCTTCATCAAAAATTACTCTTCAACAACATCACGATATGTTTTTAATGTTTTATTAATGATCATCACACTCGAGAATTTATCTTGAATGCGTTTTCTGCCATTGATACCCATTGCGACGCGCGTTTCTGGGTTATCCAACAGGAAACCGAGTTTCTCCGCTAATTCCTCGACAGATTTACTTTTTACAATCAACCCATTATCGTTATTGATAATTAAGCTATCACAGCCACCAACATCATAAGCGATACAAGCGCGCCCGACAGAGGAAGCTTCCAGCAAGATACGCGGTACGCCTTCGGCGTAGACCGACGGCAAAGCAACGATATTTGATTCTTCAATTAAATCAAATACATTAGAGCAATGACCGAGCCAGTTAATCACGCCTTCGCTTTGCCACTTCTGTATCGTCGCCAGCGGAATTGCGTCTTTATCATTCTCAACTAAAATACCGGCAACATTCAGCGTAAAGTGAATATTTTTATTACTCAGTATTTTTTTGGCTTCAATCAGGTCACCCAGTCCTTTACTCCACAGCATACGGCTGGCAAAAAGGACGACCGGAACATCACGCTGCTGCTCCAGAGAGTATTTGTAAATCTCTGGATTAATACCCGCGCCATCAATAACAATAGTCTGTTTGTAATCGATACCAACCAGATCGGCAAGTTTAGCTCTGTCTTTATCATGTTCGAACATAAACAAACTGCATTTGTTACTGGCGATATACTTATATGCCATAACAGTAAAACTTCGCAGCAGCTTAAGACAGGCAGACTCTGCGGAAAATACTCGGCCCAAACCGACAAAACTCAGAATAACAGGACGATGGGTACTTTTAGCCAGAAAACCGCCGATCAAACAGGGCTTGATGGTAATGCAGTGCAACAAATCTGGATTGATGTTTTGAATAATTTTCCGAGCCTTAGAAAAGGCCCGAAAGAAAATCAAAACGTTGAATGATTGGGCGACAAGTGGAATGTTATGGCAAACAAAACCTAATGTCCTGAATTTTTCCGCTATTTTATCATCGACAAAATGGCTAATAATGTGAATCTCATAACCGGCATCTCGGGCGGCAATTGCACGATCGGTCCAATGCAAATCAAAATACCAATCCGAATTTATGAAATAACACAGTTTTTTCATTGCTATGTCCACTTAGTGAAACTTACCGCTGATTCCTTTTACACCATGTACAATCCCACGGCATAAAAACTTTAGATATACCCATTTCCGGCGCTGCACAGGGAATATGGTGATATACTTACACAGGCGCAAAAGGATTGATGAACTACTAAAAATTTCCACTTCCGTGAATATTCTCTTAGCCAAAATCAAGTTCCGACAAAGATAGTAAACCTTCCACTCTGGCGATATAACCTTTCCCTGAATACTCACGTCATGAGTAAAAACAAGCTCCGGTTGATAAGTGATTTTCTCGCCACTTAAAGTTAATTGATAACCAAAATAGAGATCATCAAAATAAAGGAAAAGTTCATCATAAATATGATGAAGGTGCTCATTCAAGACTTCACGCTTAATGATCATGCCAACAAATGAAACGGTTTGCACCAGCATTTTCTTATTATCTGGTACATATCGTTGGGGATGTTTGATATATTGCAAGGTATCACTAAACGAGGTCGGGACTTTTACAAATGGAACATTCATCGCGCATGTCCGGCCCTGTAAATCTTTAACTAAAGCCGTAAAAACACGACAATCTTCTTTATTTATCGTCGCGAACTTATCAAGAATATCACTTTGCGGATAAGCATCATCGTCATAAAAGAAGACCCAATCGCTATCAACAGAGCTGCATATATATTGACTACCGGCCTTAAACCCGCCGGCCCCCCCGTTATTACTGGCCAGATTTAAGACAATGACTCGGGGATCAGTGATTGTCTGCAGCCAGTCAGAGGTCCCATCCGTGGACCCATTATTGACAATAACGATAGAGGTAAAGTGCAGCTTAACAGTTTCAGCAACCGTCTTTTTTAGCTTCTCAAGACGGTTGAAAGTGACTATTAGTGCAGTATGTTTCATCGTACATCGGCCACAAATACAGGCATTGTTTCGTCGTTGGACAATGAAGACAGGTATTTATCGGCCGTTTTTAAGGCTTCTGCAATCGTTACATCCATATCAAGATAGCGATAAGTCCCTAAGCGTCCGACGAAAGTAATATTTTTCTCACCTTCCGCCAGTGATAGATATTTATCCAGCAGAGCCATCTCGCCCATCTGGCGGATTGGATAGTAAGGAATATCATTTTCACCGCAGGCGCGACTATATTCTTTGTAACATACGGAGCCTTCGTGGTTTTCCCACGGGGAAAAATATTTATGTTCGGTAATGCGCGTATACGGGACATCAACTGAGCAATAGTTCATGACCGCGCAGCCCTGGTAATCACCTTGCCAGGTAAATCGCTCAAAGTCCAGAGTACGGTAGCCAAGACGCCCATGCTGGTATGAATAGAAGGCGTCTAACGGCCCGCTATAAAATACATGATCATAACTTTCGCGATTTTCAGCCGCAAACTCACGCTGTAATTGCAGAGTGATATTTTCATGATCGGCGATCGCTTCAATCATATGGGTATAGCCTAACTTCGGCATGCCCTGGAATTTATGATTGAAATAATTATCGTCATAATTGAAACGCACAGGCAAACGTTTGAGTATAGATGCCGGAAGCTCAGAAGGCTGCATCCCCCACTGTTTTATGGTGTAGCCTTTGAAGAACGCTTCGTATAATTCTTTACCAATGAAGCGCAAGGCCTGCTCTTCAAAAGTCTTCGGTTCCAGAATGGAACTATCACCTTTTTCGCTAATGAGCGCGCGAGCTTCATCAGGAGAACAGGTTTTAGCAAAGAACTGATTAATAGTATGCAGATTAATCGGCAGTGAAAAAACCTGACCATTAACAGTAGCTTTTACTCTATTCACATAGGGCATCATTTCCGCATACTGATTGACATAGTTCCAGACGGTTTCATTATCCGTATGGAAAATATGCGGACCGTAGACATGAACCATGACATCAGTCTGAGGATCGCGAGTGTCATAAGAGTTTCCTCCAATGTGGTCACGCTGATCGATGATTTTAACCTTGTGACCTTGTTCAGCAAGCTGGCGGGCAATGACCACACCTGAAAAACCAGCGCCGACGATGAGAATATTGTTACGCTTCATAATGTATCTCCAGTTGTATTAGCCAAGAATCGAACGGCGAACTTTATAATAATATTTGATGAGCTTATTTCTTCTTGGCGAACCGACAGGAGCATATTTGTTAACATATGGCATTAAAGCTCTTTTAATCTTTGTCTGCAGTAACACGGTTTGCTGCAGTTCAGTATGTTGGTTAGGTACTACCGTGGCCACAGGTAACTGGCGATAGTAGATTTCTTTCTCCCATGGCGTACTTAAAACATTCTCAAGAAAATCATCATAGAAATCGACTTTCTCAGTATTCCATGGTTTGTTTTCACCCGCATAGTGAATCATTTTTGGATTTCTTCTGGCTTGCAAAAAGCGCATATAGGTTGAAAACTTGAGATTCGGGAAGAAATCATCGGTATTACCATTACCATGGTACACGTTCCATTCTAATGGTAAGAATTTGACTCGGCCAAAGAAGACTTTGTTCATGATATCCTGATCTAAGAACCAATACTTTTTGGCTTTCAATGCTGACATCAATTGAGCAAAGGTATTCTCTGTAACCATTTGTTCGACATTAAAAACAATAATCCCGGCCTGAAAATATTCGTCAGGATTAGTCATTCCTAATGTCTTTTTCAGGTATTGCTCTGCAGGCATAATGCCATCATCTGATTCTGACATGGTACCAAACTTCACAAACCCTTCCATGACGATGTCTTTAACAGCGGCAACCAGGTTAGTGCCGATCTCGACATCCAGAAGTGTCGCCAAATCAGCCTTCACCACGGTGTCAGAATCGATAAACACAACTTTTTTATACTCGCGGAAAAGTTGCGGGATGAACAAGCGCGCATAGGTCGACGCACTAAAATGTGCACGGGTATGAACATCACTCATCTCAGTGAATGAATTCACATCAAAAAAGCGCAATGATATGTTGTTATGACCAGCAACTAGCTTGATAAGGCGTTGTTTATTTAAATGACTGACCTTATTTTCCAGAACAACGATATCATAGTTTCTGTTCGCATCAGAATGGAGAACAATTGAATTGATTAATGCCCCGCCACTTAATGCATAGTTATTATCAAAACTAATAACAACCGGTACGCTTTCGTCAAAAACGGGCTTTAATTTACCATTAAATGTTTCAGCAGTAACAAACGTGCGCTGTAGTTCTTTTATTTTTAGCTGTTTATCTTGTTGACATTTGATGATATAGATATTGAATAAACGCTCAGCAATGTGTCCTATAACTCGTTTTTCTTGAGCGTTGTAGTTATTCATCGAAATCCGATCTTCAAGATTAGACAAAATAGCAAAAAGCCATTCAGAATAATCCAGGAACATGTCTTTGCGCATAACAAACATGTTCGTATAATAACCATCAGTTGCATTATTGAATTGTTGAATCGCAGCTTTATATTGTGGATACAGCTCTTCAACGACATCCAGGGCAGACTGATAGTCTTTAATGTGTAAAAACTCACCTTTTGCATAATGATCAAGGTTATTCTTACTTCCTGCCGATGTTACCGACCATTTTTTGGGTAACAGCAGATCATATCCATCGACGCAGGTGCTTATGGATTCATCACTTAATCCAAACTGGCTTTCGTATTCGGCATTGATGAGCGGGTAGTTGACTACCCCCCAGTTATCCTCAGGATGATTTTGTTGTTCTGCAAAGTTCAAGTGTCTGCGGTAATGCATGAATCCCACATAGTCAGCCAGAGATTCATTCTTCCACACCCAGTAGTGGGCCGTCAGCTCACAATAGAAGGGGTTTTTAAAGGAAATGTTTTCTCCGCTATCATCCCCTTCACAGCCAATATCATTATAAGTATTAGCCTTCCCGACATGCAGTGGTTTAATAATAGAGGCATTTAGAAAAGCACTGGGTTTGTGGTGACATGTATAAATTTTGATACTATTCATCTTATTACCAATTATTAAGCCATTGCTTGCTTGTAAAGTTCAATGATTCTCTCTGCTGAGCCAATTTCGCGGAGTTTATGGTTTTCGATCCAAACAACTCTGTCACAGATTTTTTCAACATCACTCATATTGTGGCTAACGAATAATATCGTTACACCCTTATTTTTGAAGTCTCGTATTGTTTGTATACATTTGGCCTGGAACGAAATGTCACCGACAGCAAGTACCTCATCGATAATAAGTATATCGGGTTCTACCTGGCTGATGACAGAGAATCCAAGCTTCGCAAGCATACCACTTGAGTACACGCGAATAGGTTCGTCAATGAAATCACCCAGCTCGGAGAACTCAATTATCCGATCCATCCGTTGCTGAACCTCTTTGCGGCGTAGCCCAAGCAGGGTCGCATTGAGATAAATATTTTCTCGCCCGGTTAATTCAGGGTGAAAACCGCCGCCTAGCTCAAGCATTGAGGCAACGCGCCCCTGGGTTGTAACAGTGCCTTTTGTAGGCTTAATGACGCCGGCCACCAGCCCGAGGGAGGTACTTTTCCCTGCGCCGTTACGACCAATCAGCGCTACGGCCTCGCCTTTACCCACGGTGAAGGTAATGTCTTCGATCGCAAGATATTTACGCCCTTTTAACAGCTGAAAAGCTCTTTTAGGGTGAAATACGAGATCCTTAATTCCTGAGCCAATATGGTGGTAAAGAGGATACTCTTTCGTAACGTGACTAAAGTTTATTACTGGTTCCATTACAAAATCTCTGCAAATCGATATTTTAATTTATTAAAAATACTCAGGCCCACAATTGTCAGGACTAAACCTGTAATGTAAAGGATTGAAATATATTCATAATTTAAGACGCCATCCATGAACAGCTGCCGCCAGCTGAGGATCATGCTTGCCAGAGGATTATAGGTAATAATCCAGCTAAATTTTTCAGGAATCATATCTGACGCATATAATATCGGCGTGCAATAAAACATGAGCATGATACCAAGGCTGACAAATCGCTCTAAATCCCTGAAGAACAGATTTAGCGTAGAAAATATGATTGAAATACCAAATGTAAAAATCACCTGACCAAGCGCAATAATTGGTACGCCCCAGAGCCATGAGAGCGATGGACGCATACCATACACGAACAGGAATGCAATAATCACAGGAATTGTACACAAGAAATGTAACCCTTCCATCATGACATTACTCAATGGAATAACTGAGCGCGGAAAAACTGTTTTTTTGATTATTTGCGCATTGGCTATAAACGAAAACAAGGAATTTGTCGCCGAGCTGGCAAACCATTGCCACGGAAATAAACCGGTAATCAAGAAAAGGGTATAATTCGGGATCTGCACTCGCATAACGAGCTTAAAAATGAAATAATATATCATTGCAAAAAGCAGTGGATTCGCAATTGACCATAAGTAACCAAATACGCTGCTTTTATAACGTACCTTTAAATCTTTGTTTGTTATAACAACAAGAAGATCAAACAAATACCCTATATTATACTTCATTTTTATACTCATAAATTATTCTACAAAAAATTCCGTACGTAATATGTATCAAACAGAATTATCGATAAGATCTGCTGTGCTCGAGAGACGAACAGCTATTCCCATAAACAAAGACCAATTGTAACATTATTTTGCACAAGCAATATGTAAACAATCTTTCCTGCGCATTAGCACTCCGGAATCGGAGATGATCGCTAACCTCAGT
>NZ_CAMFKT010000055.1:0-7812 GCF_945957325.1 Enterobacter sp. PL1
CCTAATCCAGCAGGAATCATCAGTTTATTCTTTGGCTTACTGATAGCCGTTGCGTTGATAATGCGGGTTTTCATTTACCGGGGCTTCCGTAAGAAAACAGCGGAGCTGGAACAGGCTATGTCGAACCTCATTCAGAAAGAGAAAGCCTTTGAAGAAACCGTCAGTACTGAAGTGGCTCGCGGTCTGTATCAGGAAAAGCAACGCCTTGCCGGTCAGTGGGATGACTTTCACAATGCCAAAAATAAAGCCTCTCGGGCACTGCAGCGTATTGTGGACTCCGCGTATAAATTCAAAGTCAAAACCCTGCTTTCTGGCACCACGGTGAATAACTGGCAAAGCAAGTACGACCAGCTCAGGAAGGAAAGAGAGGCTTACGCTGCTATCAGCGAGAAAATCGCATTTCTGGAACTGGAAGATAACGCCGACTGGGAAGGCGTAAAACAGCAGTTTCTGGATAAGGTTGCTCTGCTGGAAAAAGCGCAGGAAGAAAAAGAATATCAGTCTGAGCTCAAACGCCAGATGCGTGAAGAAAAACAGCGACAGGACGAACTGGAGCAGCAGCAGCGCGAAGCGGAAGAGGAGGAGCAACGCCTTGCTGAGCAGCAGCGTTTACTGGAAGAAGCCCTGCTCGCCGCTGAAGGTGCTCACAGGGTAGAACTGGAAAGACAGCGCCTGGAGTTGGAGCAGAAAATCCAGGACGTGCATCAGCAGTATGAACGTGCCAAATCCATGGCCCAGCTCACCAAACAGGGATACGTGTATGTCATTTCGAATATCGGCTCCTTCGGTGAAAACGTCTTCAAAATCGGTATGACCCGACGACTGGAGCCCATGGAGCGCGTGAAAGAATTGAGCGGGGCAGCTGTGCCGTTTGATTTTGATGTCCACGCCATGATTTCTTGCGATGATGCCCCTGCGCTTGAAAGGACGTTACATGAACATCTGGAACGCTACCGGATTAACCGAATCAATCTGCGTAAAGAGTTTTTCCGGATCGAGCTTAGCCGAATTATTGAAGAGGTGGAGCGTCACCACGGGCAGATTGAATATATTGCTGACCCGGTAACGCTACAGTATCTGCAGAGTCTCGAATATGCAGAAAGCGAAGCCGCATAAACAATAACCTTTATTAGCTCCAGATACGTCAAATGGACAATAGGTCATGAATGACATCATCCCACATACAATTAAAACCGGCGGCGACCCGCGTACGCTGCCAGATTACGCCGCCCTCCGCGATGAACTCAGTAAGCTGACGCATCCTGCTCGCCCGGATGTGAACTGGCAATATGTCGAAAAACTCGGCCTCTCACTGTTTGAACAGAACGGTGTGGAGTTGCAGACTGCAGCCTGGTACACCCTTGCCCGCATTCACCTGTCTGGATTAGCAGGCCTGAACGAAGGGCTGGCGATTCTGGAGGCCCTGATTAGCCATCAGTGGGACGTTTTCTGGCCGAAGACATTACACGCTCGTATGGAAATCCTTAGCGGCTTGAGCCAGCGCCTGCAGCAGCACATGCGTATGCTTCCACTCAACAAAAGCCATCTTAGTGAGCTTTATCGTGCTGAAGAATTGCTTACCCGACTGAGTGCCGTGCTACAGCGTCTTGAGCTGAAACACCTAAGCCAGTTCGATACGTTACGAACAATGATACGTTCGAATGCTGAACGGCTGGAAAGCAGTAATGACGCATCAGATCTGAATGCACTCATGATGCCCGGTTGCGAAATACCTCAGGAAAGGGCAGAGCCGGTTGACGAAGTGAAATGGGTCTATGTTGTGCAGCCGGAGAATCAGCCTGATGCAGAGGGTTTTACGACAGCGCACGGGGCGGTCAGACCATGGAAACCCTTTGTCGCCGGAATGTGTTCTATGCTGGTGGTCAGCCTCGCCGCGGCGTGGGGAGGGGGCTTTCTGTCCAGACCCGATCCCTTAACGATTCAGGCTAATGCATCTCTGGCGCCGTTACCTGAAGTGCTTACACCTGTTCAGCAAGACGCGTTAGCACAGCAAGGTACTTTGCCGTCCACATTTATCACTGAAACGCAGCAGCAGCTTGCCCGACTGGATAAGCTGCCTCCTGACTGGAATATTTCCTACAGCCTTCAGCTGTTAGCGCAACTCCATACATTGCGGCCGGAGGAGGCGAAGCCGCTCACCTCACAGTGGCAGCAAAAATTTAACGCGGCAGCGTTGCCTGTCTACGCTATGAACAGTTGGTATGAGGGAATGATGAAGCTTCAGCAACTGAGTCATCGGCTGAGCAGTCTGGATGAGCAAAAAGGAAAATATATCACGGTGAGTGAGCTTAAATCGGTGGTTTTTTCGACTATACAGTCATTTAACCAAACAATACCGGCTGAAGAACAACTCCGACGCCTGTCACAGCATCCAGCCGGAGATGCGCTTCCTGAAGCCGAAAAGACCCAACTGGAGTTGCGCCTAAGACAGCTTGCTGCGCGTTACGCTCAAATAAAACAGGAATCTTCTGCTCAGTGAATTCTGGCGATAGACAGGTGAATGCGCGTGAAGGTCAAAGTGTCCCCTGCAGACTTCGAATATGTATGGTTTATTTGTTGATAGTTAAGGTTTATTTGTTGTTAATAAAGTTAAGGGGCCCCCAATAAGGCCCCCAAAAGTTATTTTGACAGAATTCATTGAATAATAACTAACCGTCTTTGGTTCGATTCCGCTTAATAGATATCGTACTCGAAAACTTCATCCTACCATATCTCAATGAGATCCTCGTAAAAGACCTATTGCCTGTCTTGCCCTCAGAATATCGACAGCCCGAAGGTAAGGGGATTGTTCCTGCCAGCGAAATCCCTTCCTGTCGATACGGACCAGTTCGTATTTTTCCACCAGAAAATTCACGGCATCTGACAGGGTGATACCGGCATCGATATGTTGCTGTATAACAACTTCATCGCTGAATGGGGGCCTTGTTGATCAAATCCAAAGTTGGATGGTCGCTCCCCAACCCGCCGGGCGGGCTTAGTTGACAGCCTGCCGAATAGGCATACCAAGCCCTATGACCTTGTTCATGACTTTCACCCCGGCCAGGATCTCACCCACCTGGGCGTTGTAGCTCCGCAGACTCAGTTTCGGACCGATGAGCTGCTTGAAGCGATACATGGCGGTCTCAGCTATCGAGCGCTGATGATAGCCAGAGTCCTTTTTCCATTGCTCCAGTTCTCCTGCCTTGAGCGCGGCAACCGCCTCGTTGCGTGGATGGTCTGTCTTCCAGAATGCCGCATTTTTTCTCGGCGGTATGGTGGCCTTGGCGCCCTTCTTTTGTAGTAGGGCATAACAGGCTTTGGTGTCATAGGCACCATCGGCGCTGACTTGTTCTATCTTGCGGCGCAAGGGGTTGAGCAGCGTGGGCAACACCTCGTTATCGCCCACCGTTTCCAGGCTGACTTCGGCTGCAACGATGGCATGGGTCGCCGCATCTACGGCAAGGTGAAGCTTGCGCCAGACGCGGCGTTTCTCCTTGCCGTGCTTGCGAATTTTCCATTCGCCTTCGCCATAGACCTTGAGTCCGGTGGCATCGATGACCAGGTGAGCCACTGGGCCATGGCTCGGTAGGCGGTACTTGATTTCGACCGTCTTGGCGCGCTTGCTGATACAGCTGTAGTCCGGCGACTGTAAGGGCACATTCATCAGCTCGAACAGCGAGTTGATGAAGCCTTCCAAGGCACGCAGCGGTAGCTTGAATACCGCCTTGAGCATCAGCGCGGTTGCAATGGCGGAGTCGCTGTAATGGAAGCCTCGCCCTCGGCGGCCATGATGGGGCTGGCAATGCCACTGCTGGATGGCTTGCTCATCCATCCAGACGGTCAACGAACCACGTTGCACCAAGGCTTGGTTGTACTGTTTCCAGTTGCTGATCTTGTGCTTGGACTTGCCCATCTGGCGCTCCCGGTGGTGAACCTAAGAGATCAGATCACCAAACTGCGGGATAGTTGTCACGAACGGTGCAATAGTGATCCACACCCAACGCCTGAAATCAGATCCAGGGGGTAATCTGCTCTCCTGATTCAGGAGAGCTTATGGTCACTTTTGAGACAGTTATGGAAATTAAAATCCTGCACAAGCAGGGAATGAGTAGCCGGGCGATTGCCAGAGAACTGGGGATCTCCCGCAATACGGTTAAACGTTATTTGCAGGCAAAATCTGAGCCGCCAAAATATACGCCGCGACCTGCTGTTGCTTCACTCCTGGATGAATACCGGGATTATATTCGTCAACGCATCGCCGATGCTCATCCTTACAAAATCCCGGCAACGGTAATCGCTCGCGAGATCAGAGACCAGGGATATCGTGGCGGAATGACCATTCTCAGGGGATTCATTCGTTCTCTCTCGGTTCCTCAGGAGCAGGAGCCTGCCGTTCGGTTCGAAACTGAACCCGGACGACAGATGCAGGTTGACTGGGGCACTATGCGTAATGGCCGCTCACCGCTTCACGTGTTCGTTGCTGTTCTCGGATACAGCCGAATGTTGTACATCGAATTCACTGACAATATGCGTTATGACACGCTGGAAACCTGCCATCGTAATGCGTTCCGCTTCTTTGGTGGTGTGCCGCGCGAAGTGTTGTATGACAATATGAAAACTGTGGTTCTGCAACGTGACGCATATCAGACCGGTCAGCACCGGTTCCATCCTTCGCTGTGGCAGTTCGGCAAGGAGATGGGCTTCTCTCCCCGACTGTGTCGCCCCTTCAGGGCACAGACTAAAGGTAAGGTGGAACGGATGGTGCAGTACACCCGTAACAGTTTTTACATCCCACTAATGACTCGCCTGCGCCCGATGGGGATCACTGTCGATGTTGAAACAGCCAACCGCCACGGTCTGCGCTGGCTGCACGATGTCGCTAACCAACGAAAGCATGAAACAATCCAGGCCCGTCCCTGCGATCGCTGGCTCGAAGAGCAGCAGTCCATGCTGGCACTGCCTCCGGAGAAAAAAGAGTATGACGTGCATCCTGGTGAAAATCTGGTGAACTTCGATAAACACCCCCTGCATCATCCACTCTCCATCTACGACTCATTCTGCAGAGGAGTGGCGTGATGATGGAACTGCAACATCAACGACTGATGGCGCTCGCCGGGCAGTTGCAACTGGAAAGCCTTATAAGCGCAGCGCCTGCGCTGTCACAATAGGCAGTAGATCAGGAATGGAGTTATATGGACTTCCTGGAGCATCTGCTTCATGAAGAAAAACTGGCACGTCATCAACGTAAACAGGCGATGTATACCCGAATGGCAGCCTTCCCGGCGGTGAAAACGTTCGAAGAGTATGACTTCACATTCGCCACCGGAGCACCGCAGAAGCAACTCCAGTCGTTACGCTCACTCAGCTTCATAGAACGTAATGAAAATATCGTATTACTGGGGCCATCAGGTGTGGGGAAAACCCATCTGGCAATAGCGATGGGCTATGAAGCAGTCCGTGCAGGTATCAAGGTTCGCTTCACAACAGCAGCAGATCTGTTACTTCAGTTATCTACGGCACAACGTCAGGGCCGTTATAAAACGACGCTTCAGCGTGGAGTAATGGCCCCCCGCCTGCTCATCATTGATGAAATAGGCTATCTGCCGTTCAGTCAGGAAGAAGCAAAACTGTTCTTCCAGGTCATCGCTAAACGTTACGAAAAGAGCGCAATGATCCTGACATCCAATCTGCCGTTCGGGCAGTGGGATCAAACGTTCGCCGGTGATGCAGCACTGACCTCAGCGATGCTGGACCGTATCTTACACCACTCACATGTCGTTCAAATCAAAGGAGAAAGCTATCGACTCAGACAGAAACGAAAGGCCGGGGTTATAGCTGAAGCTAATCCTGAGTAAAACGGTGGATCAATATTGGGCCGTTGGTGGAGATATAAGTGGATCACTTTTCATCCGTCGTTGACAATAGTTCCCTGATTTGAGCAACAACGCCCTGAATGGGGTGTCGTTTATTGTCAGACCGTAGTGCTGTTCCAGCAAACGCGCCAGTAACATTTGCCAGACAGCCACGGGTGACAGGCAGGGCTTCGCTGCCCGCTGAGTTGTTGCAGGTAAAGTTTTCATGTTTGCTCTCGTGAAGGTAATTAACGCTGAGTGGGATAAATGGCGATGTATACGTAGCCGCAACTGCCAAGGGTGTCGGCTTCGCAGGTAAAACCGTTGTGGTACAGGGTGACGCAGTGGGCATGTTGGGGGCTGAGTTCACCGGTGGTCAGCATCGATTCCATCTGGCGGGTAAAGTGTGGGAATGTGTCATCCAGCTTCCGGCATTCGGCGTCACTGAACATACCGGTGATGCTGGCCCGGTCAGCCAGGTAGTGCAGCCGGTTGCCCTCCTGTACCAGACGGGCTCCCAGGCGCGGCGTGATAGCCCGCTGCAGGCCCCAGATTGTACTGACCCCAAAAAGTTGGACAGTTAAACACGAGGCATATAGGTCTGATTCCGATATTCAATTGGAGTCAGACCTTTTAATTTCAGGCTAATTCTTCTGCTGTTGTAGTATTCAATATGTTCCGTAACAGCATCCTTCAGTTCGCTTATATTACTGAACTCATCAAGATAAAAACACTCCGACTTTAAGGTTCCAAAGAAACACTCCACCACAGCATTATCCAGACAATTGCCTTTTCTGGACATGCTTTGTTTAATACCATGTTCTTTAAGGATATTTTGATATCTTCTCATACGATACTGCCATCCCTGGTCAGAGTGCAGAACAGGATGCTCGTGAGGATTAAGCTTTTTGAATGCCTGATCGAGCATATTCTCAACCATGTTCATCACTGGTCTTTCCGAAAGGCTGTAAGAAATAACTTCGTTGTTGAAGAGATCTATTACTGGAGACAAATACAGCTTGCGCCCATTGACTGCAAATTCAGTAACATCGGTAACCCACTTCTCGTTGGGCCGCGTAGCCTTGAAATCTCTTTGGAGAACATTAGGGGCGGTTTGCCCTACCTCTCCTCTGTAAGAGCGGTATCGCTTGACCTTAATCGCTGCTTTAAGTGAGAGGGTTCCCATCAGGCGCTGAACAGCTTTATGGTTAATCTGTTTCCCTTCTCGATGAAGAGACAGCGTTACCCTACGGTATCCGTATCGGCCTCTATTCTCGTGATAAATCTCACCAATACGCTTTTTAACGTCCGCATACTTGTCAGGCTTGCTGAGAGCCTTTAGATGGTAATAAAACGTACTGCGCGGTATCTCCGCAGCCCTGAGAAGCTCATCAAGAGGATAAAACTGCCTTAGCTCGTTGAGTACTTTCACTTTTTCGTGGGATGAGCTAAGGCTTTCAGCTTTTTTAGATACATAAGCCGCGTTTCAAGAAATCGAACTTGCCTTTCAAGATCCTCAATGCGTCGGTCTTTTGACAGCTCCAATGCTGATGCCGCTTTTTCTGGATCAACTGATATTGCAATGTTTCTTTTGGTGCCAATCTTGAGCGCGCGTAAACCAGCTTCTCCGCGCTCTTCATAGACCTTCAGCCACCTGGCTACAGAACCACTACCAGCAAGCATAAAGTGAGCAGCAGCCTGATTAAGGGACATGTGCTGCTCGATCACAGCTTTCACGACCTTAATACGCAACTCTGGATCAGCACTAACACCTTTAGGTTTGGGAATTAAACCTTTTTCTCCATGTTTTTCATAGAGGGCAACCCATGTCCTGACCTGGGTTCGGGGGACACCAAAACGTGCCGAGATGATCCTGTAACCATCATCAGTTGTGAAGTAGTGATTCACGACTACAAGGCGCTTTTCAAAAGGGTATTTTGGCTTTGACATATTAGGGGCT
>NZ_CAMFKT010000056.1:0-6818 GCF_945957325.1 Enterobacter sp. PL1
AACGCATGACTCGGGGACCTTGTGGATTGCTGGTCCTTCAATGGTCGGGGACTTTCACCCCTTGATCTCTACCGGTCTCCCGGCAAACACTGTATGTATAACCAGTAAAATTAGAGTGTCAGGAGGAAAGATGAAACTACAACTTTTCAGCACCGGGAAAGAACTCCCGCCACAGGCCCATCCATTGTTTGCCGATCTGGCCAGCTGCGGTTTTCCCAGCCCTGCTGCTGACTATGTCGAGTCCGATCTGGATCTCCATGATTACTGCATACGGCATCCGAGCGCGACGTACTACCTGCGTGCCAGCGGAGACAGCATGGCCGACGGCAGTCTGTACAATGGCGATCTGCTGGTTGTGGACAGTGCTGAAAAGCCGCGGCACGGCGATATCGTTGTCGCCAGCATGCAGGGGGAGTTTACGGTGAAACGGCTTCTGCTGACGCCGCGACTGACGCTGCAGCCCATGAATGCCTCCTGGTCGCCGATTTATCCTGATCCCGACGAGCTGGATATCTTTGGCGTCGTCACGCATATCATCCACCGCCCGAGGGAGATGTACTGATGTTTGCCCTGGCCGATGTGAACAGCTTCTATGCCAGCTGTGAACGTGTTTTCCGCCCGGATTTGAAAGGAAAGCCGATAGTCGTCCTGAGCAACAACGACGGGAATGTAATCGCTCGCAGTGCCGAGGCGAAGCCCTGGATCAAAATGGGAACTCCGTGGTTTCAGATAAAAAACGAAAGATACCCGGAAAAAATATATGCGTTTTCAAGTAATTATGAACTTTACGCCTCGATATCGGCGCGCGTGATGAACTGCCTGGAGGAACTGGCCCCCAGGGTGGAACAGTATTCAATTGATGAGATGTTCCTCGACCTGACCGGCGTGGAGCACTGTATGGGGCTTGAGGACTTCGCCCGGCAGCTGCGTCAGCAGGTGTATGACTGTACCCGCCTGACCATTGGCGTGGGCGCCGGACCAACGAAAACCCTCGCAAAATCAGCCCAGTGGGCCTCAAAAGAGTGGAAACAGTTTCATGGCGTACTCGCTCTGACCAGGGGAAATCCGCAAAGGACGCGGAAACTGCTTTCACTGCAGCCGGTTGAAGAAATCTGGGGGGTGGGTAACCGTATTGCACGCAAGCTAAATGTGCTGGGCATAAAAACCGCGCTCGATCTGGCTCTGACGAACCCGGCCTTCATCCGCAAAAATTTTTCTGTCGTCCTTGAGCGAACGGTACGGGAACTGAACGGGGAAAGCTGCCTTTCGCTTGAGGAAGCCCCTCCGACGAAACAGCAAATTGTCTGCAGCCGCAGTTTTGGCGTGAAGATCACGGAGTACGAGTCACTCCGTCAGGCTATCTGTCAGCACGCAGAGCGGGCCTCTGAAAAACTGCGTAAAGAGCACCAGTATTGCCGGCATATTTCCGTTTTCATCAAAACGTCTCCGTTCGCCATTAAAGAGCCTTACTACGGCAACGTGGCTACGGAAAAACTTCTTACACCCACTCAGGACACCAGGGACATCATTGCAGCCGCTACAACGGCTCTGGAGCGTATCTGGAGGGATGGGCACCGGTATGCCAAAGCCGGAGTTATGCTGAATGACTTCACCGGCTCCGGAGTTTCGCAGCTGCAACTGTTCGACGAACGCCCGCCACGCCCTCACAGTGCTGAGCTGATGAGGGTTCTGGACGGGATCAACAACTCAGGGCTGGGTAAAGTATGGTTTGCGGGGCGGGGTATGGCCCCGGAATGGCAGATGAAACGGGAGATGCTTTCTCCTGCTTATACGACACGATGGTCAGATATTCCTGCAGCGAAACTGGCGTGAAACTATGGCGATTTCACCGTGAAATTCTCAACCTAAACTGCCTAATTACAATAAGTTAGATGTGAAATCGCCATGGCGAAATTATTGACTCAAATTTCTGTCAAGGACTTCGTTGATAGCCTTGTCCAGTTCATCCTGAATCACTTTTGACATACGGCTAAACTCATAAGTCAGCGTGCGCCCTTTCACACGCTTACGCGCGAACTTGTCCTTTTCTTCAAAAGACCAGAGTGGGGAAACCACTGACTTTTCCTTGGGAGATGGATCTATCAATGCCTGAGATGCCTGAGAAATCAGCTTCAGAATACTGGCTTTCTGTTCGTCTTCTGGTCGCTCGCCATCACTCAAAATTGCATCGAGCTGAGCTGATACAGACTGAATGAGTTCTTCAGGCGTTAATCCCTTTTCACCGAGTTTTTCATTAACTTCTAAAAGAAGTTTATAATCACTAAACGATAGCTCCGACTGAACCGGGAACAGAGAAATTAAGTCTTGCGGTACGGCCGCCGCCTGCAGCGCCCTGGTAACTTTAGCCTGAGATAATCCCTCCAGTTCAGCAATTTCCTTTTGATTAAATCCGGACTCTTTAAGAGCGATCAATCTCAGACCAATCTCCCGAAGATTATGTTCTTTAGCTGTCTGGATATCTTTAGCCAGTTGGCGAGCTTCATCAGCTGATAAATGTTCTTCGGTAACCATTACATCAAGGCCTGTACGGACAAAAATTGCTGAGGCTCGCCGTCTTGAACCATCCAGTATCTCAATCCTTTCACTTTGCTTAATACCAATACAGGGAAAGAACTGCTGAAACTTAATCGTCTGGATAATGGATTTCAGAGACTCCCTGGTCAGTGCAAGTTGATCTCTTCCATTGTTTTCCTGGTTTACGAAGGTCTTACTTTCAACTTCAGATGCAGGCACCCGAACAAACCTGAACGTTACCTTCCTGCCGGTTTTTAAGGTAAATACCTGACTTCTACCGGTGTCAGCCATTTCGAGCATTGACGCCTGAGTATTTAACTGTCTGCCGATGGTTTTTCTTTTCTCATTCGACATCACATACCTCCGTTAGTACGAATGAACTCGATGCGATCAAAGACTGCCTTCGCAAAGTCTTCCGCTGCTGATTTTGCGCTTTTTAGTGCCTCTGTACTTCCATCATAGGTTGCTGGATTTGCTGAAATAACTGTGTCAAAAGTCTCCCCACAACGTTCGAAACCATCCAGTCTTGGCAGAACCATGTCTAGCATATCGGCACCGAAAACCTCTTTGGCCTGACTATGGCAAATTTTGTGATCAGACTTGTTCAGGATCTTGGACATGAAGCCGACATTACCGATGAGATTGCAGGTGTGCCCATCCATTTCGATGGAATCTATGAGGGCAGGGAGGCTGGCCACAAACTTCAGGGAAGAATGAAAATCAACCGTCGCCGGTGGAAGAGGGGTCAACATCAGGTCTGCCGCCCCAATGCAGTTTTTCAGGAACGCATCAAGGTGAGGACCACTATCAAGGAAAATAAAGTCGTAGTCATGCTGGAGCTTGTCGATAATGTTCTCTTTAAGCACCGCATGAATATTTTTCCCTGGCAGATGTTCTTCACACAATCCCTTCCAGCCTTCAGCAAGGAATGCATCGTCAATGGAAGCGGGGATTACATCAACACCAGGGATAATAGACGGTACTATAAAATCGGAAAGTAATTCTTCACGAGACACGTTCTGGAGCATGGCCTGAGCAGCCGTATTTTCAACCAAGCCCACTGAATTCTCATGGCTCAGGAACATTGTCAGAGATGCCTGCGGATCGAAATCGATGGCCAGAATACGCAGGTCTTCGAACAGAAGCTGAGGATGAGCTCGAAAAGCATGTGATAATGAAGCGGTAGAAACTGTCTTGGAACCACCACCTTTAAGATTACATACAAAAATCGTAAAGGC
Source organism: Enterobacter sp. PL1 (assembly GCF_945957325.1). Taxonomy (NCBI): domain Bacteria; kingdom Pseudomonadati; phylum Pseudomonadota; class Gammaproteobacteria; order Enterobacterales; family Enterobacteriaceae; genus Enterobacter; species Enterobacter sp. PL1. Next base: position 3,774 of record NZ_CAMFKT010000056.1, read on the forward strand.
TTTATCGAAGCGATCCCTGTACTTCGGTACTTTACGATGGTTATACAGATCGATGACATTCTGAATCGTCATCGCGTATTTCATCGTATTACCAGAAGGTTTCTTTTTAAAAATGTAGCCACCGGCTTCCATTTCGGACACAGCATACTCAACACTGCCTTTACTGAGCTTAGGCAGCTTATACAGAGCGGCTTTGCTGTATTCCTGATAGAACTCGGTAAGCTTCAATTCCTCTTTTTGCTGTCGGATACTTTCGCTCAAAGATGTCAGAAGCTTACCTGCACGTGTAGCGACTTTCCGTAACTGCTCAATATTGTCCATTTATCACCTCATGACGTTTTTTGTCATTTTGAACAAAAAGTGTCATGTTGCAAGAAAAAAATCATATTGTTTTGATTTCGCTCTCAACAGAAGGGGGATGAAGCTCGACGGGCGTGCTACTAAATCACACTGCAGCAACACGCAGACGCACTTTTGACCATCAACAGCAACTCATACAAAAGGGCTTTGAGAAAGGTATTCAACTTGCAAGACAGGAGAGTCATTCAGAAGGATTCTGATTTTAGTTACGACCAGTGCAATGCTGAGCCTTATGTATCAGCGCTCGCCGCAGCCATGTAACCGAGCGTAGCGAGCGAACTGGCGAGGAAGCGAAGAGGAACCGTTCCGGCAGATAGCTCTTACGCTCAGCACAAGAAGAGTTTTCCATCCTCTGTGGGAAACAGGTCAACTTTAATGGACGCTCCGGACTATGGGAAACAGGTCAACTTCGCGGACGGCCCGGACTATGGGAAACAGGTCAACTTCACGGGCGGCCGGGAGTGTGGGGAACAGGTCAACTTCGCGGACGGCCCGGATTATGGGAAACAGGTCAACTTCGCGGGCGGCCGGGACTGTGGGAAACAGGTCAACTTTGCAGACGGCCCGGACTGTGGGAAACAGGTCAACTTCGCGGGCGGCCGGGAGTGTGGGGAACAGGTCAACTTCGCGGACGGCCCGGACTAAGGGAAACAGGTCAGCTTCTCGGACGGCCCGGACTATGGGAAACAGGTCAACTTCTCGGACGGTCGGGAGTGTGGGAAACAGGTCAACTCCGCGTACGGCCCGGACTGTGGGAAACAGGTCAACTTTGCAGACGACCGGGACTGTGGGAAACAGGTCAACTTTGCAGACGACCGGGACTGTGGGAAACAGGTCAACTCCGCAGACGGCCCGGACTGTGGGAAACAGGTCAACTACGCAGACAGCCGCGATTGCGGGAAACAGGTCAAGTTAGGCAAGCACTATGGGAAACACAGCAAGTTCAGTATCCCCCCATATGTCAGCAACAAACTAAGGGGGGAGGAAATAAAAATTACAGACTATTGTTTTTTATCAAGAAAATTAAACAGCAAGCGACCATCTTCTTCAGTGGTATATGTTACCTTTAATGGCGTCTTCTCATTAATTTTCTTCAGAGCAGGTTCCAGGAAGGTACGCTTCATTTCAGCAATATTGTTTTTCTGCGAGGCAGGGAGCATAAACCTTTCACATAACCAGTCATGTGTGGTGATCCAGACACCAGTGCTCCGGAACTGACACAGGCTTTCATAAAGCCGGATGACACGAACACTATTAAGCTGGCCACAGTCATAGAGAGAATAGGTAGTGAACTGGGAGGTTAAGCCGACCAGGAATGGCATGACCTTGTAGTTAAATTCAATCTGCCAGGAACCCCGGCCTCGCTTCATTCCTGCTTCAGCCAGCCACGGACGTTTAACTTCTTCAAACTCACCTTCTTTTGGATAAAAGGTAACCGTTGATTCGCCCAGAGCATTTACCCCAGCCTTCACATCACGACTGGCGACAGACGTAGCGACATTGAAGTATTTGACGTAATCGGAAACGCTGATTTTGAAGAGCGGCAATACGTCAGAGTCATCTTCCTGGCTGTCATTAAAATAGGCCTGCATGAGGCATAACCACAGCACACGTTTTGCCTGAAGAGGCAGGTAATATGCAGCTTCGGTCAATTCGTTAGATTGCTTTATACTGGCGCGTTTTTTAAACGTTTTAGTAGCTGGCAAGAGTGCTTGAGTATCCATTTCAATGCCTATGGGTAAATTTTTACCCACCCATAATGACAGTGAAAACAGAAATTGCAAGCTATCGCGATACTTATCCACCGGAAAAATCTGCACTTTATCCACAAGTGGATAATTGAGAACTGAACTTGACCTCTTTCCCATAGCTTGTTGATGCGTATCCCATAGCTTGTTGACACAAAACCCACTGATACGTGATTAATTTCCCATATTATGTTTACCAGTTGCCCATACAGGCCCCCTCTCAGGCCGCACTGTACGCGGCTTTCAGGCTCCCTAAAAGATGTAAAATAAAGAAAAAGAATAAAAAAGTACTTTATAAAAATATGCCCGTGGATAAGTGGATAACCCCGAGGGGAGGTGATTTTTCAGGCATTGAGCGTAAGCAGAATTTATAAGTTTTGTTCCCTGGTGCTTCCTCGCTCACTCGGGGCTTCGCCCTGTCGCTCGACTGCGGCGAGCACTGCTGGCTCGATCATATCCGTGGCCGGAAGATACTACTCCTCCCCCGAGTCGCTCTCCAGAGCCGGCTACAGCGAGACAACCCGCACGAAGATTTCTATCGTCCCGGCAGACATATTCGAATCGTTTTTATTAACCCTGGCTTCCGTCGTGACAGAACACTACGTCCTGTAAAAGGGGGACTAAGGCCCCTGAATCACACACCTGAAATTAATAATGCGGAGTTTTACGATAATGTCATTGCTGGAAACTTTCCTGACCGCTTCTCAGGGGGCAACAATCCTGTTCCTTGCCATGCTGATCTACTGGCAAAAGCGATAAATCCAAGCGGGCTGGCCTTTGGCCAGCTTCGCTGTATAAGGGGAAAAATGCGGCATATCCAGACATTTCACTAGGCAATTTGAATTCAGATATCTATGCTTGGGATCCGGTCAACAGGAGGTAACAAGATGAAACTTGAAACTATACAGATAGATAATACCGTAAGGAGTGGTCTTAA
>NZ_CAMFKT010000057.1:0-6179 GCF_945957325.1 Enterobacter sp. PL1
CGCTGCCTCATCGCTAACTTTGCAACAGTGCCCCTAATCGTGTTCAGCAGAATAGCCGGAGGAAGTTTCCGGTAATGCTGTCAACCTGTTGATGACTATTTTAATCTGTAGTCATTCAATCCTTGTAACATCAGGATGATCCTGGTGTCAGTGAAAATACGAAATCAACACGTTGGTATCATTACCCACCTGTGAACTGACGTCGGCATTTTGAATCTCACTTCGGCGTGCCCCCTCCGAATGGCGCAAAACATTTCGTGGTATGGCATGATAGCACCCGAAGAGAGTCAATTCAGGGTGGTAAATGTGAAACCAGTAACGCTATACGATGTCGCAGAGTATGCCGGTGTCTCTTATCAGACCGTTTCCCGCGTGATGAACCAGGCCAGCCACGTCTCTGCGAAAACGCGGGAAAAGGTGGAAGCGGCGATGGCGCAGCTGAACTACATTCCCAACCGCGTGGCACAACAACTGGCGGGCAAACAGTCGTTGCTGATTGGCGTTGCTACCTCCAGTCTGGCCCTGCACGCGCCGTCGCAAATTGTCGCGGCGATTAAATCTCGCGCCGATCAACTGGGTGCCAGCGTGGTGGTGTCGATGGTAGAACGAAGCAGCGTCGAAGCCTGTAAAGCGGCTGTACATAACCTTCTCGCGCAACGCGTCAGTGGTCTGATCATTAACTATCCGCTGGATGACGAGGATGCCATTGCTGTGGAAGCTGCCTGCGCTAATGTTCCGGCCCTATTTCTTGATGTCTCTGACCAGACTCCCATCAACAGTATTATTTTTTCCCATGAAGACGGTACGCGACTGGGCGTGGAGCATCTGATCGCATTGGGTCACCAGCAAATCGCGTTGTTAGCCGGTCCATTAAGTTCTGTCTCGGCGCGTCTGCGTCTGGCGGACTGGCATAAATATCTCACACGCAATCAAATTCATCCGATAGCGGAACGGGAAGGCGACTGGAGTGCCATGTCCGGTTTTCAACAAACTATGCAAATGCTGAATGAGGGCATCGTTCCCACTGCGATGCTGGTTGCCAACGATCAGATGGCGCTGGGCGCAATGCGCGCTATTACCGAGTCCGGGCTGCGCGTTGGTGCGGATATCTCGGTAGTGGGATACGACGATACCGAAGACAGCTCGTGTTATATCCCGCCGTTAACCACCATCAAACAGGATTTTCGCCTGCTGGGGAAAACTAGCGTGGACCGCTTGCTGAAACTCTCTCAGGGCCAGGCGGTGAAGAGCAATCAGCTGTTGCCCGTCTCACTGGTGAAAAGAAAAACCACCCTACCGCCCAATACGCAAACCACCTCTCCCCGCACGTTGGCAGATTCCTTAATGCAGCTGGCACGACAAGTTTCCCGACTTGAAAGCGGGCAGTGAGCGCAACGCAATTAATGTGAGTCAGCTCACTCATTAGGCACCCCAGGCTTTACACTCTATGTGTCCGGCTCGTATGTTATGCGAAAATGTGAGCGGATAACAATTCACACAGGATACAACTATGACAATGATTACGGATTCACTGGCCGTCGTATTACAACGTCGTGACTGGGAAAACCCTGGCGTTACCCAACTTAATCGCCTTGCGGCACATCCCCCTTTCGCCAGCTGGCGTAATAGCGAAGAGGCTCGCACCGATCGCCCTTCCCAAGAGTCGCGCAGCCTGAATGGTGAATGGCGCTTTGCCTGGTTTCCGGCACCAGAAGCGGTACCAGAAAGCTGGCTGGAGCGCGATCTTCCTGACGCCGATACTGTCATCGTCCCCTCAAACTGGCAGATGCACGGTTACGATGCGCCTATCTACACCAACGTGACCTATCCCATTGCGGTCAATCCACCGTATGTTCCCACGGAGAATCCGACGGGTTGTTACTCGCTCATATTTAATATTGATGAAAGCTGGCTACAGGAAGGCCAGACGCGAATTATTTTTGATGGTGTTAACTCGGCGTTTCATTTGTGGTGCAACGGGCGCTGGGTCGGTTACGGACAGGACAGTCGTTTGCCGTCTGAATTTGACCTGAGCGCATTTTTACACGCCGGAGAAAACCGCCTCGCGGTGATGGTGCTGCGCTGGAGTAACGGCAATTATCTGGAAGATCAGGATATGTGGCGGATGAGCGGCATTTTCCGTGACGTCTCGTTGCTGCACAAACCGACCACACAAATCAGCGATTTCCATGTTGTTACTCACTTTAATGATGATTTCAGCCGCGCTGTACTGGAGGCAAAAGTTCAGATGTACGGCGTGCTGCGCGATGAGCTGAGGGTGACGGTTTCTTTGTGGCAGGGTGAAACACAGGTCGCCAGCGGCACCGCGCCTTTCGGCGGTGAAATTATCGATGAGCGTGGCGGTTATGCCAATCGCGTCACGCTACGTCTGAACGTCGAAAACCCGGCGCTGTGGAGCGCCGAAATCCCGAATCTCTACCGTGCGGTGATTGAACTGCACACCGCCGACGGCATGCTGATTGAAGCAGAAGCCTGCGATGTCGGTTTCCGCGAGGTGCGGATTGAAAATGGCCTGCTGCTGCTGAACGGCAAGCCGTTGTTGATTCGCGGTGTTAACCGTCACGAGCATCATCCTCTGCATGGTCAGGTCATGGATGAGCAGACGATGGTGCAGGATATCCTGCTGATGAAGCAGAACAACTTTAACGCCGTGCGCTGTTCGCATTATCCGAATCATCCGCTGTGGTACACGTTGTGCGACCGCTACGGCCTGTACGTGGTGGATGAAGCCAATATTGAAACCCACGGCATGGTGCCAATGAATCGTCTGACCGATGATCCGCTCTGGCTACCCGCGATGAGCGAACGCGTAACGCGAATGGTGCAGCGCGATCGTAATCACCCGAGTGTGATCATCTGGTCGCTGGGGAATGAATCAGGCCACGGTGCTAATCACGATGCGCTCTATCGCTGGATTAAATCTGTCGATCCTTCCCGCCCGGTACAGTATGAAGGCGGCGGAGCCGACACCTCCGCAACCGATATTATTTGCCCGATGTACGCGCGTGTGGATGAAGACCAGCCCTTCCCGGCTGTGCCGAAATGGTCCATCAAAAAATGGCTTTCGCTGCCTGGAGAACTGCGTCCGCTGATCCTTTGCGAATATGCCCACGCAATGGGTAACAGTCTTGGTGGCTTCGCTAAATACTGGCAGGCGTTTCGTCAATACCCCCGTTTACAGGGCGGCTTCGTCTGGGACTGGGTCGATCAATCACTGATTAAATATGATGAAAACGGCAACCCGTGGTCGGCTTACGGCGGTGATTTTGGCGATACGCCGAACGATCGCCAGTTCTGCATGAACGGTCTGGTCTTTGCAGACCGCACGCCGCATCCAGCGCTGACAGAAGCAAAACACCAGCAGCAGTTTTTCCAGTTCCGTTTATCCGGGCAAACCATCGAAGTGACCAGCGAATACCTGTTCCGTCATAGCGATAACGAGCTCCTGCGCTGGATGGTGGCGCTGGATGGCAAGCTGCTGACAAGCGGTGAAGTGCCTCTGGATGTCGCTCCACAAGGAAAACAGTTGATTGAACTGCCTGAACTACCGCAGCCGGAGAGCACCGGGCAACTCTGGCTAACGGTTCACGTAGTGCAACCGAACGCGACCACATGGTCAGCAGCCGGGCACATCAGCGCCTGGCAGCAATGGCGTCTGGCGGAAAACCTCAGCGTGACACAACCCTCCGCGCCCCACGCCATCCCGCAACTGACCACCAGCGAAACGGATTTTTGCATCGAACTTGGTAATAAGCGTTGGCAATTTAACCGGTTGTCAGGTCTTCTTTCACAAATGTGGATCGGCGATGAAAAACAACTGCTGACGCCGCTGCGCGATCAATTCACCCGTGCACCGCTGGATAATGACATTGGCGTAAGTGAAACGACCCGCATTGACCCTAACGCCTGGGTCGAACGCTGGAAGGCGGCGGGCCATTACCAGGCCGAAGCAGCGTTGTTGCAGTGCACGGCAGATACACTTGCCGACGCGGTGCTGATTACCACGGTCCACGCGTGGCAGCATCAGGGGAAAACCTTATTTATCAGCCGGAAAACCTACCGGATTGATGGAAGTGGTCAAATGGCGATTACCGTTGATGTTGAAGTGGCGAGCAATACGCCACATCCGGCGCGGATTGGCCTGACCTGCCAGCTGGCGCAGGTAGCAGAGCGGGTAAACTGGCTCGGATTAGGGCCGCAAGAAAACTATCCCGACCGCCTTACTGCGGCCTGTTTTGACCGCTGGGATCTGCCATTGTCAGACATGTATACCCCGTACGTCTTCCCGAGCGAAAACGGTCTGCGCTGCGGGACGCGCGAATTGAATTATGGCCCACACCAGTGGCGCGGCGACTTCCAGTTCAACATCAGCCGCTACAGTCAACAGCAACTGATGGAAACCAGCCATCGCCATCTGCTGCACGCGGAAGAAGGCACATGGCTGAATATCGACGGTTTCCATATGGGGATTGGTGGCGACGACTCCTGGAGCCCGTCAGTGTCGGCGGAATTCCAGCTTAGCGCCGGTCGCTACCATTACCAGTTGCTCTGGTGTCAAAAATAATAATAACCGGGCAGGCCATGTCTGCCCGTATTTCGCGTAAGGAAATCCATTATGTACTATTTAAAAAACACAAACTTTTGGATGTTCGGTTTATTCTTTTTCTTTTACTTTTTTATCATGGGAGCCTACTTCCCGTTTTTCCCGATTTGGCTACATGACATCAACCATATCAGCAAAAGTGATACGGGTATTATTTTTGCCGCTATTTCTCTGTTCTCGCTATTATTCCAACCGCTGTTTGGTCTGCTTTCTGACAAACTCGGGCTGCGCAAATACCTGCTGTGGATTATTACCGGCATGTTAGTGATGTTTGCGCCGTTCTTTATTTTTATCTTCGGGCCACTGTTACAATACAACATTTTAGTAGGATCGATTGTTGGTGGTATTTATCTAGGCTTTTGTTTTAACGCCGGTGCGCCAGCAGTAGAGGCATTTATCGAGAAAGTCAGCCGTCGCAGTAATTTCGAATTTGGTCGCGCGCGGATGTTTGGCTGTGTTGGCTGGGCGCTGTGTGCCTCGATTGTCGGCATCATGTTCACCATCAATAATCAGTTTGTTTTCTGGCTGGGTTCTGGCTGTGCATTCATCCTCGCCGTTTTACTCTTTTTCGCCAAAACGGATGCGCCCTCTTCTGCCACGGTTGCCAATGCGGTAGGTGCCAACCATTCGGCATTTAGCCTTAAGCTGGCGCTGGAACTGTTCAGACAGCCAAAACTGTGGTTTTTGTCACTGTATGTTATTGGCGTTTCCTGCACCTACGATGTTTTTGACCAACAGTTTGCTAATTTCTTTACTTCGTTCTTTGCTACCGGTGAACAGGGTACGCGGGTATTTGGCTACGTAACGACAATGGGCGAATTACTTAACGCCTCGATTATGTTTTTTGCGCCACTGATCATTAATCGCATCGGTGGGAAAAACGCCCTGCTGCTGGCTGGCACTATTATGTCAGTACGTATTATTGGCTCATCGTTCGCTACCTCAGCACTGGAAGTGGTTATTCTGAAAACGCTGCATATGTTTGAAGTACCGTTCCTGCTGGTGGGCTGCTTTAAATATATTACCAGCCAGTTTGAAGTGCGTTTTTCAGCGACGATTTATCTGGTCAGTTTCTGCTTCTTTAAGCAACTGGCGATGATTTTTATGTCTATTCTGGCGGGCAATATGTATGAAAGCATCGGTTTCCAGGGCGCTTACCTGGTGCTGGGTCTGGTGGCGCTGGGCTTCACCTTAATTTCCGTGTTCACGCTTAGCGGCCCCGGCCCACTTTCCCTGCTGCGTCGCAAGGTGAATGAAGTCGCTTAAGAAATTAATGTCGGATACGGCGCGAGCGCCTTATCCGACCAACTTATCAGGACGGAATGTTAAAAATGAACATGTCGATGACAGAAAAAATAAAAGCAGGCAAGCTATTTACCGATATGTGCGAAGGCTTACCTGAAAAAAGACTTCGTGGGAAAACATTAATGTATGAGTTCAATCACTCGCATCCATCAGAAGTTGAAAAAAGGGTAATGACTCCAACTTATTGATAGTGTTTTATGTTCAGATAATGCCCGATGACTTTGTCATGCAGCTCCACCGATTTTGAGAG
>NZ_CAMFKT010000058.1:0-6124 GCF_945957325.1 Enterobacter sp. PL1
TATGGAAATATAGGGGCCAATCTACTAAAGTCTTTTTCGTTAACAGTGGCATAAATCAGCATCGCCTGATGTTTCTGGTTCTATGCGAATTCACAGTGTGCTCATTGATTCGTAATTCACTCTGACAAGGAAATGGCAATGAAAAAGGTTCTTCTTTCTGCAGCAATGGCAACCGCGTTTTTTGGCATGACTGCTGCCCATGCAGCTGATACCAATGTTGGCGGCGGCCAGGTTAATTTCTTCGGTAAAGTTACCGATGTATCCTGTACTGTTTCCGTTAACGGCCAGGGCAGCGATGCGAACGTTTACCTGTCTCCGGTAACCCTGACTGAAGTTAAAGCGGCAGCAGCGGATACTTACCTGAAACCGAAATCTTTCACCATTGACGTCTCTAACTGCCAGGCTGCTGATGGCACTAAACAGGATGACGTAAGCAAACTGGGCGTGAACTGGACCGGCGGTAACCTGCTGGCTGGCGCAACCAGCAAACAACAGGGCTACCTGGCGAACACCGAAGCTTCCGGTGCTCAGAACATCCAGCTGGTGCTGTCTACTGACAACGCTACCGCGCTGACCAACAAAATCATCCCGGGTGACAGCACTCAGCCGAAAGCGAAAGGCGACGCTTCCGCTGTCGCCGATGGCGCGCGTTTCACCTACTACGTAGGCTACGCCACCAGCGCGCCGACCACGGTAACCACCGGTGTGGTTAACAGCTACGCGACTTACGAAATTACTTACCAGTAATTCCGTCAGAAAATAAAACTGCCCCGCGATGGGGCAGTTAATAACAATAATAAAGCGGCAATGTCCGCCGCTTGTATTTTTATTCTGAGGTCAGCATGAAGCGTATTGCCCTTTTTTTCTGTTTCATTTTTAGTTTTGCGGCCCATGCCAACAATATTATTGTTAACGGTACCCGCTTTATTTATCCAGGAAATGAAAAAGAAATAACGGTACAGCTTTCAAATAACGCCGACCGTCCGGCGCTGGCGCAGGCCTGGCTGGATAACGGCGATGCCGATGCCACACCGGATACCATTACCACCCCGTTTATTATCACCCCGCCGATTTCGCGCGTTGACGCCAAGAGCGGCCAGACGCTGCGTATTAAGCTCGGCAGCAGCGCCGGTCTGGCGAAAGATAAAGAGACGCTGTGGTGGCTGAATCTGCTGGAAATTCCGCCGGTGGTGGCCAATCAGAAAAATGAAGGCCAGAACGTGCTGCAGCTGGCGATCCGTTCGCGCTTTAAATTTATTTATCGTCCTGCCGGACTGGGCAACCGCGATGCGGCGGCCGAGAAGCTGACCCTGACCGCCAGCGGCAGTAGTCTCGCCATCAACAACCCGACGCCGTTCTACATTACCGTCAGCCGTATTTCCCGCGACGGCGGTAAAGCCCTGAACAGCAAAACCGTGATGCTGGCGCCGCAGTCCAGCCAGACGGTGGCGCTCTCCTCCGCCGTCAACCGCGGCGAAACCCTGACCGTTAACAACATTAATGACTATGGCGCCGATGTCGCAGTGAAAGTGGCCGTTAAATAAGGGAAAAGCTAATGAAGCAGAGGTCATTCTGCCCGGGAAGATTAAGCACCGCGATCGCCATCGCGCTGTGCTGCTTTCCGCCATTTTCCAGCGGACAGGAAAACCCGGGAACGGTATATCAGTTTAACGACGGCTTTATTGTCGGCAGTCGCGAAAAGGTCGATCTGTCGCGCTTTTCGACCAGCGCGATTACCGAAGGCACTTACTCCCTTGACGTCTACACCAACGACGAGTGGAAAGGGCGCTACGATTTACGCATCGCGCGCGATAAAGATGGTCGGCTGGGCGTCTGCTACACCAAAGCGATGCTGGCCCAATATGGCATCGCGGCGGAAAAGCTCAATCCGCAGCTGAGCGAGCAGGAGGGCTACTGCGGTAGCCTCAAATCCTGGCGCAACGAAGAAAACGTCAAAGACAACCTGGTCCAGTCCTCCCTGCGGTTGAACATTTCGGTACCGCAGATCTATGAAGATCAACGCCTGAAAAACTATGTCAGCCCGGAGTTCTGGGACAAAGGTATTACCGCGCTCAATCTTGGCTGGATGGCGAACGCCTGGAACAGCCATACCTCTTCGGTAGGCGGGTCGGATAACAGCAGCGCCTATCTGGGCGTCAACGCCGGTCTGTCGTGGGACGGCTGGCTGCTGAAGCACATCGGCAACCTGAACTGGCAGCAGCAGCAGGGTAAAGCGCACTGGAACAGCAACCAGACCTATCTCCAGCGCCCTATCCCACAGCTCAACTCCATCGTCAGCGGCGGGCAGATTTTCACCAATGGTGAATTTTTCGACACTATCGGTCTGCGCGGGGTTAATCTTTCCACCGATGACAATATGTTCCCGGACGGCATGCGCTCGTATGCTCCGGAAATTCGCGGCGTGGCGCAGAGCAACGCCCTCGTCACCGTGCGCCAGGGCAGCAATATTATCTATCAGACCACCGTTCCGCCCGGACCGTTTACCCTGCAGGATGTCTATCCTTCCGGCTATGGCAGCGATCTTGAGGTCTCGGTGAAAGAAGCGGATGGCTCGGTAGAAGTGTTTAGCGTGCCTTACGCTTCCGTCGCCCAGCTGCTGCGTCCGGGAATGACCCGCTACGCGCTCTCCGCCGGTAAAGTGGACGACAGCGCGCTGCGCAACAAGCCGATGCTCTATCAGGCGACCTGGCAGCACGGGATCAACAATCTGTTGACCGGCTACACCGGGGTCACCGGTTTTGACGACTATCAGGCCTTCCTGGTGGGGACAGGGATGAACACCGGCATCGGCGCGCTCTCTTTTGACGTCACCCATTCGCGGTTGAAGAGCGATGCCCATGATGACTCGGGTCAGAGCTATCGCGCGACCTTTAACCGCATGTTTACCGATACCCAGACCAGCATCGTGTTGGCGGCGTATCGCTACTCGACGAAAGGTTATTACAACCTCAACGACGCGCTGTACGCCGTCGATCAGGAAAAAAATAGTCGCAGCAACTACACCCTGTGGCGGCAAAAAAACGGCATGACCTTCACGGTGAACCAGAACCTGCCGGACGGCTGGGGCGGGTTTTATCTCAGCGGCCGTATCTCCGATTACTGGAACCGCTCCGGGACCGAGAAGCAGTATCAGGTCAGCTACAACAATTCATTTGGTCGTCTCTCCTGGTCGGCGAGCGCGCAGCGCGTCTATACGCCAGACAGCTCCGGTCATCGTCGCGACGATCGTATTTCACTCAACTTCAGCTACCCGCTGTGGTTTGGCGATAACCGCACCGCCAACCTGACGTCGAACACCTCGTTCAATAACTCGCGCTTTGCCAGCTCGCAGATTGGTATCAACGGTTCGCTGGACAGTGAAAACAACCTTAACTACGGCGTGTCGACCACCACCGCCACCGGCGGTCAGCATGATGTGGCGCTCAACGGCAGCTACCGTACGCCATGGACCACCCTCAACGGCAGCTACAGCCAGGGCGAAGGCTATCGTCAGAGCGGCATTGGCGCCAGCGGGACGATGATCGCCCACAGCGGCGGCGTGGTGCTCTCACCGGAAAGCGGCTCGACGATGGCCCTGATTGAAGCCAAAGACGCGGCCGGGGCGATGCTTCCGGGATCGCCGGGCACCCGTGTGGACAGCAATGGTTACGCCATCCTGCCGTATCTGCGCCCGTACCGGATTAACGCCGTGGAAATCGACCCGAAAGGCAGCCATGACGACGTGGCCTTCGATCGCACCGTGGCGCAGGTTGTGCCGTGGGAAGGCAGCGTGGTTAAGGTCGCGTTCGGCACTAAGGTGCAGAACAACCTCACCCTGCAGGCGCGCCAGGCGAACCACGAGCCGTTGCCGTTTGCGGCAAGTATTTTCTCCCCCGACGGCAAGGAGATCGGCGTTGTCGGCCAGGGCAGCATGATGTTTATCAGCGATGCGAACGCCAAACGCGCGATTGTGAAGTGGAGCGGCGGGCAGTGTTCGGTGGATCTGGGACAGCAAACAACAAAGGATAGCGTATGTCGCTGAGGAAATTACTAACGCTTTTTATCGTCTTAATGGCGCTGGGAACCACCTCGTCCTGGGCCTCCTGTACGCGTCTCTCATCGCCAACGGTGATGCTGGACATGGTGGTGGGCAGGGTGGTGGTGCCCCCGGATCTGCCGGTGGGCTCGGTGATCCTTACCCACGACTGGACGATGAGCGCTCCCGGCGGGGCAAGCTATCGCTGTACTTCCGGCACCAACCGCTTCGCGGCGAAGATCGTGTCGCCAGGGGCCACGGACCTTGGAAATAAAATCTACTCCACCAACGTGCCGGGAATCGGCATGCGTTTCAGCCGCGGCGGCGCAACGGTAAATATCGTCTATCCCGACGTCTTTTCGTCCCGGGTATATAACACCACCGACTATTCCCTCGAAGGGTCGCGCTTTACGCTGGAGATTATCAAAACCGCGGCAACCACCGGCAGCGGCACCCTGGTGGCGGGTAAGTACACCTCCTACGACTGGGAGAGCGGCGGTAACCCGATCCTCGAAACCTATCTGAGCGCCAGCGCCATCACCGTGGTCTCGCCCTCCTGTTCGGTGCTGAGCGGGAAAAATATGAATGTCGATGTGGGTTCCATCCGGCGCACCGACCTGAAAGGGGTTGGCACCACCGCGGGCGGGAAGGATTTTAATATTGAGCTGCAGTGCAGCGGCGGCCTGAGTGAAACGGGATATGCCAACATTAGCACCTCATTCTCCGGTACCCTGGCCACCAGCACTACCGCTACCATGGGCGCCTTGCTGAATGAAAAAGCCGGCAGCGGGATGGCGAAAGGCATTGGCATCCAGGTGCTGAAGGATGGCTCCCCGCTGCAGTTTAATAAGAAATACACCGTCGGCCGCTTGAATAATCAGGAGACCCGCTACATCACCATACCGCTGCACGCGCGTTTTTATCAGTATGGCCCGACGACCAGCACCGGCGAGGTGGAGTCGCATATGATCTTTAACCTGACGTACGATTAATACGGGAGGGGGAATGAAGGGATTGCCGAAAAACACTATCGCGTGGCTGCTATTTTGCGGCAGCCTCGCCGCCCCCTCGGCGTGGGGTTTTGAGACCAATTACGATCGCGGACGGGTCGATTTTGCCGGGCGGGTGACGGATATTTCCTGTAGCGTCGCGCTAAACGGCGGCCAGCATGCCGGCAGCGGTAATGTCTGGCTGGCGCCGGTCAGCCTGGCGGAAGTCCACGATCGCGGGGCCGGGGCGTTTATGAAGCCGCAGCCTTTTACCCTGGCGCTGTCAAACTGCCAGCTACGTCATGATGGTGGAGCAGCTTCGCAGGATGAGGTGCGTCGGGTCAGCGTGCGCTGGGTCGATGGTTTTTTACTGACGGCGGTCGGTAACGAAAACGCCGGGTATCTGGCCAATACCTTGCCGGATGGAGCGCAGAATATTTATCTGGCCCTATCGACTAACGATAATAATACTCTGGATAAGAGTAATAAAATTGTCCCGGCGGACCCGCAGCAAAATCAGGTGCGTTTGCAGGAAAGCGCGGTCAGCGGCGGCCTGTTCACCTATTACGTTGGCTATGTTTCGCCAACGCCGAAAAGCGCCACCAGCGGGCCGATTACCAGCTGGGCAACGTGGGAATTAGTTTATAATTAAGTGACGTTAAAAAGCCGGGAATTCCCGGCTTTTTTTACATGGCAATATCATCGGCGACCAGTTGTTCAATACTGACTTCCCGCCAGTAATGTCCCTGGATAGCAAACCACTCCATTCCCTGCAGCCATTCTTTATGGGCTTCGCTTTCGACACCTTCAATAATCACATTATGATGGTTGCGCGATAAAAAGGTCACCAGCGCATCCATCAGCTGGCGGCCGGACTCTTTGCGCATCAGGTGCCAGAAAAAATCCTTATCAATTTTCACATAGTCAAAGTGATAACCGCGAATAGCGTTAATTCCCGCGTAGCCGGAGCCGAAGTCGTCGAGCCACAGTGAGGTATCCTGTGAGCTCTGCCAGGCGGCAAGAGAATTATGCAGCAGATTCTCGGCGTTTTCGGTTACCTCGAAATGGACGCAGGTCAGGGCGGCGACTTTGGCTTTTA
>NZ_CAMFKT010000059.1:0-5104 GCF_945957325.1 Enterobacter sp. PL1
CGTAACAGAAGAACATGTAGCACTAGTTGAACTGCTAAAAGATGAAGGTGCGGATCTTATTACCTTAATTGAACGACTAGTAGCAATGAATAAGTAATTGATTTATATGTAAATAATAACCGTAACTATAACCGTATTGTATACGTCGAAAATACGGTTATTATGAGTAAAATACGGTTGATGCCACAACATATAGTAGTTAAATCAATGGGTTACATACCACATATTGATTCCCGTAACTTAATATAATATACACTTTAAAGTAAATGACTTA
This sequence comes from Enterobacter sp. PL1, assembly GCF_945957325.1. Lineage (NCBI taxonomy): Bacteria > Pseudomonadati > Pseudomonadota > Gammaproteobacteria > Enterobacterales > Enterobacteriaceae > Enterobacter > Enterobacter sp. PL1. The sequence goes on from NZ_CAMFKT010000059.1 coordinate 275, forward strand.
CTTGTCTATTCAGTATCATAGAGCCTAACTCGCTTTGCTCGTTAGTCTCTGTAAAACCAAAAAGATAAGATCGTAAACTTGCGTTTTCTCGCTAGTCACTCGAAGAACGCCACGTCTTTTGTTTTTGTCTATCGACTACTGAAGGAAGTGAAAACCTATACTGTTTGGGGTCAGCCGTCTTTTGGAGTAACTACGCGGGCTTTGCCCTTGTCGGGTTATCGGGCTGTTTAAGCCATTACTATTAATTAATCTACTACTGGTACAGTACTACCAGAACTATGGACTTATCAGATGATGAGGCAGTATACTTCCAACAATCATTAGTTAACTAAGAGTTAGGTACAATAATCCGAGTAATTAATATCTTATCTGATCATCTAAAGGTAGAATCACCAGATAATCCCATATAACCTTTATGGTCTATTTGTGACTTTATTAGCACCGATTAACATTAAGAAATCATTAGGAAAGATGATACTTACGTAAATGATTGAAATAAAATATTAAACCCTCTGAAAACCGGATATTGGAGACAAGTACACAATTTACATTCGAAACCTTGAAAACATGTAGATAACAGGTATGTTTATAGGTATAGCTCGCTAACTAATAAAATTTATTAACTTATTCTCATTTAGATTACTTACAATACTTCAAGACGGGGAAGTGATTGATATGAAGCAGTTTTTCATAGTGGAGCCATTAGTAGACCCAGTTTCAATGAGGTTAAGAGGGGTTGAAATATTAACTCGCTTCCAAGATCAGTATGGTAAGTTTTACCCGCCGGATACTGTCATTCAGAGCATGAGCAATGAAGAAAGATGTTTGTTACTCAGAGAGCAAGTCACTGCTATCAAAGAAAAAAATGATTTCTTCACAAAGAACAATCTGTTGTGTAGTCTTAATGTTAACAGGGATATGATTGAATGTATCAATCGCACACCTGAAGAAGATTGCCTATTAAAGGGTATGAATTATGTGCGGCTTGAAATTTCAGAGAGTCTAGCAACATGTGAACTACACACCCGTACTAAACTAATAGAAGCACTATGTACTAGATTTGGTAAGGTATGGCTGGATGATTTGGGAGCAGGATATTGTGATATAAGCATGGTTGATGCTTCTCAGTATGAATTGATTAAGATTGATCGTGAATACTTCTGGCGGGAAGCCAAGAAAGAACAGCCATTCAAAGGTTTGATACTCTATAAAAATAAATGTAATAAAATCGTCTTTGAGGGCGTAGAGACAGATGAACAACTTGAACTAGCTAGACGTTTAGAGGTATGGGGTGTACAAGGTTACTTGTTTAACTCTTGTAAATTAATCGATATTGAAAGTCTGGCACTTCGCTATGACTAATATATGACTATATAAGGCTGACAAATTAATATCTAGAATCGTTATGTGCTATAAAATTCTGCCCCTTGATAATGGTATATATGAGATATATCGCTTGAGTGAAAGCAGCGATGATTCTTTTACTCAGTTAGCCCGGACTATCCTTAGTTCACATGAGGTTTTACTAACGAATCCACAGGTGTATCCCGACATTTCATATATAGACTATATTATGTTCTACGTACCCTAGTTAAGGAAGAAAAATGAATTATAATAAATGTGACTATTCTGCTATAGAATTAGTGGATGGTGTAATCTTTCGCATGAAAGATGATATTACTGGTTTTTATAAGTTAGTTGATAATGAAAAATATTACTATTATCATTTTGAGGATGGCGTCTATACACGTACTGATGGTTTAGTAACAATAGATAAGGGTGATCTTTTTTCTAATCTACTTGAGCTGAGAGCGGAGAGTTTCATTCATATCACAGACCAAAATATAGAAATGCCTCAGAGTGAATTCCGTAGTGCTTTTTTATATTTCGATAGTTTACGAGTCAGCATTGAAAGCATTGATGGAAACATGTCAATAAAATCATTTGATTATAAAACTGATACTGAAATTCAAACTTATAATGATGTACTACAGTTCTATAATCACATCATTGATAATAAATGTGCGTATTATGGAAGACCCGACTTTGACAATGATATTCTTATCAATTCATTACGCAATATTGGCGTTCCAATCGACCAGGTTAAGGAACATCTTACAAGATTTGATATGTTTTGTAGAATGATTATTCCTGAATATCAGTATCCAATCTCACCAACAGAGATAAAACAGCTTAGCTATTAATTTTCTCAATGCCTTTACTACTTGGTAAGGGCATTGAGCTTTTGGATTAACTTTAAAAAAACTTATCGATAATCTTATATGGCTTTACTTCTATATCATACCTAAAGTACACTCATAACCTCACGCCCCCCACTATGGGTAGGTTTGTTGAAGGTGTGGGTGTGGCGTGAAGCTACCATACAACAGCCCTCAGTACTGTTACTCCCCCTTCAGTTTACATGTAAGTAAAGAAATTCTACATAAGGCCGATACTACCCATTGTGACTTAGAGGATGTTGAAACAACCTCTTGTATTCCAGATAGTTCACAAGGGTTACTAATGGGGAAAATTATTGTAGTTTTATTGGTGCTCATCGCTTTGTATTTCAAAATCTCAGGTGGAGATGTTAAGCATGAAGCACAGCACGAAGAACCGTCTACCCAGCTCACCAATCAAGAGTTACAGGACGCTAAGGATTTCGCTCAGGCTCTTATCCAGCGTGATTACACATGCGATAAAGTCACTAGGTTTAGCAATGCGAACTTCTCAGGCCGTATAGATGTATGGTGTGATGATCAATACCAGTATGAGATTACAAAGCCTGGTGGACGCTGGCAGGTAGTAGCGAAGTAATCTGAAAATTTCAGTACTAAGCCCTTTATGATGTGAATCTACAGGGCTTTTTCAATTTGTAAATGATATTATCATTCAGAACTTGCCTATAGTGAAGAGTGGTAAAATGAAAATTACTGTTGAAAATATCTCTGAGATGTTCGAGGGAACGAAAGAACTATTGACTGGTGGGCTGATCACGGCTGTCACTGGTTTGATTATTATAATTGGTCCAAATGGCAATGAATATGTAAAAGTGCCTTTGATGTTTGTTGCGATATTTCTAATTACTATAATACCTGGTTTTATCGCGATGCTTTTCTCACCATTAACAAAACTGACAGCAAAGATTTTTGATATTAAAAGTAGCAATATACTTTGCCGCCTGTTTTCATTTTTGTATTTCCTACTGTATTGGTTTGTAACGCTTTCAGTGTTCAACTTTATAATTAGAAATGTATTAAATGTACACCCAATAGAAGATGGTATGAAAATATGCTTTGCTATTGGGTGCTTTATTGTCGCAGTAGTACAAACAAGAAGATTTTACACAATACTTATTAAGTAATTGAATATGCCCCAATAACATGAACTGTCCTACTCAATGGGGCCGTCAATGTGTAGGGGCATTTTTTAGAATGGCAGTTCTTCTTGCCCACAGGACCAATCATCAGCATGTTGTTCAACCACTCGGCGTTCAGCATGTAGATAAACTAGAGCATCCAACACCTTGTTAAAGGGTGTCTCGCTAATCAGTACAAAACAATCCCTTTCAACCGTTCCCAGCCAGAACACCCCACCTACAGAACCTTCAAATATCACCCGATCACCAACTCGAATTGTTCAAGAATACTTCCCCGATAACAGACCGTGAACCAAACCCCAGCGTGTGAGAACTGATGAACACCTCTACGTATGGATGGATCGTAACCGTTCTTATTGCCCATTTCTAAGCCCTCCACTAACCGTTAGATACTGTAAATTTATACAGTGTAATACTGAAGAACAAGACGAAACGCTAAAAATTCAATAAAAACGATCATATTCAATAAGTTAAATGATTTTCTTTAGGCGAATAGTTTCTATACTAATAGATTTGAGCGATCAATAATAGAGTATAAATCGATTAAAGAGATCAATGTGATGATAATAACTAGCTTTATAGCAGAGCCGATCATGACAACTTCAGGCCAACTGGTTGGTTGTGAATTGTTAACCCGTTTCCATTGCCAGGACTTGCCTGTACTGAACAGTAAGTACTTCATCATGGCTATGGATAATGAAAGGAAGAGGGAACTACTCACACGACAACTACAGGCCATAGAATTACGTGCTTCATGGTTCAGGGATCACCGGCTTTTCTGTACCGTTAATGTTGATACCTTACAGGCACGGCTATGTGTATATGACAGTGGTATAACTCACTTACTGGATAAGCTGGAGTTTGTCAGGTTGGAGATCTCAGAAGACTTTGAAGGGTTGGAATTGGGTATAGATCATCCGGTGTTACGAACAATGTTAAACGTAGGCTATCGCTTGTTCCTTGATGATCTTGGTTCCGGTCGGGCTAACGTTGCGGCGTTAACTACTGGATGCTATGAAGCGGTAAAAATCGATAGGGCGTTCTACCGTGAGGAAGTACAGAAACCAACATTCAACGTACTGATGAAGAACATCATGAACTATTGCCCCTATGTAATCGTAGAGGGAGTAGAGCAGCGGCAAGAGCTACCAGTACTACGCGATGCTGGAGTAACTGCGGTTCAAGGCTATCTATACCGTTCAGTACCGTTCGACAAGATAACAACCTTATCTAACACCATAGTAAATACCCTATAGACAATAACTATGGGGTATACCTATGAACATCACATTACACTTCCCTCAAGGCTCTACAAGCATCATAGACGGTACTTATACAGGTTATGAGTATTCCCGTTCAGATAAGCTAATTAACGCTCATATCACGTTTGATGAATCATACAAGCTATTCATCAACCAACACCGTTTAGTACTCAGCTATAAATACATCAC
>NZ_CAMFKT010000060.1:0-5050 GCF_945957325.1 Enterobacter sp. PL1
CGGTTGCAGCGGCCGTAGCGGCCTGAACTTGCCCGCGCCGATCTTGGCGCTGCTGCGCCAGAGGTAATCGCCGGTCAGGTTGATGTGCTCCCAGCCGAGCGGCGACAGGTACTGCAACAGGCCGTCATCGACGGCTTGACCGTGGCCACGCAAGGCGTTCGCGGCCCGCTCCAGATAGACCGTGTTCCATAGCACGATGGCCGCCGTCACCAGGTTGAGGCCGCTGGCCCGGTAGCGCTGCTGCTCGAAGCTGCGGTCGCGGATTTCCCCCAGGCGGTTGAAGAACACGGCGCGGGCCAGCGCGTTGCGCGCCTCGCCTTTGTTCAGCCCGGCATGCACGCGGCGGCGCAGCTCGACGCTTTGCAGCCAGTCCAGGATGAACAGTGTGCGCTCGATGCGTCCCAGCTCACGCAGGGCGACGGCCAGGCCGTTCTGGCGCGGGTAGCTGCCAAGCTTCCTGAGCATCAGCGAGGCCGTCGCCGTGCCCTGCTTGATCGAGGTGGCCATCCGCAGGATTTCATCCCAATGGGCGCGGACGTGCTTGATGTTGAGCGTGCCGCCGATCATCGGTTTCAACGCCTCGTAGGTGGCATCGCCCTTCGGGATGTAGAGCTTGGTGTCGCCCAGGTCACGAATGCGCGGGGCGAAGCGGAAGCCCAGCAGGTGCATCAACGCGAAGACGTGGTCCGTGAACCCTGCCGTGTCGGTGTAGTGCTCCTCGATCCGCAGGTCGGATTCGTGATACAGCAGGCCGTCGAGCACGTAGGTCGAGTCGCGCACGCCGACGTTCACGACCTTGGTGTGGAACGGCGCGTACTGGTCGGAGATATGGGTGTAGAACGTCCGCCCTGGGCTGCTGCCGTATTTCGGATTGATGTGGCCGGTGCTCTCGGCCTTGCTGCCGGTGCGGAAGTTCTGGCCGTCCGACGATGACGTGGTGCCGTCGCCCCAATGCTCGGCGAAGGGATGTCGGAACTGCGCGTTGACCAGCTCGGCCAGTGCCGCCCCGTAGGTTTCGTCGCGGATGTGCCAGGCTTGCAGCCAGGCCAGCTTGGCGTAGGTCGTGCCGGGGCACGATTCCGCCATCTTGGTCAGGCCCAGGTTGATCGCGTCGGCGAGGATCGTGGTCAGCAACAGGTTTTTGTCCTTGGCCAGGTCGCCTGACTTCAGGTGGGCGAAGTGCCGGGTGAAGCCCGTCCATTCGTCTACCTCCAGCAGCAATTCGGTGATCTTGACGTGCGGTAGGATCATCGCCGTCTGGTCGATCAGGGCCTGTGCGGTATCGGGCACCGCCGCATCGAGCGGCGTGATCTTCAGGCCCGACTCCGTGATGATGGCGTCCGGCAGCTCGTTGGCCAGCGCCATGCGGTTGACGGTGGCGAGCTGCGTTTCCAGCAGCGTCAGCCGGTCATGCAGGTACTGGTCGCAATCGGTGGCCACGGCCAGCGGCAATTCGCTGGCCTGCTTGAGGCTGGCGAATTTCGCGGGCGGCACCAGGTAGTCCTCGAAGTCCTTGAACTGGCGCGAGCCTTGCACCCAGATGTCGCCGGAGCGCAGCGCGTTCTTCAGCTCCGACAGCGCGCACAGTTCGTAGTAGCGCCGGTCGATGCCGGTGTCGGTCATCACCAGCTTCTGCCAGCGCGGCTTGATGAACTCGGTCGGCGCGTCGGTGGGCACCTTGCGGGCGTTGTCGCTGTTCATGCTGCGCAGCACCTCGATGGCGTCGAGTACGTCCTTGGCGGCGGGCGCGGCCCGCAACTTGAGCACGTCGAGAAATTCCGGCGCGTAGCGGCGCAGCGTGGCGTAGCTCTCGCCGATGCGGTGCAGGAAATCGAAGTCCTCGGGTTGCGCGAGCCGCTGCGCTTCGGTGACGCTCTCGGCGAAAGCATCCCAGGACATGACGGCCTCGATGGCGGCGAACGGATCGCGGCCCGCTTGCTTGGCCTCGATCAGCGCCTGGCCGATGCGCCCGAACAGCCGCACCTTGGCATTGATCGCCTTGCCGGATGCCTGGAACTGCTGCTGATGCTTGTTCTTGGCGGCATTGAACAGCTTGCCCAGGATGCGGTCATGCAGGTCGATGATTTCGTCGGTGACGGTGGCCATGCCCTCGATGGCGAGCGCCACCAGGGTCGCGTAACGCCGCTGCGGCTCGAACTTCGCCAGGTCGGCGGGCGTCATCTGGCCGCCCTCGCGGGCGATCTTGAGCAGCCGGTTCTGGTGAACCAGCCGCTCGATGCCGGAGGGCAGGTCGAGCGCCTGCCACGCCTTGAGGCGTTCGATGTGTTCCAGCATGTGCCGCGAGTTCGGTTTGACCGGGGATTGCCGCAGCCAGGCCAGCCACGTCGTCTTGCCGTTGTCGCGGCGCTTGAGCAGATCGTCGAGGCGACGGCGATGCACGTCCGTCAGCGGCTCAGCCAAGGCGTCGTAGAGACGCCGGTTGGCGCGGGTAATCGCTTCGGCGCTCGCCCGCTCGACGGCGTTGAGGGCGGGCACAATGACCGACTGCCGCCGCAGGTGCTCGATCAAGGCTCTGGCCAGCACGATGCCCTTGTCGGTTTGCATGGCCAGCTCGGTCAGCAACTGGACAGCCTGCCGGTAGTGGCCAATCGTGAACGGCTGGAAGCCGAACACCGTTTGCAGCTCGACCAGGTGCTCGCGTCGGGTCTGCTCACGCTGCCCGTACTCGTCCCAGCTTTCGATGCCGACCTTGAGCTGGTTGGCGACCAGTCTCAGCAATGGCGGGAACGGTGGCTCATCAGCGCCAAGGATGACGCCGGGAAAGCGCAGGTAGCAGAGCTGCACCGCGAAGCCCAGCCGATTGGCCGGGCCGCGCCGCTGCCGGATGATGGAGAGGTCGCTTTCGCTGAACGTGTAGTGACGGATCAACTCATCCTTGGTGTCCGGCAACGCCAGCAGGCTTTCGCGCTCGGCGGCGGAGAGGATCGAACGGCGGGGCATGCGGTTTCCTTCTTCTTGAAATTCTATTCTTGATTGCATATCATCTCAACGAGTTTCGATAAGAAAGGATGCGCATGCGACCGTCTGTTGTGCTTGACATGAAGCGAAGCGCAGTGCGTGAAGCGGTAGGCCGCTTTCGCGCCGCGAACCCGCGCGTCTTCGGCTCGGTGCTGCATGGCACCGACCGGGATGGCAGCGACCTCGACCTGTTGGTCGATGCGCTGCCCGGTGCCACGTTGTTGGACTTGGGCGATTTGGAAGAAGAACTGAAATCGCTGCTCGGCGTTGACGTCGATCTGCTGACTCCCGGCGACCTGCCGCCGAAGTTCCGGGCCAAGGTGCTCGCGGAGGCGCAACCGATATGAGCGAGAACCGCCTGCCCGATTACCTCGACCACATTCAGCAGGCCGCAACCGATGCGCGCAGCTTCGTGGAAGGGATGGCCAAGGACGACTTCTTGGCCGACAAGCGCACCCAGCAGGCCGTCATCATGAGCCTGATCGTCATCGGCGAGGCGGCCACAAAGGTGATGGATGGCTACGTCGAGTTCACCCAGGCGCATGCCGACGTGCCGTGGCGCAGCATGCGCAATATGCGTAATCGCATGGCTCACGGCTATTTCGACATCAACCTCGATGTGGTGTGGGAGACGGTACAGGAATGGCTGCCGGCGTTGCTCCAGCAATTGCCCGCCGTGCGTCAGGATGCCGACGATGAAGACCGTAACGACAACTGTGAAAGAGGGATCTCCGATGACTGTTGAATCGAGAATATTTTCTGTAGCCGAGTATGTTCAGCCGTCCGAAGGCGAGCCTATTCGTTCCGTTGTGCTTGAAACCCGAGACTCAATTATCGTGGTTTGGCATGTCCATCCCGGGCAGGAAATTGCGGCTCACATTCATCCTCACGGCCAAGACACGTGGACTGTTTTGTCGGGAATGGCTGATTACTTTCAGGGCAATGGGATTGTTCGTGCCCTCAGGGAAGGTGAGATAGCCGTGGCAAGACCGGGCCAAGTGCACGGGGCGCGAAATACAGGTACCGAGCCATTTGTGTTAGTCTCGGTTGTGGCATCAGCCAATGCCGGTTTCGTATTGGCTGAGCGATAGAGCCCAATCTCTGGAGTTGGTCCAATGAGCGGTCGGGGAGATAGGTAACAGACATGCAGCGGACACGGCTGCTAAACCAGGTCGCAAACCTCCTTGCGTCGCAGCGTGCCGCAAGCGACGCGATCAATCGAATGGGGTCGGCATGAGACTGAACACCATCCAGTTCCCGACCGCGTAGCCGCCTGTCCTGCCGATCAGGTCTTGACCATCGACGCCTGGGATCAGTCCTGAATGTTCTTGGAGACCACTACGTTATGAGCCGCAGCCGCCGCAAAACACCCATCGTCGGGCACACGACCTGCGGCAGCGAGCGCGAGGACAAGAAGCTCTGGCATCAGCGCTGGCGCACCCGTGAGCGCACGGCGCTGACCAGCGCGTCGCCCGAAGCCCTGAGCGCCCATCTGCCCCTGCTGGAAAACCAGGCCAGCAGCGTCTGGTCGATGGGCAAGGATGGCCGCTCCTACTGGCCCGTCAAGCGCCAGGCCGCCACGGCGGATCGCATCGCCAATCACAAGGGACGCAACCCGCAAGAACGCGCCTCCCTGAAAAAGCGCCTGCTTACACTGTGATTCCTTCAAAATATCTCAACGAAATTTCCCGACACCTGTTTAAGCTATCTTGCTGATATTTCTGTTTTTCGATTTTTGCCGGCGCGATGCCGGCGACGTTGGGGTCCGCTTGGAAAACGGAATCTATGGTCACTCCCGTTTTTGCAACACCGATTTTGACGACAAGTTGGCTTGCTTGAATCTATCCGGCGTCTGAATGGGATTTTATTCCCGCGCCTCGATGAGTTCCGCGCCTGATGAACCTCCAGAAAATATACGGCTTCAATGAGCCTTTCCGTTTTACAGGTTCCTCAACAGGCCGGTGGGCCGTTAGTATCATCAATATCAGTATTCGCAAAACCAGATGAATGATTGTTTAAACTGGTGTATTTCTGCCTTTATGCTTCGTAAGTTTGCTGTCGCGCCGTCAGT
>NZ_CAMFKT010000061.1:0-4656 GCF_945957325.1 Enterobacter sp. PL1
CCGAACATCAGGCTGCATCGCTTGCGTCACTGGATAGCCATCCCTGTCGGCTTTGCGCTGTTCTGGCATGATACCTGGCTACCGGGGCCGGACAGCATTATGAGCCAGGGGTCGCAGGTGGCGGGCTTTAGCGCCAGCTATGTCCTCGATCTGACCGAGCGGTTTATTAACTGGCAGATGATTGGCGCGGTATTTGTGCTGCTGGTTGCCTGGCTGTTCCTGTCACAGTGGATCCGCATCACGGTGTTTGTCGTCGCGATTATGATCTGGCTGAACGTGCTGACGCTGGCTGGTCCGGGCTTTTCGCTGTGGCCTGCTGGTCAACCGACCACCACGGTGACCACCACAGGGGGAAGCGCAGCAGCAACCGTTACCACGGCTGGCGATACGCCTGTAGTGGGCGATATCCCAACCCAGACCGCACCGCCGACCTCCACAAATCTGAACGCCTGGCTCTCCAGTTTCTACACTGCGGAAGACAAGCGACAGACCAAATTCCCGGACGCGCTGCCGGCGGATGCTCAGCCGTTTGAATTGCTGGTGATCAACATCTGCTCTCTCTCATGGGCCGACGTGGATGCAGCCGGTTTGATGTCCCATCCGCTGTGGTCGCATTTCGACATTCAGTTTAAAGATTTTAACTCTGCCACCTCGTACAGCGGCCCGGCAGCAATCCGCCTGCTGCGTGCAAGCTGCGGTCAGGCATCGCATAAGAATCTGTATCAGCCTGCCGGCAATCAGTGTTATCTGTTTGATAACCTCGCCAAACTGGGCTTTACGCAGCATCTGATGCTGGGACATAACGGCCAGTTCGGTAACTTCCTGAAAGAGGTGCGTGAACAGGGTGGTATGCAGGCACCGTTGATGGATCAAACTGGTCTTCCCGTTACTCTGCTGGGCTTCGACGGCTCGCCGGTTTATGACGATACCGCCGTGCTGCAGCGCTGGCTTCAGACCATCGAGAAAGACAGTAATCCGCGCAGTGCGACCTTCTTTAACACCCTGCCGCTCCACGACGGTAACCATTTCCCGGGCGTGAGCAAAACGGCAGATTATAAAGTGCGTGCGCAGAAGTTCTTCGACGAGCTGGACGCGTTCTTCACGGAGCTGGAAAAATCAGGCCGTAAAGTGATGGTGGTTGTGGTACCTGAGCACGGCGGCGCGCTGAAAGGCGACAGAATGCAGGTGTCGGGTCTGCGTGATATCCCAAGCCCGTCCATCACCAACGTGCCTGCTGGCATTAAATTCTTTGGTATGAAAGCACCCCATCAGGGCGCACCGATTGAAATCACCCAGCCGACCAGCTATCTGGCGATCTCTGAACTGGTTGCCCGTGCCGTTGACGGGAAGCTGTTTGTGGAAGATAGCGTGAACTGGGATCAGCTCACCAGCAACCTGCCGCAAACGGCAGAAGTCTCTGAGAACGCCAACGCGGTCGTCATTCAGTATCAGAACAAACCGTACGTTCGCCTGAACGGCGGGGATTGGGTACCGTATCCGCAGTAACTGATTTACCCCTAACCCTCTCCCCATTAGGGAGAGGGGATAGTCATTGCGTTGTTATTGCGCCGAAATCCACACCAGCATTTTCAGACTTGCCGAATAGTAGTCGTCTTTAGAGGTAATTTCGGGTTCTCCGGAAGACTGTCCCATCGTTAAATCGCGTACAGCCAACAGGCCGCCTTCCATCATGTAGGGCGCATATTCGTTGGTCGTGACGTTAACCCAGGCGGGCGTTTGTTCCCGGGGGAACTGACCAAACCAGGCTTTCCACGGCGTCAGCAGCGGGCTTTGCTTATCAGACCAGGCAAGGTACAGCGGAATACGAATCGCGTCATAGCTCATCCGCGGCGGCCAGCCTTTGGCAGGTTCCAGCTTGCCATCTGATGCCAGCGAGACCCAGTCAGCGGGCAGATTCGCTTTTCCCGAGCCCATTTTTCCCAGCAGGCGCTTCCCGTCCTTGATCAATTCACGCCAGACCGGTAAATGGCTGCGCCCGGCAAAAGCCTGCCAGGCCGGAAACACGAAGTAGGAAGGGTTAAGGATCGCTTCACCGTCAAGCTTAAATCCCTGGACGCCGGGCAGCATCACGCGGTAACCCGCATAGCGGATGACGCTATGGGCAACCAGCGCTTTTGTGATGGCATCCGATGCGGCACCGTAGCGTTTTTCGTGCCAGCGGGCATCGGCTTTAAGCAGCGCCCAGGCAATCAGCACATCGCCATCGGCGGCATTGTTTTTGTCAGCGACCGGGTTGGACTCTGCGGGGTTATAGCGCCAGTAAAACAGACCGTTCTCTTTGTTCTTCAGCTCACGGTTTGTCCATTGCCAGAGCTTATCGAACGTGGCCTTATCGTCGTTGGCCACTGCCATCAGCATGGCAAATCCCTGACCTTCCGTATGCGACACGCCGCCATTGCCGGTATCGACAATGCGGCCTTCCGGTTTGAAAAAGCGTGCCTTATAACTCTCCCAGGCCTGACCCGCCTGAGAGAGGGGTGAGAACAACACGCTCATCATGACGGCCAGCGTCGCGCAGACGGTTTTTCGCATCATTCACTCCATCCGGTTATTCGGCACTCCGCAGGGAAATCTCACCGCCCATCCAGGGTTTGATCACGCCATCCTGCTCCAGGAGCAGCGCGCCCTGAGCGTCAATACCGCGGGAAGTGCCGTAGATCTCTTTATCACCAATCAGCAATTTCACCGGGCGGTTGATGAAGTTATCCAGTTTTTCCCAACGAGACAGGAACGGTGCCAGCCCTTCCTGCTCAAAAAGCGTGAGCGAGCTGCGCAGCTCTTTAATCATACGTACGGCAAGGGTGTTACGATCGATGACGATCCCCGCCTCCTGGAGGTTAGTCCAGGCCTGATTCACCACATCATTCTGGACATTGCGCATCACCATATTGAGGCCCGCGCCAATGACGATTTGCGCCGCATCGCCCGTTTTTCCCGTCAGTTCAACCAGAATGCCGGCAAGTTTACGATCGTTGAGGTACAGATCGTTAGGCCATTTGACACGCACTTGATCCGCACCCAGATCGTGCAGCACCTCTGCCATAACGATACCGATGACCAGACTCAGGCCAATGGCAGCGGCCGGGCCCTGATCGAGTCGCCAGTACATAGACAGATAGAGGTTGGCACCAAAGGGGGAAAACCACTTGCGGCCACGACGACCGCGACCGGCCTGCTGATACTCAGCAACGCAGGCATCGCCGGATTTCAGCTCAGGCAGACGATCCAGCAGATACTGGTTCGTCGAATCAATCACCGGCAGCACCGCCACATTACCGTGTCCAATCTGGCTGCGGATCGTGTCTTCATTCAATAATTGTATCGGCTCCGGCAGGCTGTACCCTTTTCCGGGAACCGTGAACACATCAACCCCCCAGTCGCGAAGCGTCTGGATATGTTTATTAATGGCGGCGCGGCTCATGCCAAGCTGTTCACCCAGCTGCTCGCCGGAATGAAATTCACCATCCGCCAGGATACCAATCAGGGTTAACGGGACCGTATTGTCCTTCATGCGATAGTCTCCACGGCGTTGACTTCACCTGTGCGACCAATGAAGCGGACTTCTGGCTCCAGCCAGACGTTAAATTTTTCGCCCACACGCTGGCGAACATAATGAGCCAGCTGTACCACATCGTCGCTGGTTGCATCGCGCTGGTTAATCAGCACCAGAGCCTGCTGTCGGTGAACGGCTGCCCCGCCGACTGAAGTGCCTTTTAGCTGGCATTGATCGATAAGCCATCCTGCTGCCAGCTTCACGCTGCCATCCGCCTGAGGGTAATGTGGCGCGGTTGGCCACTCCTCCAGAAAACGTCGGGCATTTTCGCCGCCGATCACCGGGTTTTTGAAGAAGCTTCCTGCATTTCCGTTAACTTTGGGATCGGGAAGTTTGGTCATTCGCATATGGCAAACCGAGTCAAAAACGTCGCGTGCGGTAACGGTAGCCGGATCGAGACGCGTTAAATCCCCGTAGGTCAATACGGGCTGCCAGTTCTTCGACAGACGCAGGCCCACGGCGACAATCACGTAGCGATCCTGATATTCATGCTTGAAGATACTGTCACGATAGCCAAAACGGCACTGTTCTGCCGTTAAACGCTTGGCCGTTCCGGTCGCCAATTCGATGCAGTCGACATAGTCACAGACGTGCTTCAGTTCGATGCCGTAGGCGCCGATGTTTTGAATGGGTGACGAGCCGGCGCAGCCTGGAATAAGCGCAAGGTTTTCCAGACCCGGAATCTCTTTTTCGAGGGTAAATTGCACCAGGTGATGCCAGTTTTCTCCGGCACCCACGTGCAGATGCCAGCTATCGGCACGCTCTTCCACATCAATTCCCATGATGCGGTTAATAATCACCGTTCCCGCAAAATCGTCGAGAAACAGGACATTACTTCCTTCGCCCAAAATCAGTACGGGTTCGTTATTTTCTGTTGCGCTTTGCCATGCATCCAGCAGCTGCTGTGCAGTATCGGCACGTACAATTTGATTAGCATTGCGTTGAATGCCAAAGGTATTCCAGGGCTTAAGGGAGTGGTTCATAGACGCTATCCTGATGCAAAAACGCAGGTAGTTTACCGTATAAGCAGGGTGTTGGGGGATCTGTTTGTGCAGCGCATAAACGCAAAAAGGCCATCCTTT
>NZ_CAMFKT010000062.1:0-3943 GCF_945957325.1 Enterobacter sp. PL1
TCTTTCACTGACGGGGTGATTATTCGTGATACAAAGGTATTGATCACGCTCAATCTCCCGGATGGACAGAAAACCACTATTGAGGGGGAATGGCGGCATATGTCGGACGCCAACAGGTTGTCAGAACGTATTACGATGCTTCAGCATGCGATCTATGAGCAGTATGAGGAATACAGAGCAGATATTCCCGTCAGCTGGTCCAGATAACGTCTGACAGACCTCCCCGGCGAGCAGGACGTTCGCCAGCATCATTCTCCTAAGTACTTAAATATTCCCTTTCAGCATGGCTACCGCATCCGCTTCGGGCATCTGAAACTGAACTCGATGCCGCGCAGCAACATCAAGTGCGAACACCTTCGTATAGACTTCCGTCGAGCTAATCGATTTGTGGCCCATCAGGCTCTGCAAAACCTTCAGTGGTATGCCGGCATACAGCATATGCATCGCGTAGGAGTGGCGGAACGTATGCGGGGTGACCGGCACCGAGAATGTCACCCCGTCGACGGCGGCCGCTTCAACCGCTTCGCCAATCCAGGTCCGTACTGTCCGGTCGGTGATGTCCCAGATGCGGGCTTTCTCTGTTCTGCCGGTACGCTTGTTGCGTCTTTCCAAAGGTATTTTCAGGGTGGCCACCATCATCTGCAGCTGGCTGACGTAGTGGTGATCGGAGAGCGGAACCAGGCGATGCGCCTGACTACCGGCGGGTGAACGGCCGGCCGTTCTGGTCGCTTTCTCCGTTCGTTGTTTGAGTGTGGCCAGCTGCACAAACGGATACGGCGGTGCCAGCGAAAAATCCCCACGAGTTAGCGCCAGCGCTTCATTAATACGCGCACCGGTGTTCCACAGCGTCGCAAGCAACATCTTGCGGTGAAGATCCGGCACGTAATGGAGCAGGGCGCTGACTTCCGGCGCCAGCAGGTATTTCGGCAGTTCATCCTGTACGAGCGCCATCTGACGCAACGCCAGTGCCGCCGGATAATCAATGGCCACCGGCAACTGAGCAGAGGTATGTGTGACTCTCTGCCCCTGAATGGTAGGCATTATCATGAATTCTCCCCAGTCTTTTTACGCAGACGACGAATTTTAGCTTCGGTTCTTTCTTTACGTTTTTTCCGCCATACCCTAGAGAGGACGAGTTGTGCAGACCATTCCGTTGCATCGAGGCGGGTTCCAGGCAGACCGACGAGTTTTCGCAGTCTCTGGGCCAGAATAACGGCCTTTATCCCCAGACGGGCATAATGGAACTGACGTTCCCGATAATATGGGGAGAGATAGGGAGGCTCCCAGTACTGCTCATAATAAGCCGCGAGATGTCTCCGGACTTCATTCTGAAGTACCGGAAGTTCATGGATCCGGTACATAATCGGGGGGGGAGTGCCCGCCAGTCACCCGAAATATTCTTGATTATCAGCTCCGGAAGATTTTCCGTTGGAGTGTATACACCCTGCGGATCAGGCTCGCCGCAGTCTGTGGCCATACGAGCGCAGCCTTCCGCGAATTGTTCCAGTAAGAAAATCAACTCAGTTGCTATGAATAAACGTTCTTTATCCAGTAATTCCTGAGCAATCTTTAGCTCGTGGCGATGCCGTTCTGCAGCCGCTAAAGCCTCACGTTCGCCAGCGTAACGATGATTCAACCGGCTCACCAGAAGGGCAATGCTTCCGGTCAGTATCCCTCCCGATAACGTGGAGATCACCGGTACCCAGACTGAAATTCCGTCCGCCATATTTGTTCCTTAGGGTTTTTGCGTGAACCGTTCGTTTAAGCTGACCCCGCGAAAGCCTGCAGGGCATCCGCTCCGGAGAGCAGTTCATGCTGAGGGTTAAGCTCTGCGGCAATACTTCGTTTTGACATCCTCGATGTCTTTCAGGGCGGGGAGGCTGTCAAATTCCCCAGAACATCAGGTTTATCGCATTTTTGATGTCATTTTCCCGGTGGCTGAGATCGGCCACTTCCTCCCCGGTGACGGAGGACGTGACGCTGGCCATGTCCGTGGTCATCAGGCGGTAGCTGTCGTCCCCGATGTGCACCACCGGATAGAGTTCACAGGAAACCTTATCCGAAAGCAGCCGGGCGCTGGCCAGCGGGATCACCATGCGCCGCCCGGGGGTATCGATGATGTCACTCTGTACATCCACGAACAGACGATAGCGACTCTCTCTTTTATAGGCATAAACCTTAAACTGCATCTCACCAGTCCCTGTTTTCTTCGGCGAATGAACCGTTCATTTCAATAAACCGGGCAACCTCGGCCATCCCTTCCTGATTTTCAGCCTGCCAGCGTTCGGCACGCAAACGGCGGGCCTCATTCTGCATGGCCCTGTTCACCAGACCGGATATATTGACGTCCGCGGATTTCAGTAACTGATAACTGTCGCTGTCTATTGTGACGGTGATGCGCTGCTTCATAATTCACTCCGGAATACACACTAATGATATGCATATCAGTATAGCGTAAGGATGCAGCTGACTCACACCCGCCTGAAACATACTGTTATGTCGCCATTAATTTCATTTTGTGAAATTCACATTCAAAATAATCACCTTAGAGATAACATGCAGCCATACAGTCACGCTGTTAAATTACCTGGCGACCGTTCCGTCCGGATCCGACTTTTTACGTATAACGATGTTTCCGGAAGTGTACCACGGTCAGGGAATAAGCAAAGCGGTCTTTTCTGCCCCTGAGGACCGGGTTACGGGGCAGGGGAGGGACACAACATCTAGCGTCATGGTCAGCTGGGAACACCGCTACATCTTGTGTTTTTTCGGCACTGAGCGCCGGGGACGCAAAAGAAGATCCGAAACTGGGAGTTTTCGGATCTGCGGTGGAAAAATGAGAAAGCAGGATATGCACAGCATATCCATATGCCGCGCATCTGCATAGGGCAGACATACGCATATGCCAGTCATCTGCATATGTTACACCTATACAAACCCATCCGGCAGGCATATACTGCACATATGCACTCATACATCATGCATGATCAGCCGGAGGAACATCCATGCGCACAGTATCGATATTTAAAAACGGCAATAACCGCGCCATCCGTCTGCCCCGGGACCTGGATTTTGACGGCGTCAGCGAGCTGGAGATCGTCCGGGAAGGGGACAGCATCATTCTGCGTCCCGTCCGGCCGACCTGGGGCTCGTTCGCGCAGCTAGACAGGGCCGATCCGGACTTTATGGCGCAGCGTGAGGATGTGGTCAGCGACGAAGGACGCTTTGATCCATGAAGAAAACCTGGATGCTCGACACTAACATCTGCTCGTTCATCATGCGCGAGCAGCCGGCAGCGGTGCTGAAGCGCCTGGAGCAGGTGGTGCTGCGCGGTGATCGCATCGTGGTCTCGGCCGTGACGTATGCCGAGATGCGCTTCGGCGCCACCGGCCCGAAGGCCTCGCCGCGCCATATTCAGCTGGTCGACGCGTTCTGCGCGCGCCTCGATGCCATCCTGCCCTGGGACCGGGCTGCGGTGGACGCCACGACGGACATCCGGGTGGCGCTGCGCCTCGCCGGGACGCCGATCGGCCCGAACGACACCGCCATTGCCGGACACGCCATCGCGGCGGGCGCCATCCTGGTGACGAATAATACAAGAGAGTTTGAGCGGGTGCCGGGTCTGGTTCTGGAAGACTGGGTTAAGTAACGTAGTCAGGCCGCTATCCATCGGCCTGACAGTTTCTCTGCGATGTTATTTGTATTCCTTTTCACCGTTACTGAATGGCTCTACACGGATACGTGTTCTCTCATGTGTGAGTTTTGGCGGCCTGATGAATTTAGATATCCCCAGCTGGACGGCCAGAGTCCACATTTCGTCTGAATAAACGATACTGCGGTGATGCTTCTCAATGAGGAAAGCGTCATAATCATGATGACGGAACGTCTGTAACACCGACCTGACAAATGCCTGTGATGCCCAGCCTTCTTTCAGGCACTGGAT
>NZ_CAMFKT010000063.1:0-3654 GCF_945957325.1 Enterobacter sp. PL1
AAATAAACAGTTATTTGGAAGATCGCTATGAAGGTCGATATTTTTGAAAGCTCCGGCGCCAGCCGGGTACACAGCATCCCTTTTTATCTGCAAAGAATTTCTGCGGGGTTCCCCAGCCCGGCCCAGGGCTATGAAAAGCAGGAGTTAAACCTGCATGAGTATTGTGTTCGTCACCCTTCAGCAACTTACTTCCTGCGGGTTTCTGGCTCGTCAATGGAAGATGGCCGCATCCATGATGGTGACGTACTGGTTGTGGATCGCTCGCTGACGGCCAGCCACGGCTCAATCGTAGTCGCCTGCATCCATAATGAATTTACCGTGAAGCGGCTACTGCTGAGGCCCAGCCCCTGCCTGATGCCGATGAACAAAGATTTTCCTGTGTACTACATTGACCCGGATAATGAGAGCGTTGAAATCTGGGGAGTGGTTACGCATTCCCTTATCGAGCATCCGGTATGTTTGCGCTGATTGATGTCAATGGCATGTACGCCAGCTGTGAGCAGGCATTTAGGCCAGATCTGGCAAACCGAGCAGTGGCCGTTTTATCCAACAATGACGGCAACATTGTGGCCCGTAATTACCTGGCGAAGAAAGCGGGCCTGAAAATGGGCGATCCGTACTTCAAAGTCAGACCCATAATCGAGCGTCATAACATCGCTATTTTTAGCTCTAATTACACTCTTTATGCCTCCATGTCGGCCCGGTTCGCGGCCGTAGTTGAGTCCCTTGCAAGCCACGTCGAACAGTATTCAATCGACGAGCTTTTTGTTGACTGCAAAGGGATAACGGCCGCCATGAGCCTTGACGCTTTCGGGCGCCAACTGCGCGAGGAAGTCAGGCGACACACAACGCTGGTATGCGGGGTCGGTATTGCCCGTACTAAGACGCTGGCGAAGCTGTGTAACCACGCTGCAAAAACATGGCCCGCTACTGGCGGGGTGGTTGCTCTGGACGATGGCGCCAGACTGAAGAAATTAATGAGCATCCTGCCGGTTGCGGAAGTCTGGGGCGTCGGCCATCGTACAGAGAAAGCACTCGCCACAATGGGGATCAAAACGGTGCTGGATTTAGCCAGGGCAGATACGCGCCTAATCCGTAAAACATTCGGCGTTGTGCTTGAAAGAACGGTACGGGAGTTGCGCGGCGAGGCTTGCTTCAGCCTGGAAGAAAACCCTCCTGCGAAGCAGCAGATTGTTGTGTCGCGCTCATTCGGCCAACGCGTAGAAACCCTGACGGACATGCAGCAGGCTGTCACCGGATTTGCAGCGCGCGCAGCTGAAAAACTGCGTAATGAGAGGCAATACTGCCGCGTCATAAGCGTCTTTATCCGTACCAGTCCTTATTCAGTGCGTGATACACAGTATGCCAATCAGGCAACCGAAAAACTGACGGTGGCAACCCAGGACAGCCGCACGATAATTCAGGCAGCACAAGCCGCGCTGGCGCGGATCTGGCGGGAAGATATTGCGTATGCAAAAGCAGGGGTCATGCTGGCAGATTTTAGCGGGAAGGAGGCCCAGCTTGATTTATTCGACTCTGCTACGCCTTCAGCTGGCAGCGAGGCTTTAATGGCTGTTCTTGATGGTATAAACCGGCGTGGAAAGAACCAGCTTTTTTTTGCAGGCCAGGGCATCGATAACTCCTTTGCCATGCGTCGTCAGATGTTGTCACCTGATTACACGACAGACTGGCGCTCAATACCAATAGCCACCATCAAATAATTACCGGCGCCGTACCCGGGCCGGTTAACCCCTCAACCGGCCGTAACAAGTTTCGGCACGGTTTCGCGGTTTTCGGTAAAAGCCGTTTCCTCTGTATAAAAGATCATCTAAATTATGTGTATTGCACAATACATATATGTGAGGTTAGCAGTGAATTTGCCTACACCCGAAACCTACGATGAACTTCAGAGAGCCTACGATTTTTTCAATGAGAAGCTATTCAGCAACGAGCTGCCGCCATGCCTGATAACGTTGCAGCGTGAGAAGCGAACGTATGGCTATTGTTCCTTTAAGCGTTTCGTCGGCCGTGAGAGTGGGTACACGGTAGACGAGATCGCTATGAATCCGGTGTATTTCTCGATCAGAACCATAAAGGCCACGCTTTCAACACTGGTGCATGAGATGGTTCATCAGTGGCAATTCCATTTTGGCGAGCCTGGCCGCCGTGGCTATCACAACAAACAGTGGGCGGCCCGGATGGAACGGGTAGGACTAATGCCTTCTGATACCGGCGAACCGGGAGGCAGGAAAGTGGGCCAGAGCATGACCCATTATATTATTGCCGGTGGCCCTTTCGATATGGCCTGTGATGAACTGCTGACAGGCCATTTCCGGCTTTCCTGGATGGACAGGTTTCCGCCTTACCAGCCTAAGCCTGGCGCTGTGCTAAGCCCTACAGGAAAAGGCTATATTGACGACGAGGAAGATGATAGCGAACACGAACAGGAGGTGGAGGAAGGGCGCGACCCGGTTGAACTCGACGACGAGATCATAGAGGCCATGCGATTTGTAACCCCGCCGCCTGAAGCGCCGGTGAACAAAACAAACCGGGAAAAGTACAGCTGCCCGGTGTGTCATATCAATCTCTGGGGTAAACCGGGGATAGTGGTTTACTGTGGTGGCGAGCACTGTAATAAAGCCGCGTTAGTAGTCTTAAAATAAAGTCCTTTCGGACTTTATTTTTTTTCCATTTCGGAGGTCGTGATGTTATTAATGCTGTACTTCGCGGCTTCTTTTAAAACAGTTTCAGCAAGGCTTGCTGGTATCCAGACCTGAACTAATTTTAATGGTTCGCCGTTCTCGGCTTTAAGAGTGGTGTTCTGGTACAAATCCCAGATTCGCTTAACGGTGCTGGAAATGTTTTGCTTGGAACGGCCTACTCGCGTGGCTACGTCTGATGATTTCTCACCTTTGACAAGCACGGAATAGCCAATATCTGTTGTGATGTGTGCAAAGGAAGCCATTTGCGGCAGCAGCTGTTTCCATTCTGTTTCTGAAATTCTGTTTTTCTGAGCCATCTGTGGCGCCTCCGTAGTTTTGGTTACAGAAAGGATATACTCAGAATAAATAGGGGTCAATACAAGTACGATTTTTATAAACTTTATTTTATTTGAGGGTGAGGCCCGGTGCGGCAGCAGCGCGGGCCTCGATGGTGCCGCGAAGGTGCTGGCGCCATGCTTGGATTAAAACATGAACCGTGAAGAACTGCGAAACTTGTTTTCGCGGTTCTGAGGGGTTGACCGAGCCGCGAAGCGGCGCTGGTAAGCGATGATATGCACATATCCACAGGCATATTTTTAAAAGGTATTTTTAGGCATGCCAAACCAAGCGTTGGCGGCTTATGATTTTTCTAAGCTCGGCGCCGCGATTGAAACATTGTCGCCAGAGACCGTCAGTGATTGGGAAAAGAAGGCCAGGGCTGGCGATGCCATGGCTCAGAACATCATGGGTCTTGCGTACAAATGCGGTATGGGCGTAAAGCAAAACCACGCGGCATCGATCCAGTGGTTCCGCAGGGCGGCCGAGCAGGGTGAAGCCGATGCACAGTTCAACCTCGGGCGCCTCTACGGAAGTGAAGTCGACGGTATGTATAAGAATGGGCGTGCGGCTCCTGCCAACGATGCAGAGGCTTTCAAGTGGTACCGCCTCGCTG
>NZ_CAMFKT010000064.1:0-3239 GCF_945957325.1 Enterobacter sp. PL1
GGGCAGGGAATTGGGATCTCAGCCATTCCAAGACCTTTTGCATTAATTGATGAAATTTTGCCGGATGAAACGCCTCTTTTAATTTGCTCTTTAAATAAGTTCGTTCTCAGGAAGTAAGAAACATACTTTGAATTTAATTCGCTTTTGAATGAAAAACATGCATCGTGAAAGACCACATCATTTTTCCCAAGCCATGCAGTACCGTTTCCAATATCCTCAATTGTTTCGCCTGCAGCGACAATAATTACGTCTCCATGATTAGCGACACGTAATTTTTCAGCGACTCCTTCGTCAAGGAATGACTTGGTTTCTTCTGCCGATATTCCATAATGTGTGTACATTTCTCCATAGTGGATGCATGGAACACCTTCCGAAATAAGGTCTGATTTTACGAACCTCTTACCTCGCAGAAACTGGCCAACACTATCTAGTGTCCTCCACTCAACCTCAGCCCCATCCAGCAGTTTTTCCAGATAACTCAGCCCGCTCATGCCTGTACCTCACTGCCTTCAATTTCTGCCACAATCGCGTCAATGTCCTGGCGTAACTGGTCGATTTTGCTGACGGTGGTTTTCAGCTCGGCATTCAGTTCAGTGATATTGACAATTTCGCGGGTATCTTTGGCTGCCACATAGCTGCTAACCGACAGGTTATAGTCATTAGACGCCACAGTTTCATAAGGAACCGTTTTTGCCAGATGGTCAGTATCTGCTTTGCTGTCGAACACACTCATAATCTGTCTGATATGGTCATCAGTCAGGATGTTGTTATTAGTTTCTTTTTTAAACAGCTCACTGGCATCAATAAACTGCACGTTGGTATCGGTTTTGTGCTTTGACAGCACCAAAATATTCACCGCAATGGTGGTGCCGAAGAACAGGTTTGGTGCGAGTGAAATCACCGTCTCAACATAGTTGTTATCGACCAGATACTGACGGATTTTTTGCTCAGCACCTCCACGGTAGAAAATACCTGGGAAGCAGACAATCGCCGCGCGGCCTTTGGCGGACAGGTAGTTAAGCGCATGAAGCACAAACGCAAAGTCAGCTTTTGATTTTGGTGCCAGCACACCTGCCGGAGCAAAACGCTCATCGTTAATCAGCGTCGGATCGTCACTGCCAATCCATTTCACCGAATATGGCGGGTTCGAAACAATCGCATCAAACGGCTTTTCGTCGCCAAAGTGTGGTTCAGTCAGGGTATTGCCCAACCTGATATCGAATTTGTCGTAGTTGATGTTGTGCAGGAACATGTTCATACGCGCCAGGTTAAAGGTTGTATGATTTATCTCCTGACCATAAAAACCGTCTTCAATGATATGGTTATCAAAGTGCTTCTTCGCCTGAAGCAGCAGTGAGCCCGAGCCTGCAGCAGGGTCATAGATTTTGTTGACGTGAGTCTGACCGTGCATCGCAAGCTGAGCAATCAACTTAGAGACGTGCTGAGGTGTGAAGAACTCCCCTCCAGACTTACCGGCATTTGCCGCATAGTTAGAAATCAGGAACTCGTAGGCATCACCAAACAGGTCAATCTGGTGCTCGTTAAAATTCCCCAGTTTTAGCCCCTCAACGCCTTTGAGAACGGCGGCAAGACGGGTGTTTTTGTCTTTGACTGTGTTCCCCAGTCGATTGCTGGTCGTATCGAAATCGGCAAAGAGACCTTTGATATCGGCCTCAGACGGATAGCCGTAGGCAGAGCTTTCAATAGCGACGAAGATACTGTTTAAATCAGCATTCAGCCTGTCGTTGGTGTTAGCTTTAGCTGCAACGTTGCAGAACAGCTGGCTCGGGTAGATGAAATAGCCTTTAGTCCTGATGGCATCGTCTTTGATGTCATCGGTAATGATGCTGTCATCAAGTGCTGCATAATGTATGCTCTCATCCCCTGCTTCCATGTAGCTGGAAAAATTCTCACTGATGAAGCGGTAGAAAAGTGCACCGAGTACATACTGTTTAAAATCCCACCCATCTACGGAGCCTCTGACATCATTGGCAATGGCCCAGATTTGGCGGTGTAGCTCTGCACGCTGCTGAAGGCTTGTCATTTTGTATCCTGTTGTATGATTCTTAAGTACTGTTATTGGCCCGATTTTATCGCAATTTCATATTGATGACAGGCTTTGTATGTCATACGTTGCACTGAGAGTTCGTTTGCCCGGTTGTGTAGCCAACACTCTTTCAGTCAGGCCAGTAGAAACGTTGTGCTGACAATAAATACTGAGGCCCCAACACTTTCGGGGCTTAAGATCAGTCAGTGAGAATTTCTTCATCCGTATCCATTGTGGATGGTGATGAATCTATTTTTGTTGTAAGAAACACCCGACTCAGTAGTCTTTGCTTCAGGGCGTTTCTTCGCTCATTGTAGAATTCCGGGAAGCGACTGAACTCAATATTTTCATCTGAAACTAACAGCATTGATGGCGAATAGTTGTTTGATGGCTGAGATAGCCATTGTTTCAGGGAAGTATCCTGTTTACTTATATTCTGAGAGTGATTCAGTAAATGAAGATTCGGTATGGTGTCCCAGTATTCCGGATTTTCATAAAAGCTGAGCTTCTCAGGTGAATTCGCAATATAATCTAGTTTTTCAAGATATTTCTTTGAAAAATGATTTCTTGGGTGAAGGTGATCAATATGAAACACCTCGGTCGGATTCATTTCAGGGAACAGAAGATGCAATAGTGCGCGGCAACGACCTTCGCCATATCTGATATTGAGAAGGCTTTCGATGTATTCGTCGTCAAATCTGAGGTCTTTATTCGAGCCTTTATATCTGTCAATAATTTTCTCAAGAGGAAAATGAACATCTGAAAGACTATTCTTCATTACGTCTCTGATGCTTGTGAGTAGCGCATCCGCCTGGCTTCCAAAGATTCCTTTCAGAAGTACCATGTAAAACCACTGGCTAATTACTGAGCGTTCATTGTGGTTTTTATTCAGGAGATTAATCGTTGTATATAATGGATGTCCACTGGTTTGCTTTTTGTAAAGCCAGTAGACCACAGGAATGACTGCATTTTTAGATATCAAAGACTGTGGATTGATGCCGAATCGCCTGATAAGAATAAAGGTCTCCTTGATGCAGGATTTTATTTCAGACCATTGTTGTTGTATCTTACCGACCTCCTCTGAAGTGAAGTTTTTTACTTTGAACCGGACGTCAGAGTCAATAAGCATCAGGCTGGTTTTTAAGAACCAGTCTCTTTCAATATAAAAACCCATTTCATTATTCTGATAAAT
>NZ_CAMFKT010000065.1:0-3029 GCF_945957325.1 Enterobacter sp. PL1
GTGGTGCCCGGACTCGGAATCGAACCAAGGACACGGGGATTTTCAATCCCTTTAAAAGAGCCCAAACGATCCATCAGCACTAACAGTTTTTTACTGGTTTACCTTGAGAAAAATGTTTAAGTTTGGTTCTTCATGACTTAAGTATTGCTTAAATACGGCGTTTCGAAGCTACCAGAATCCTACCATTATGAGCCTATGCCCATAGAAGAGAAATTATCTCCCGTTCTCGCGATTCAATGACTAAAAATCAGACGGTGCAGGCTTTTAGATACTGATATTATATCTTTTGGGTAAAGTATTAATCTCTGTTGAGATAGGCTCTTAGCCCTAAAATAGCCGAGCAGCAAACGCCAAAACAACAATACTGACATTACCATTAACTGTCGCGATAGTTCTGAGTCGGTCGTCTTTAAGTGTTTTACCATCAAATGTTGCGATGGTGCGGAGTCGATCGTCTTTCAGGGTCTTTCCATCAAAGGTAGCGATGGTGCGGAGTCGGTCGTCTTTCAGGGTTTTACCGTCAAAAGTTGCGATGGTTCTGAGCCGGTCGTCTTTCAGGGTTTTACCGTCAAACGTTGCGATGGTCCTGAGTCGATCATCTTTCAAGGTCTTGCCATCAAAGGTCGCGATAGTCCTGAGTCGATCGTCTTTTATAGTTACGCTCATAAGCATTCTCCTGTGATACGTCCGTTCAGCACTTTACCATCCAAAATAAAGCACTGGTTTCTGTAAGTTCTGGGCGCTAATCATTTGAATATGCGTTTAAAATCCATCCAGTTAGCATTAACATTAACCAGCGCTTCATCGATCATAACAGGTCTGATGCAGGTTAAAAGATACAATCTTACCTATAAATTGCGGTAGCGCATTGCTCTGTTATCTGGCATCTAGAGGTGCCCTCCAACCCCTTTAAATTTTTCGATAAACGCCCCAATTTTCTGGAATACGGTCTGCTTTTTCGTTTTGTACTGAGGATTCAGCGGACTGAGCTTTGGTAGCGTCTCATTTAGCTCAGTGCCATTTTCGGTAGCATACTCCCGTTTGAGTGATGTGCGGATATAGCGCCTTGCAGCCTCTTCATTGAGGTTTTCTTCCTTAATCAACGCCTCTGCTTCCCGTTGCTGTTCACGCTGAGCATAGGTAAAGAATGCATCAATGATACTGGCCTTGTCCGGCATGTCATCAAGGTTAGTTTGCTGAATAAAGTCAACAATCAGACCTTCTTTGGCACGGTTGCCCAGACTTGAGCGGATTAAGCGTCTGACCTCTTCAGTCAGGGCTTCTTTACCTTTTTTCTCTCTGTTGTGGTCGAAAATCAGGCCAAGAATGTAGTCCAGGTTAATTTCCTGCGACTTGAGCAGGTCAATTTCAAACACCACGTCATCCCAGTCTGTGGTTGATTTATCCCTGTCGTTTGCTGCTTTTTCGCGTCGCTGCCAGTCCCGGATATCATTGTATGCTGAGCGATAGTCCTGAACTTTACGCTCTGCCGGGAGACGAATGGTTTGTAATTCAGCAAATTTTTCATCATCCACATAGTGCTCTGCTTTAAAGGTTTCTATCGCTTCCGGGTCACTAATATCAACCTTCTGCAGGGCTTTCAGCGTGGCAAATTCATCATAGTTTTGAAGGATGTTTTCTGCCCGCAGATATTCACTAAACAGTTTGACGAAGGCTTTTTTCTCTTTTTCACTGTCGATACTGGCAGGGTCAGGGAAGCGCTGCTCCAGCTCCGAAACAACAGCCATAAAACCTCGTTTAGCCTCACCGGTTGCCGCATCGGTAAAGCCCTGCATGTACTCTTCGTAGCTTTTTTCCAGCACCACATTCTTGGTGTTTTTGTCGCCAAAAAGTGTGATGGCATCAATGGTCGGACGCTCCAGGTCCCTGAAAGTCACGATATTGCCGAAGGTTTTGGTTGCATCATAGATACGGTTGGTGCGTGAGAATGCCTGCATCAGACCGTGATAACGCAGGTTTTTGTCAACGAACAGAGTATTGAGCGTCGGGGCATCAAAGCCGGTTAAGAACATTCCCACCACGATGAGAAGGTCGATATCCTGATTTTTCACTCGTTGAGCTAAATCGCGGTAGTAGTTCTGGAAGCCGTTACTGTCGGTACTGAAATTGGTTTTAAAGTGGTTGTTATAGTCATCAATGGCTGAATCCAGGAATTCCTTTGCGCTGCTGTTCATTGCGCTGGTATCAAAGCTTTCGTCAGTAATATCACCAATGGCGCTTTGCTCTTCATTTGCAGCAAAGGAGAAGATGGTTGCAACCCGAAGGCGTTTATAGCTGCCAGATTTCTTCTCCGCTTCTTCCTGTAGCATTTTAAACGTCGTGTAATAAGCTTTTGCCACTTCCACGCTGCTAACTGCTAACATGGCGTTAAAGCCCTTAGCTCCCGGGAAGGTTCGGTGTGTTTTCTGACGGAAGTTATTGATAATGTATTGCGTTATTTCCTGGATACGTAGTGGGTGCAGAAAGGCCTGGTGGTTTTCAGCCGCGCTGAGTTTTTTCTCATCAGTTTCCGTTTCAAGAGACTTAAACTGTGGGCGGACATCGTTATAGTCCACCTTAAACTTCAGCACTTTTTCATCACGAATCGCATCAGTAATGACGTAAGAATGTAATTCACGCCCGAAGACGCTGGCGGTGGTTTCTGCCCCCAGTGCATTTTCCGGGAAAATAGGCGTACCGGTAAAACCAAACTGATAAAAGCGTCTGAATTTCTTTTTGAGGTTTTTCTGGGCCTCACCAAACTGGCTGCGGTGACACTCATCAAAGATAAACACCACCTGCTGTTGGTAGACGGGCAGGTCAGCTTCAGATTTCATCAGGTTATTGAGTTTCTGAATGGTTGTGACGATGATTTTGTTATCGTCTTTATCCAGGTTTCTTCTGAGGCCTGCTGTATTATCCGAACCATTGACACTGTCCGGAGAGAAGCGCTGATACTCCTTCATGGTCTGGTAATCGAGGTCTTTCCTGTCGACCACGAAGAAGACTTTATCGATAAAGTCCAGCTC
>NZ_CAMFKT010000066.1:0-3029 GCF_945957325.1 Enterobacter sp. PL1
TGCTATGAACGAAAATTTGGTTTGTGGGTTTGTATATACAGTACAATATTATTTTAATAGCAACAGCTATTTGTATGTGAAAAATATTGTTAGAAATATGGAGAGTCTTATCCGTAAACTATCTCCTACTCATATTGATGATAAGGTTCTAATTGAATATCAAAATAAGAAATTATCAAAAGCCCCAGCATCATTTCGCGTTTTACGACCATTTTTGATTAAATGGTTTGAGTTAGGATATACGGGAATAGATGAAAGTGCTGTAGAACTGTTAAAGCATTTGGACCTAAAAATAAAAAAATCTGGTCAGTCTGTGCTTCAAGATGATCCAACAGAGGGACCATTAAATAAAGAAGAACATACTTCTTTGATTAAGGCTATGAATCATGCATATAGAAAAGGTGAACTGTCACTGCCACATTATGCAATATCACTATTGATCAGTCTTACAGGTAGAAGACCTCAGCAGTTAGTTATGTTGAAATATAAAGACCTTCTTCAAAAGAACTTAGATAATGGCAAAGTAGAATATGTAATTTCAGTGCCACGAGTAAAACAACGGGGTAAAGAACTACGATATCGAGAACTTGCAATAATATCAGAGGTTGCATCAATTGTTCAATTGCAAGCTAATCAATCAGTGAAACTTGTTGAGCAAGCTCTTGGAAAAACTCTTGATGATTATTCTAAACGAGAAGTTCCTGTTTTCTTAAATGAGGAAAAACTCTCAGATTTATCCATAACAGGTTCAATACTTCTGGAATATAATAAATTATATGCGAAGCCTACAATTGCTAATGTAGCATTGAAAAGTATTGTTAATAATGGGAATGTAATATCCAACCGTACCGGTTCGATACTAAATATTACTCCTCGTAGGCTTCGTTATACAATAGCAACTATGCTGGCTAAGAATGGGCATAATGTTAATACTATAGCTGAATTATTGGATCATTCATCTACTTCAAGTGCGGGGATTTATATTAAAAATCATGCTGACAGTGTTGAAAGGATTGATTCCGCTGTTTCAGAACAATTGTCATTTGTCGCTGATATTTTTATGAACGGAATCAAATCGAAAAAGAGTAGTCATTTCAAATTTTTTTCTTCAAGTAGATGCCAGAGTCAGAATTCAGGATTTCCTTGCAATCAATGTATGTTTTTTATTCCGATTGATCGCAGTGAGGTGAATCAACTATGAATAATATTATTTTGTTCAAATCAAAAAAACATATTCTTGTAGAAGAAAATTATAATGAGTTCATAAAATTTTGTCGCTATCAACTGTCCGGACTAAACCAAACTCAGGATTGGGAGCAGTATGCCTGGAAAGGATATGTCACATTTAGAAAAATAGGGATTGGAAATAAAATCTTTGATTCCATTGATGCAATGCACGAAGATTATATCAATTTTGCGAAAGCATATATCAGATATCAACACACATTGAAACCATTGAAAAATTATGGGGTTATTATGATGGCCTTGCGATGTCTCGAACAGGCCCTTTTGCAGGTTCAGAACACTGGTCTCATTTATAATGTTACAGCCGTTGTTTTCGATGAGGCAATGCAGATCGGGAGTAAATATTTTGAAGGTAACGTTTTGGCTAAATGTGGAATACAGCTTGAAAAAATATCAAAGTTTCTGTGTGAACATAATCTTGTGAAGTCAGGATATATCTCATGGAAAAACCATGTAAAACAGAAAGTCAAAAACAATTATCTTCCTGAGATTGAGGATTATCACCGAAGCGATAAGTTACCAGATGAAGAAGCATTGCTCGCTATTGCTGATATTTTTTCTCAAAATGATGAGTTACTGAGTCCAAGGGATAAGTTCACCAGTTCAGTATTTGCACTTCTACTTTGTTGTCCGAGCAGAATTTCTGAAATTTTAGCCTTACCTGCTGATTGTGAGATTACACAAATAGATGGCAAGGGTATCGAAAGATATGGTTTGAGATTTTATTCGGTAAAAGGGTATGGCCCTAATATCAAATGGATTCCACGGGTTATGATACCAGTTGCAAAGAAAGCGATTAGAAGATTACTTTCCTTATCACAAAATGCAAGAGCACTTGCTCACTGGTGCGAAAAGTACCCGGATAAATTTTACCGACATGAGCTTTGCCCAACAGTTGATGAAAAAGCTAAATTGACCGTTGTACAAGTTTGCCATGCACTGGGGTATAATTTATTTGATCATAAATCATGTGTTTTAAAAATTAAAAGAACGAGTTTGGATGGTGGGAAAAGTTTCTTAAACCACAATGATTACAACTATTCATTGAGTAATTTGTGGGAAATTATTAGTTCTAATTTTAGCAGAGATTTTCCATGGTATGATAAAGAAAAATCCATAAAATTTAGTAATGCTTTATGCTTGCTCAATACTGATCAATTTTCTTTATCAAGAATGACTTCAATTTTCACATTTTACAAACCTACTAAAAGTTTCTTTTTCAGTGACATACAAAGAAAAAAAAGCTATGAGATGAATTATAAAAATATATTTTCCCGATATGGGTATTATGATGATGAAGGTAAACCACTACTTATTCGCTCACACCAGCCACGGCACCTTTTAAACACAATAGCCCATTATGGTGAAATGTCTGAACTGGATATAGCTAAATGGTCTGGTCGTATCAATGCGAATCAGAACAGAGTTTATAACCATGTGTCAGAAGAAGATATGTTAGATAAAATCAAAGCTATTAAATTGAATAGGAGTAATTACTGTCAAAGGGAGTCAATACCCACAAATGAATTGACAATTGATTTTGATAACCTTAATCAAGGTGCAATACACTTAACTGAATTTGGTTACTGTGTACATAACTATTTAATCAAGCCTTGTGCAAAAATTAATCATCTTATTGAATGTGATAATGAAACACCGGACATTAACTCAGTAGATAGAATTAGACTGCAATCTGTCCGAGAGAAAGTAATGCAATTAAAGAGAATAACTCAGATCGCTTATGAAAATGGTGATTATGGTGCAGACAAATGGTTGCAACACCA
>NZ_CAMFKT010000067.1:0-2936 GCF_945957325.1 Enterobacter sp. PL1
TGTAGTTTGTTAGAATGCTGCCGCCTTTAACATCCAATTGGAACGCTAGCGGAGTATATAATGCCAAGTTCAGGCCCATTATGGCAACTAATGAAATATGGGTTAGTTGGGATAGTCAATACACTAATTACGGCAGTTGTAATTTTCCTGCTAATGCATTTGGGTCTTGGCATTTATCTGTCCAATGCGATGGGTTATGTTGTAGGTATTGTTTTCAGCTTCATAGCAAACACAATATTTACATTTACGCAACCAATTAGCATCAATAGACTAATAAAATTTTTATGTGTTTGCTTCATTTGTTATGTGGCAAATATCATTGTCATAAAAATATTTTTCGTTTTTATGCCAGAAAAAATATATTCAGCACAAATCCTTGGGATGTTCACATACACTATCACAGGTTTTATTTTAAACAAGTTCTGGGCGATGAAATGACAACCTCAACTGATATAAAAAGCACTCCTTCTTTAGCTATTGTGGTACCTTGCTATAATGAACAAGAGGCTTTTCCTTTCTGTCTCGAAAAGCTTTCGAATGTACTAAATTCATTGATAGCCAGAAATAAAATTAACAACAATAGTTATCTTTTGTTTGTCGATGATGGTAGTCGTGACAATACTTGGGCACAAATTAAAGATGCCTCGACCGCTTATCACTATGTGCGAGGAATAAAATTATCAAGAAATAAAGGACATCAAATTGCCTTAATGGCAGGGTTACGCTCGGTCGATACAGACGTAACCATTAGCATCGATGCGGATCTACAAGATGATGTAAATTGCATCGAAAAAATGATTGACGCTTACAGCCAGGGATATGACATAGTATACGGCGTAAGATGTAATCGAGACAGTGACACTTTTTTTAAACGTACAACAGCTAATGCATTTTACGCAATAATGTCCCACATGGGTGTAAATCAAACTCCAAATCATGCAGATTATCGATTATTAAGTAATCGTGCGTTGGAGGCTCTTAAACAATATAAAGAGCAAAATATATATTTACGTGGATTAGTGCCTCTTGTGGGATACCCCTCGATCGAGGTGCAATATAGCCGTGAAGAAAGAATTGCAGGTGAATCAAAATATCCAATAAAAAAAATGCTTGCGCTGGCTCTCGAGGGAATTACCTCATTATCAGTTACACCGTTACGAATTATAGCTATGACAGGTTTTATAACTTGCATCATATCTACCATCGCTGCGATTTATGCTTTAATTCAAAAAACAACAGGTACTACAGTTGAGGGATGGACATCAGTCATGATCGCTATATTCTTTCTTGGCGGTGTGCAAATGCTTTCTTTAGGTATTATAGGAGAATATGTCGGGAAAATTTATATAGAGACGAAAAATAGACCTAAATATTTCATTGATGAAAGCGTAGGTAATGATAGCAATGGAAAATAATATGCAAAACCTGATCAATTCTTTAGCAGAGGGAAATAAAAAAAACGTTTACATTTTTTATTTCTTTCTGATTATGTTAACATTTTCACCGGTAATTTTCTTTTCATATGCATTTTCAGACGACTGGTCAACATTCTTTGATGCTATAACAAGAAACGGTTCTTCGTTTCAGTGGGATGTTCAATCTGGTCGTCCCGTTTATGCTGTGTTCCGTTACTATGGACAAATGTTAATTAATGATATTTCTTCATTTTCGTATTTGCGTCTTTTTAATATATTAAGTCTGGTTGTCTTAAGTAGTTTTATTTACAACTTCATAGACAGCAGAAAAATATTTGATAACCCCGTATTCAAAGTAATATTTCCGCTGTTAATTTGCTTACTCCCTGCGTTTCAAGTTTATGCTTCATGGGCAACATGTTTCCCTTTCACTATTTCAGTATTGCTGGCAGGTATTAGTTATAATAAATGTTTCCCACATTCGAAGCAGCGATCGTCATTGCCAGAAAAATTAGCATCCATTGTTGTTTTATGGGTGGCATTTGCAATATATCAACCGACAGCAATTACATTCTTATTCTTTTTTATGCTTGATAGTTGTATAAAAAAAGAAAGTAGTTTAACTGTGAAAAAAGTTGCGACATGTTTTATCATTTTAGTTATCGGTGTTGCAGGCAGTTTTATAATGTCAAAAGTACTTCCTGTCTGGCTATATGGGGAATCATTATCGAGATCCGAGTTAACCGCAGATATCGGTGGAAAGATGAAATGGTTCATAAATGAATCACTAATAAACGCTGTAAATAACTATAACATACAACCAGTAAAAATATATTCTTGGTTCTCCTCGCTTGCAATTTTAATCGGCTTATACACTATTTTAGTGGGAAAATCAGGCAGATGGAAAACGTTCATAGTCATAGCGATCGGGATAGGTTCCTACGCTCCAAATTTAGCGACAAAAGAGAATTGGGCAGCATTCCGCTCGTTAGTGGCCTTAGAACTTATTATATCAACTCTATTTCTCATTGGCATAAATAGCCTTGTCAGTAGAATTTTTAAGCAAGCATTTGTCTGGCCTCTTATCACTTTAACAATTATGATAATAGCTCAGTATAATATTATAAATGGATTTATTATTCCTCAACGCTCTGAAATTCAGGCACTTGCTGCGGAAATAACTAATAAAATACCTAAGAATTACACAGGAAAATTAATGTTCGATCTCACAGATCCTGCTTACAATGCCTTTACAAAAACACAGAGATATGATGAGTTTGGGAATATTTCATTAGCAGCGCCCTGGGCGCTCAAAGGTATGGCTGAAGAGATCAGAATTATGAAAGGATTTAATTTCAAACTATCTAACAACGTTATAATTTCTGAGACCAATCGATGTATTGATGATTGTATGGTTATCAAAACGTCAGATGCAATGCGAAGGTCAACGATAAATTATTAGTAATTTCTGTGCCGCCCTCATTTTTTATGGGGGCGCTATTACAGTAATCATAAAATACG
>NZ_CAMFKT010000068.1:0-2324 GCF_945957325.1 Enterobacter sp. PL1
CCTCGCGCTGTGGCGCTCCTTGGTAGCCGGCATCGGCTGAGACAAATTGCTCCTCTCCATGAAACAGGGGTCCGCTTGGAAAAAGGAAATTATCCTACGCTAAGCGCATTTTTTGCACAGATGGCTACCGACTGAACGTAACGTGTGAGTCATGATCAGAAATGTGTTAACTCTAGGAATTGACACGACTTACTGTTTGATGGGGAAATCATGTTTAGCTATCTCAAGGCTATGTATCATCAATCAAAAATTCAGGCTGAACTCAAGGTACAGATACATGAACAAACTACGGTTAATGCTATCTGTCATCACCCTGAATCAATCGAGATCATTGCGGTTTGTTCGACTGATGCGTATTACCGAAAACGTAAGGACGCTGCTTTTCTGACAACCTGTTCTGTGCTCATGCGTACTTTAAAAGATGAATCCGTACCGATGGTACTACGGAAAACAGCATGGCGATTATTGAACGAAAGATACCAACGAATTAAGTTAAATCAGGCTTATAGGATAGAAAATTTCTTGCTTGTTGCCGATTTTGAATATGCTCTCGAAGAACATGATGAACTAGCAGAGTAGTACTAGTGAGGCGATGAATACCGACAGTTAACGTGCATGTGACTTAAACGTCCGAAACCGAACGATTACGTACAGCATGTAGACAACATGTCCGAAAGTAAGCAAAACCATTAACGGACAGCCGGATCATTTCGTACATCCCTTACGGTCAGGGGTTCGCGCTCAATGGAACGAAATCACCCGTTAGCTTAAAACGCTTAACGTAGGATAATTTCCTTTTTCCAAGCGGACCCGATATACAACGGTATCGCGCAGTCTACCGCGTACAAAAAGCACGCCAGCGCGCCGCAACCGTACAGAAACGCAAGCGGCTTATTATCGAAGTAGCTGAAAACCCCTGTCGCCGCACACAGGCCCAGAATAGAGACGCAGGCGCAGGTGATCTGCACCAGATCCCTGTATCCCGCACGAACGATAAACCAGGGCAGGGCAAGCGCAGCGGCGCTAATAATTAATGCGAGAGGGACAAAAACGAGATAGTGATACATGTGAACTCCTTAATGGTTGCCGATACCGGCGATTGTTCGGGCGGCGGTATTGCCACCCGATGATTTAATTAGAGGTTTTGCGCGTCCAGGAGATTGACCTGAGCCGGGGTAACGTGAAACTTTTCCCCTTACTCATGCTGATATCACCTTGCCAGCTGTTACCAGTTTACGAAATTCGCTTTCATGAATTTCACGCCCATGCTCAAGCGTTGAATACACGTTGCCGATAAGCCAGTTACCAGCCGTTTTTGTCTCGGTATACCACCATGCTTCTGTCAGAGTAAGCAGCGGTTCGCTATCCTCGCCCTTCTCATAGATCCAGATTTTAGTGACGTCTTTACCCGTTTCGTTGCTGCCCTGAATGGTAGGGTCAAAGGTATGTTCAATCTCTATATCGAAGTAACGCTGAAGGAAGTTAGTAAAGTGCATGACGACTCCTGTAAGCGCCGATACCGGCAATTTTTCGGGTGGCGGTATTGCCTCCCGATGATTTAATTATCGGTGATTACGCCTTAAAAGTCAATACAAGTACGGAATTTATTTACCTGTTTTTATGCCCGTCAGGGCATGGAAGGCGACCGCGCCGGACTCCACCGGACACCGGCCGCAAATCGCCGGAAACTGCGGGACTGACCGGAGCAACAGGCCAATCCCCCTCCCTGCTAAGCCATAACCCAGCCCGCCGTCACGTAGCTGCCGCACGTCCCCCACGGGGGTGCGCAGTGGGCGCCGCGCGCCTGCGCGCGGGTACGGCGGCCCGCCTGCGGGTCGCGGCGCCGTACTGCGAGTTAGCGGCCGCCGCGCGGCCGGTTACGGGGGACACCGCACCGTCACGGCCAGCGCCCCACTGAGCTGCACAATCCACGGATAATGCAGGAGACGAATCATGATAGGAGGCTGAAAGGGAAATGAGCGGCAGCAGGGGAAGGGGTTGCCAAGCGGAGCGCGGAGGCCGCAGGCCGGAGGCGTCAGTGGCAGCTGCCCGCGTGAGCGGGGCGAGACGCGTAGCGGCTCGATGCGCAGCACAGCAGAACGGCCCCGGAGGGGTGACGTCCGGGGGTTCGCTTTTAAAGATTTTCGACCACATCAGTAAATCGTAGTGACACCATGGTAATGACTCCAACTTATTGATAGTGTTTTATGTTCAGATAATGCCCGATGACCTTGTCATGCAGCTCCACCGATTTTGAGAACGACAGTGACTTCCTGCCCAGCCTTGCCAGATGCTGCCTCAGATTCAGGTTATGTCGCTCAATG
>NZ_CAMFKT010000069.1:0-2234 GCF_945957325.1 Enterobacter sp. PL1
TGCGTACCCTGAATATCAATCATAGTGCTTTGGCCAGCATACCTGCCCATCGCATTGCCCGGCTGCGTCGGCAGGGTGAACGCTACTTCACCGACGGTTTGCGTGACATCACTTCGGACCGCCGCTGGGCGATCCTTGCCGTCTGTGTTGTGGAGTGGGAAGCGGCGATTGCTGATGCCATAGTCGAAACCCATGACAGGATCGTAGGAAAAACCTGGCGGGAAGCGAAGCGCCAGCATGACGAAACAATTTCCGGCTCTAAAGCCACACTCACGGATACGATCCGTACCTTCACCGCGCTGGGAGCTTCGTTGCTTGAGGCCCGCAGTGACGGAACCCCGCTGGAGATGGCTGTCGCCAGTTCGGTTGCATGGGACCGGCTCGCTCAACTGGTAGCGACAGGGACTCAACTCAGCAACACGCTAGCCGATGAGCCTCTTGCATATGTCGGGCAGGGATACCATCGCTTTCGTCGTTATGCGCCCCGCATGTTGCGCTGTCTGAAGCTCGAAGCCGCGCCGGTCGCCGGACCATTGGTAGCAGCAGCTTTGTCGATCGGAGAGATGAAAGGTGTTGCATCGCCAGAAAGGCGTTTCCTGCGGCCCAGCTCCAAATGGAACCGTCATTTACGAGCTCAGGAAAAAGGAGATACCCGTCTTTGGGAAGTGGCGGTACTCTTTCACCTCCGGGATGCTTTTCGTTCCGGAGATGTCTGGCTCGCTCATTCGCGCCGCTATGGTGACCTCAAGCAGGTACTGGTGCCGATGATCGCGGCGCAGGAAAATGCAAAACTGGCCGTGCCTTCCAACCCACAGGATTGGCTGGCAGACAGAAAGGCGCGACTCACGATCGCTCTTAAGCGGCTGGCCCGGGCTGCCCGTAACGGCACTATTCCGCACGGTAGCATAGAAGATGGAACGTTGCGGATCGACAGGTTGACAGCAGACGTGCCGGATGGTGCCGAGGCACTCATACTGGATCTGTATCGCCGAATGCCGTCCGTTCGGATTACCGACATGCTGCTTGAAGTTGATGCAGCCCTTGGTTTCACAGATGCGTTTACCCATCTGAGAACCGGGGCTCCATGTCGCGACCGGATCGGTCTGCTCAACGTCCTGCTCGCTGAAGGGCTCAATCTGGGCCTGCGTAAGATGGCGGAAGCTACAAACACGCATGATTACTGGCAGCTCTCACGCCTTGCCCGCTGGCATGTTGAAAGCGAAGCCATGAACCAGGCATTGGCAATTGTGGTGGCCGCGCAGGGTAAACTGCCGATGTCACGCGTCTGGGGGATGGGCACGTCAGCATCGAGCGATGGTCAGTTTTTCCCGACAGCGCGGCATGGCGAAGCCATGAACATGGTCAATGCCAAATATGGTTCTGTTCCCGGCCTCAAAGCGTATACTCACGTAAGCGACCAGTTCGCGCCATTCGCTTGTCAGTCGATCCCGGCGACCGTGAGCGAGGCACCGTATATTCTCGATGGACTACTGATGAACGAGGTCGGTCGCCATGTTCGCGAACAGTATGCCGATACAGCAGGATTCACCGACCATTTGTTCGGAGCCAGTAGCCTGCTCGGCTACAATCTCGTTCTGCGAATCAGGGATCTGCCATCGAAGCGGTTGTACGTATTTAATCCCGATACGACCCCCAGGGAGTTACGCAAGTTGGTAGGTGGAAAAGCCCGGGAGGATCTTATCGTTGCGAACTGGCCTGATATTTTCCGTTGTGCCGCGACGATGACCGCTGGCAAAATCAGGCCCAGCCAACTCCTGCGCAAGCTCGCTTCTTACCCACGACAAAACAACCTTGCAGTTGCGCTTCGTGAAGTTGGTCGTATTGAACGGACCCTTTTCATTATTGAGTGGATCCTGGATACGGACATGCAGCGGCGTGCTCAGATCGGTCTTAACAAGGGAGAGGCCCACCATGCGCTCAAAAATGCGCTCCGTATCGGGAGGCAGGGGGAAATTCGCGATCGCACGACAGAGGGGCAGCACTACCGAATCGCTGGGCTCAATTTATTGACTGCGGTGATCATTTACTGGAATACCGTCCATCTTGGTCATGCCGTCACGGAGCGGCGGAACGAAGGGTTGGATGTTCCCCCTGAATTTCTTCCCCACATATCCCCATTGGGCTGGGCGCACATTCTACTGACTGGCGAATATCTTTGGCCCAAGGAACCGAAAGCTTAGGGTGTCATTTCGCCCTCAGCCGGAACCGACCCC
>NZ_CAMFKT010000070.1:0-2163 GCF_945957325.1 Enterobacter sp. PL1
CTTCAAAGCCTCCCACCTATCCTACACATCAAGGACCAGTGTTCAGTGTCAAGCTATAGTAAAGGTTCACGGGGTCTTTCCGTCTTGCCGCGGGTACACTGCATCTTCACAGCGAGTTCAATTTCACTGAGTCTCGGGTGGAGACAGCCTGGCCATCATTACGCCATTCGTGCAGGTCGGAACTTACCCGACAAGGAATTTCGCTACCTTAGGACCGTTATAGTTACGGCCGCCGTTTACCGGGGCTTCGATCAAGAGCTTCGCGTTGCCGCTAACCCCATCAATTAACCTTCCGGCACCGGGCAGGCGTCACACCGTATACGTCCACTTTCGTGTTTGCACAGTGCTGTGTTTTTAATAAACAGTTGCAGCCAGCTGGTATCTTCGACTGATTTCAGCTCCACCCGCAGGGGCTTCACCTACATATCAGCGTGCCTTCTCCCGAAGTTACGGCACCATTTTGCCTAGTTCCTTCACCCGAGTTCTCTCAAGCGCCTTGGTATTCTCTACCTGACCACCTGTGTCGGTTTGGGGTACGATTTGATGTTACCTGATGCTTAGAGGCTTTTCCTGGAAGCAGGGCATTTGTTACTTCAGCACCGTAGTGCCTCGTCATCACACCTCAGCGTTAATAAGGTACCGGATTTACCTGGAACCTCCGCCTACATGCTTAAACCGGGACAACCGTCGCCCGGCTAACATAGCCTTCTCCGTCCCCCCTTCGCAGTAACACCAAGTACAGGAATATTAACCTGTTTCCCATCGACTACGCCTTTCGGCCTCGCCTTAGGGGTCGACTCACCCTGCCCCGATTAACGTTGGACAGGAACCCTTGGTCTTCCGGCGAGCGGGCTTTTCACCCGCTTTATCGTTACTTATGTCAGCATTCGCACTTCTGATACCTCCAGCATGCCTCACAGCACACCTTCAACGGCTTACAGAACGCTCCCCTACCCAACAACGCATAAGCGTCGCTGCCGCAGCTTCGGTGCATGGTTTAGCCCCGTTACATCTTCCGCGCAGGCCGACTCGACCAGTGAGCTATTACGCTTTCTTTAAATGATGGCTGCTTCTAAGCCAACATCCTGGCTGTCTGTGCCTTCCCACATCGTTTCCCACTTAACCATGACTTTGGGACCTTAGCTGGCGGTCTGGGTTGTTTCCCTCTTCACGACGGACGTTAGCACCCGCCGTGTGTCTCCCGTGATAACATTCTTCGGTATTCGTAGTTTGCATCGGGTTGGTAAGCCGGGATGGCCCCCTAGCCGAAACAGTGCTCTACCCCCGAAGATGAGTTCACGAGGCGCTACCTAAATAGCTTTCGGGGAGAACCAGCTATCTCCCGGTTTGATTGGCCTTTCACCCCCAGCCACAAGTCATCCGCTAATTTTTCAACATTAGTCGGTTCGGTCCTCCAGTTAGTGTTACCCAACCTTCAACCTGCCCATGGCTAGATCACCGGGTTTCGGGTCTATACCCTGCAACTTAACGCCCAGTTAAGACTCGGTTTCCCTTCGGCTCCCCTATACGGTTAACCTTGCTACAGAATATAAGTCGCTGACCCATTATACAAAAGGTACGCAGTCACACCACGAAGGTGCTCCCAC
Source organism: Enterobacter sp. PL1 (assembly GCF_945957325.1). Classification (NCBI taxonomy): domain Bacteria; kingdom Pseudomonadati; phylum Pseudomonadota; class Gammaproteobacteria; order Enterobacterales; family Enterobacteriaceae; genus Enterobacter; species Enterobacter sp. PL1. The sequence goes on from NZ_CAMFKT010000070.1 coordinate 1,608, forward strand.
TGCTTGTACGTACACGGTTTCAGGTTCTATTTCACTCCCCTCGCCGGGGTTCTTTTCGCCTTTCCCTCACGGTACTGGTTCACTATCGGTCAGTCAGGAGTATTTAGCCTTGGAGGATGGTCCCCCCATATTCAGACAGGATACCACGTGTCCCGCCCTACTCTTCGAGTTCACAACCTGTGCATTTTCGTGTACGGGACTGTCACCCTGTACCGTGCGACTTTCCAGACGCTTCCACTAACACACAAGCTGATTCAGACTCTGGGCTGCTCCCCGTTCGCTCGCCGCTACTGGGGGAATCTCGGTTGATTTCTTTTCCTCGGGGTACTTAGATGTTTCAGTTCCCCCGGTTCGCCTCGTTAACCTATGTATTCAGTTAACGATAGTGTGACGAATCACACTGGGTTTCCCCATTCGGACATCGCCGGGTCAAAGGTTCATATCACCTCGCCGGCGCTTTTCGCAGATTAGCACGTCCTTCATCGCCTCTGACTGCCAGGGCATCCACCGTGTACGCTTAGTCGCTTAACCTCACAACCCGAAGATGTTTCACTTC
>NZ_CAMFKT010000071.1:0-2102 GCF_945957325.1 Enterobacter sp. PL1
GAAGAGGGGGAAAATCTAGTGTGACAAACTACCCTCAGGATAGGGTGACAAATTGCCCTCAATTCTGGCTCCACTACCGGTTACAGCCAAAAAACTATGAGTAAGCGCAGGATGCCAGGGAGGGAACAGCAAAACTGTGACAAATCACCCTCAACTTTCCAGATCAAATGTGACGAACCACCCTTAAATCTGTGACAGATAACCCTCAACTATTCAATCGTCATGGAGGTTATATCACGGAAGGAAAATACGATATGCGTCGTCTGGCGGCCTTTCTTTTTCTCGATGTAAGAAAGGCGCATTGGTGTCCGGCTGTTGATCTCGTCAACACTTGCCTGCAGGAAACGGCGGCGAAAGTCCGGCATACGCTGGTAACTTTGAGGTAGCTGGTAGCGTTCCATGATCCAGTCGATTTTCAGGGACACGACACCTGAGCCATCAGGTTTACGGTACTGGCACAGAGATTCGTATAAACGCATGGCGTACGGATTGGTAATCTCTTTTGTTTCACTGAGCCGGAACTGCGTAAACCGGTTCTGTAACCCGATGAAGAAGGGAATCAGATATGGGTTGATATGTACGCTGTAAAGCCCTCTGGATGGGCTGTGCGCACGTTTAATAAACCAGGGAAAGGATTCATACCCTTTTTCATCGCCGGCATCCTCTTCAGGGCGATAGAAAACCACTTCCTTACCCGCAAAACCTTTTAAAGCCTGTCGTATATCCTTACTGGCTTCAGCGGAGGTCAGCCCGAATGTTTCAGCGTATTTAGCAACGTGAATTTCGCAGATGCCGTCATGTTCCTGCAGGGAGCCGTCGGATTTTCTGATCTGGTCAACGAACAGATACAGCATACGCTTTTGATCCCTGGAGAGACTATATGCCGCCTCAGTCAGCTCGTTTGACTGGACAATCCGCGGGCTATTTTTACGTTTTTTATGGTTTATAACCGCTATTTCCGCCATGACAGGTCCATGTGAAGTGTGACAGAATTTAAGATTGTCACACTTCATAAAACAGAGTCAACAGGGATGGATAACTTTGTGAAAAGCAACGCTTCCTGAGGGCAATTTGTCACAGGGTTAAGGGCAACTTGTCACAGAAATGGCGGCTATTTGAGGGTGATTTGTCACACTGAAAGGGCGTTTTGTCACAGATCCCTCTCTGGAACCCGCATGGATAAAGGCCTGTGGGCATTCTAAAAATAAAGATCTAACAACTATTTAAAAAGATCTTATAAAAATATCCCCGTGGATAAGTGGATAAGTGGATAACCCCTATGGGAGGTGATTTTGCAGGCATTGAGCGTATGCAGAATTTATGAGTACTGTTCCATGGTGCTTCCTCGCTCACTCGGGGCTTCGCCCTGTCGCTCGGCTGCGGCGAGCACTGCTGGCTCGATTATATCTGTGGCCAGAAGTTAGACATACAGCCTATTCTGTCCAGTTCTGGGTAATGCTACCAACTTGCTGATTTAGTGTATGATGGTGGTTTTGAGGTGCTCCAGTGGCTTCCATCTCCATCAGCTGTCCCTCCTGCTCAGCTACTGAAGGCGTGGTGCGTAACGGTAAAAGTACTGCCGGACATCAGCGCTATATCTGCTCTCACTGCCGTAAAACATGGCAGCTACAGTTCACTTACACCGCCTCTCAGGCAGCAGTCGGTAAACTCACGCATACAACCGGGCAGTGACGTCATTGTCTGCGCTGAAATGGATGAACAGTGGGGCTACGTCGGCGCTAAATCACGCAAGCGCTGGTTGTTTTACGCGTATGACAGGATACGGAGGACGGTTGTGGCGCACGTATTCGGTGAACGCACGCTGGCCACGCTGGAGCGTCTTCCGGGCCTGCTGTCGGCCTTTGAGGTCGTGGTATGGATGACGGATGACTGGCCGCTTTATGAATCACGCCTGAAGGGAGAACTACATGACAAAGTCATTGGACATTATCTGAACATAAAACACTACCAGTAAGTTGGAGTCATTACCCCTCAATCAAACGTGAGAAGTCGTCACCTTTAAAACTGGTCACATTTTCAATACCCAGATCGGAAGCAGACTGGTTGATAGTCTCTACCGCATAGAACTTTGCACCAGTCAG
>NZ_CAMFKT010000072.1:0-2020 GCF_945957325.1 Enterobacter sp. PL1
CTAACGTTACTTCCAAAGTACATAGTGATGCACTTGAAAGTAGTCTATAGTTAAATTGACAATAATAATAATGTAGTATCAGTTGAGTAGTTAGCAGTACTTTGATGATAGTTGTCATGGGACGTAAGCGAAATACGATACATTTTTTTGCCCTGCTAGTATTTGATGGTATTAGCAGGGTGTATTTATGTTTGAACAACACTAGTAAAGCTAACTATTTATAACGTTGAATAGTCAAGCCATCATAAATCGCAAGGCAGACTATCTAACTTTCCGATAAGTATTTGATTATTTTAAAAACAAGATTTTACGTTTTAAGTTTAATTTTGGCCTCGTGTACGTTCGTATGCGGGGCTTTTTCGTATATGGTAATGCGTTGGTGTGGGTTTGTAATAGAGCCTCTCAAAACGCGTCACAGCAAAGATTTGCGTTAAGTGATTCGTGAGGGTGACTGATATTAGGCGATGTGAGATTTTTCTTGGTGAAAAAACCTTCTATTTGATATAATACCAATCAAGCCAAAACTCCTGTTGGTGAAAGGTAGAGGTTGCCGCCTCTACCGTTTGCCGACGGTTGAAGGTACATTACCTTCTTATAGCCCCTGAAAAGATTCAGGGGCTATAGTATTGAAATGTTCCAACCTGGTATGTTCATATCAGTACTTCTATTACAATAACTCACATGATTACGCCTCTTTATATAAATAAATGTATACAATACAGGAGGCGTATACATGCTAAAGCCATTAATTGAAATCTTTCTTTTCCCAATCTACACAATACTAGTATTGATGTTTATGATTCTCACAGTACTAGCACTTCCACTAAAGATACCATTTGTAGAACGTCACGTAAGACAACACATAAATAAAAGTACTGATAAATTACGAAAGAAAAAGTCCTAAGAATTTTGGAACGGGTGATTTTTTCACGGTATAATGTAGGTATCTATAAAATATTTGGGACAGACGCAAAAAATGTCCTATAATATTGATGTGGCTTTCTGAGTGATCGAAAATGTTCACCTAGCCGAACTGCGAAGCATAATTCCATTTCTCCAGCCATCAGAGACTAAATAGATGGTAACATTATAATTCTCCTATATTGCTAAAGTATAGCCCCCTAAAAGGGCTATCTTTTTTGCTTGGGATAAATAACGTATACGTATACAAATCACATGAGTTAATTAAATGAAGAATAATAAATCTAAGGATAGAAAAGATAACGTAATAACCGCACGTTTATCTAATTCACAGGTTGAAGTACTAAAAAAATTGATTGATGAAGGTAAGGTATCAAAAGGTACTCTATCTTCTGCTGTAGGTTACTTAATTGATCAGTACATTGTACTAAACAGTAAGTAATTAATTGGTTGTCTACTAACCACACAATAAGTAGAAACGCGATTACAGGAAGTAACGCGGGTAATATGGAAGTTATATATGAAAATATGGAAAGAAACGAAATATGAATATTATGTAGTAAGTAATGAAGGTGATGTATTCAATACTAAGACAGAAACACTACTAAAGCTAACCCCTTCGGAATCTAATGGGTACTACAAAGTAACACTATCTGTCAAAGGTGGTGATAGTAGAACTGTAGAAGTTCATCGACTAATCGCAGAAACTTTTATTGAACGTGATGAATCATTGAAATTAGTTGTTGATCATATTGATGGTAATCCTCTAAACAATCACGTGGATAACCTACAATGGATTACACAAAAAGAGAATATGGCAAAAGCGAAAAATAAACGTAGCTGGAATAGATTCACCGAAGAAGAGAAAGTACAAATTATTGATGCGTGGAATACTGGAAAGTACTCATACATTGGGATTACATCCTACTTCAATCAACTATGGAACCGAAATACTACACGACATAGTTACACAAGAATTATCAAACAAGCATAATAACTTAGGGGCTATCATGTAGGAGTGACAGCCCCATATTAAGGGGGAATTATAATGGCGAGAAAAGAAACAATACACAATAATCAAATGATCCAGAATGAACTA
>NZ_CAMFKT010000073.1:0-1826 GCF_945957325.1 Enterobacter sp. PL1
ACGGCATCGAAAAGGAATGTCGGGACGGGGGAAAATCAGATACCGGATATGGGAGCATTCGCTTCTGGTTCGGGATGGTTCAGGCTACCAGGTGGATATATTGTTCAGTTTGGCACTTTTTCAGGAAACACGACCCGCTTTATCAGTGGACACTTCCCTATACCATTCCCTAATCAGCCGATGGTTTCAGTCAGTGTTATGTCTGATGCCGTTCAGTCAGACCCGTCGAATCCTGCCCCGCAGGTTTTGTCTGTAAATTTTGAACATATCAGTAATTCAGCGTGGCGTGTGGCAACCAGTGATATCTCACAGCAATACAGATTCAGTTATATTTCGATAGGACGGTAGAAATGCAGAAATATATTTTCAGTGCCAATAAAAATGCGTTTTTCCCTGTGGAGCTTAAAATCGCTTATCAGGAATCCGGCGAATGGCCAGATGATGGAATCGAAATTGACGACACTGTTGCCGCCGAATTTATGAAGGAAGCACCAGAAGGAAAATACAGAGGTGTCATCGACGGAATGCCTGCATGGATTGATATTCCACCGCCAACTCATGAGGAACAAATTGCCGCAGCCGAATTGGAAAAGCAGCAATTGATTAATCAGGTCAACGAATACATAAACAGTAAGCAATGGCCTGGTAAAGCGGCGATTGGTCGTCTGAAAGGTGAGGAACTGGCGCAATATAATTTGTGGCTGGATTATCTGGACACACTGGAACTGGTCGATACTTCCGGTGCGCCAGATATTGAATGGCCTACACCTCCGGCAGTTCAGGCCAGATGACATCCGGCGCGGTGCTGGTATCTGTTGCCGTCACCGCGTCAATGTAATCCAGCACAGCGTTAAGCCTGGTTGTTTCTGCCTGCGTAAGTTTACGTCCGGCCTGTAATTTCAGCTGAATCAGACTAATGGAAGCCATTGCTGCATCAATCAGTGACTGGCGCTGTGCTTCTGCCGCTTCTACTGCGGCGCTATGCTGTGCCTCAGTATCCGTCACCCATTTCTCACCATCCCATTTATCATATGGCGTTAACGGGGCGATAGTGGTTGTATTTTCAGGGTAATCACCCAGAGCTGTGATTTCTTTCGATTCTCCTGTTTCGGTGCTATAGATGATTTCACCGCGATGGTCTGGCACATATTCCCATGAGTTAAAATCTGCAGAACGGCAGATTGCATAACCAGCTTTATGTGTAACTGGCGCATCTAAACAAGAACATGCCGGGATACCGACGCCAACGGCAAGATATTCTGTTGATGATGAAATGTATTCCCGTGTCGTGTTGTCATAGTTATAGACGGTAATATCACCCGCTACTGTGGCAATAAATTCACTGTTTAATTTTGCCTGTGTCATTATGCGGCCCTCACGATGAAGTTAAATGCGATACTGCGTGGACGGTTTTCTGGTGCAGTTGGAACTACGCGACTGGCATCAAATGAGACTACGCTCCCCCAGTCGTCTTCGACCCCATCCCCTTTAATTTTTGTAGACCAGTTGCTATCGTATCTAAACGCGCCATCTTTAAGGTCTGAAAATCCACTCCCACGACGCACGCATGAGATGTGTCCAACGATATTTCGAATGGCGTCACCCTGAGCAGACAGAATTTCGCGCCCCGCGTCAATACCGCGCCCGTCATCCCAGCCACGGATGAACTCACCGCGTAAATTCGGCAATGCCAGACTAGGATAAGCCAGTGCCAACTTCGGATATTGTGCGGCAGAAAAAGGCGCACCATTGCATTTCAGCCAGCCTGTTGGAGGAGTGGCTGAAGGCCACGGAACAGGTACACCAACGGGTAACGCTGAGCCTTC
>NZ_CAMFKT010000074.1:0-1823 GCF_945957325.1 Enterobacter sp. PL1
ATGTCGCGGTAGGGATACCCGTTACCGGATACCCCCCGCACAGATCCCGGCGTGCGCGATTTACGCACCGGGCTCCTGCCTCGGGTGTCTGGCGGTGAACCGCTCCACAGGCCATGGATGAAGAACCCGAACCCTTGGTAGCCATGCGGCTGCCAGTTTGTTTGCTTTCGTCCAGGTCGTATCATCCTTCTGGCTCCTGCGCCTGAGCGCCCGGCGCCAGAGGTTTGTTACGTGTGTCCTGAACTTCTGCATGGTGGGGAAGTTGCCCGGTACCGAGTGATAGTTCAGGTATCCCTGAACCACTCTCCTGAGCCATTTTCCCTGTTCGGGGATTGAGTAATGCCAGCGCCTTCGCAGACCGTCTTTGATGGCTTTCAGAGTTGCCGTCATCCGATCCCGGCGGGTCTTTCGTATCAGCATGAACCTGCCGTTGCGATCTTTCCCGCTGATGTGCGTGAACCCGAGGAAGTTGAACGTTTCTGGTTTGCCTTTTCCCCTGATGGCACGGTTTTCGGCAGCGAAGCGGCCGAACTCCATCAGACGGGTTTTCTCCGGGTGAACCGTGAGTCCGAACTCCCTCAGTCTGCGCTGCATGGCTATACGGAAGCGCCGGGCATCGTATCGTTTGTCGAACCCGATGACGATGTCATCGGCGTATCTGACCATTACCACATTGCCTGTGGCATAGCGACGTCGCCACTGATGCGCCCACAGATCGAAGACGTAGTGGAGGTATATGTTTGCCAGCAGCGGTGAGATGACCGCACCCTGTGGGGTGCCTTCCTCCGTTGCTCGCCATTGACCCTCCTCCGACGTCCCGGCTGTGAGCCACTTACGTATGAGCCTGATTACCCTCCGGTCGCCGATCCGATGCTCTGTGAACCTGATCAGCCATTCGTGGCTCACCCTGTCGAAGAACTGACTGATGTCGGCATCCAGTACCCAGTTTACGTTAGTGCGTACCAGCCCTGTGGCCAGTGCGTCCAGTGCATCGTGCTGGCTTCGCCCGGGTCTGAACCCGTATGAGAACCCCATAAAGTCGTTTTCATAGACTGCGTTCAGGATTTTCACCAGCGCATACTGGACGATCTTGTCCTCCAGCGAGGCGATGCCGAGCGGGCGTTGTTTTCCATCCGCTTTTGGGATGTAGTGACGCCTGCCGGGCTGCGCCCTGTAGCTGCCCTGATGTAGCCTCCGGTGCAGATCTGTTATGTTGTTCTTCATGTTTCCGGCGTAGTCCATCCACCTGATGCCATCCACTCCGGCGGCCGCTTTCCTGCTCAGGGAGAGGAATGCGGCTTCCAGTGCTTCGACTGTCAGCAGGTGGAACAATGCTGTAAACCGTTCTTTCTTCCGCTGCTTCGCAGCTTCCCGCACGCGTGACAGCCTCTGTGACATGCTTTCCCGGCTCTGTGTCCGGCGCATGTGTGGCTGTTCCGCGTTCCCCTTGGCCCCGCTCCTTCGCTCCACTGACTCCGCTCCTTTCGGGTTGTTCGCCTGCTTCGCCGCTACTATGAGCGAGTCCGACTTCTCCTCTCCGTACATCACCGGCTATGACTCCTCGTCTTCCCGGTGCGGGCCATCTCCGACACTGGCAGATGGTCAGAGGGGAGATCTCCCGGTTCCCGCGTAGAGATCGTATTGACATGCCAGGGTCTCAGACCCCGCCGGGTCCATGTGGCACTCGCAGTATCGCACCCTATGATGTTGCCTTCCGTTAACAGTACAACGTCGGCACCCGGTAATTTAATATACATTTCGTGGCTCAATGGCTGGCCTGTCAACACCCCTGTCAACGCTTCGCCCCATACCTCGCGGTATGC
>NZ_CAMFKT010000075.1:0-1818 GCF_945957325.1 Enterobacter sp. PL1
GGTTGCCAGTCGTGCGGCCTTAAAGCTGGTCAGGGTTTTTCCTGATCCTGTGGTATGCCAGATAAATCCACCGCTTTCGGGTTTTGACCAGTTCTTGGCTTTAAATGAGCTGTTAATTTTCCAGAGGATTCGCTCAGTGGCAGCAATCTGATAGGGGCGCATGACGAGCAGCGTCTGGCTGCTGTCAAACACGCTGTAATTAAACAGAACATTCAGCAGGGTATGCTTCTGGAAGAAAGTGGCGGTAAAGTCCTTCAGGTCCTTTATCAGGGTGTTATCCGATTTCGCCCAGTTCATGGTGAAATCAAAGCTGTTTTTATCCCGCTTAGTGGTACTGGCAAAGTACCGGGTATCAGTCCCGTTGGAAATTACGAAGAGTTGCAGGTATTTAAACAGGGAGTTATCGCTGTTAAAGCTTTCCTTGCTGTAACGGTGTATCTGGTTAAAGGCTTCACGAATCGCCACGCCGCGCTTTTTGAGTTCGATTTGCACCAGTGGCAGGCCGTTGACCAGAATGGTGACGTCATAACGGTTAGCGTGTGAACCTGTCTGCTCAAACTGCTGAATGACCTGCACCTTATTGCGCAGCAGGTTCTTTTTATCTATCAGATAGATGTTTTCCAGACGACCATCATCAAAAGTAAAATCACAGATATAGTCGATATGGATTTTACGGGTTTTGTCCAGGCTGCTGTCACTGGGGCTGTCCAGATACTGCTCTGCGAAACGCCGCCATTCACTTTCATTGAACACAACACCATTGAGAGCCTGCAACTGCGTCCGGATGTTAGCCAGCATTGCGGTCTGTGATTTAACGGAAATAAATTCATAGCCCTGATTGCGCAGATCCTGAATCAGTTCGCGTTCTAAATCTGATTCGCTCTGGTAGCTGTCACCGGCTTCCCAGGCTTTCGTGTACTTGTCGAGAACGATGAAGTTATTGGATTCAGCGATGGTGTGTGTCTGTTGTGTCATGGTGCATCCTGTGCGTCATCTGGCAAAGCCCGGAAGGGTATCAGAAGAATCTTCCGGCATTCGTAAAGCCTGATACCGGGCGGGTGAGAACAAACCCTGCCGGTATCAATGGTCCGTCAGTTGCTGGCGGTTTCTGGTCTCGGGAAGCTGAACAGCAAGTCACGATAGTACTCGTACTGCTTTTGACGTAGCTCGATTTCACGAGGAAGGCCTTCGTTGATGGAGTTTGTTAGCGCATCAAATTTGTCCAGAATAGAAACTATTCGCTCTTTATCTTCAGGTGAAGGATTTGGAATACGTATGCTCTCTAAATTTTTCTTATTTAGTTTTGGTTGCGCTGCTCCGGAAATATAGGGGGATAAATCAATGCTATTCAGATAGTACTCCACGTACCTTCGCTCTGCATAGGAATCGAATTTAATCACATGTGCATGATTGTTTACCCAAGATTTACCACTGATACTAAATGCTATAGGCGTATTGCGGGCTAACAAATTTGCGCCATCTTCAGAAATCAGTAAAAAATCACCATCAAAAATGTAATCTTTAACATAATCGACAATTCCAGAAGCACCGTAATAAGGAATACTTCCTGCTTCCCTCAGACCGCTGGTAATTGGTTTCCTTTTCGAATCCAGATTTTCCCCTAGATCCCCAAGCGTCTTCCACTCAACTTCACCCTCTTCAAAACTCAGCAACTGGTCTCGATAGTAGTTGTACTGTTTTTTACGCATGTTAAGCTCAGCGGTAAGCTCAGCGGTAAGCTCAGCGGTAAGTGCAGTAAATTTGTCCAGAATCCGAACGATTTCAGACTGGATGGCGAGGGATTTTTCCGGATTATCC
>NZ_CAMFKT010000076.1:0-1812 GCF_945957325.1 Enterobacter sp. PL1
AGTAGCCAGACGTGCGGCCTTAAAGCTGGTCAGGGTTTTTCCTGACCCTGTGGTATGCCAGATAAATCCACCGCTTTCGGGTTTTGACCAGTTCTTCGCTTTAAAAGAGCTGTTGATTTTCCAGAGAATGCGCTCGGTGGCGGCAATCTGATAGGGGCGCATGACGAGCAGCGTCTGGCTGCTGTCAAACACGCTGTAATTAAACAGAACATTCAGCAGAGTATGCTTCTGGAAGAAAGTGGCGGTAAAGTCCTTCAGGTCCTTAATCAGAGTGTTATCCGATTTTGCCCAGTTCATGGTGAAATCAAAGCTATTTTTATCCCGTTTAGTGGTACTGGCAAAGTACCGGGTATCAGTCCCGTTGGAAATCACGAAGAGTTGCAGGTATTTAAACAGGGAGTTATCGCTGTTAAAGCTTTCCTTGCTGTAACGGTGTATCTGGTTAAAGGCTTCACGAATCGCCACGCCACGCTTTTTGAGTTCGATTTGCACCAGCGGAAGGCCGTTGACCAGAATGGTGACGTCATAACGGTTAGCGTGTGAGCCAGTCTGCTCAAACTGCTGAATGACCTGCACCTTATTGCGCAGCAGGTTCTTTTTATCTATCAGATAGATGTTTTCCAGACGACCGTCATCAAACGTGAAATCACAGATATAGTCGATATGGATTTTACGGGTTTTGTCCAGGCTGCTGTCACTGGGGCTGTCGAGATACTGCTCTGCGAAACGCCGCCATTCACTTTCGTTAAACTCCACACCATTAAGACGCTGAAGCTGGTCCCGCACATTCGCCAGCATCGCAGTCGGTGACTTAACGGATATAAACTCATAGCCCTGATTAAGAAGGTTCTGAATCAGTTCCCGCTCAAGGTCCAATTCGCTCTGGTAGCTGTCACCGGTATCCATAACTTTTGTGTATTTATCAAGGACGATAAAGTTATTGGATTCAGCAATGGTGTGTGTCTGTTGTGTCATGGTGCATCCTGTGCGTCATCTGGCAAAGTCCGGAAGGGTATCAGAAGGATCTTCCGGCATTCATAAAACCTGATACCGGGCGGGTGAGAACAAACCCTGCCGGTATCAATGGTCCGTCAGTTGCTGGCGGTTTCTGGTTTCGGGAAGCTGAACAGTAAATCACGATAGTACTCGTACTGTTTCTGGCGCAGCTCGATTTCGCGCGGGAGGCCTTCTGTGATTGAACCCGTCAATGTGTCAAATTTGTCCAGCATTTTAGCAATATATTTCTGACGCTCTATGGAAGGCACTAATAATTTCAATTCCTGCAATTTCCCCACAGCAAGACCCGGCTGTGCAGATTTCGACGCATATTGATTTAGATTCATTGTTGTTAACATATGAAATGCCCAGTCAATATCAATCCCCTGCATGGCTGAGACTACAACTGCATGTTCTGTAGCGTAGAACTGACCTTTCATTCTTTGGACATTGCCACACAGAGCACCTTGTCGCCCTATTAATAGATGTTCCCCATCATGACTTTTTTCTTTAACGTAACCACGAATACCGTTTCCGCCAAAACAAGGATATACAAAATCTCCTTCTTTCCCATCTACTATATTTCTCGCCGAAATATGCTGCCCTGCACGCATCTTCACAATCTCACCCAATGTCTTCCACTCAACTTCACCCTCTTCAAAACTCAGCAACTGGTCTCGATAGTAGTTGTACTGTTTTTTACGCATGGTAAGCTCAGCGGTAAGCTCAGCGGTAAGCTCAGCGGTAAGTGCAGTAAATTTGTCCAGAATCCGGACGATTTCAGACTGGATGGCAAGGGACTTTTCTGGGTTGTTG
>NZ_CAMFKT010000077.1:0-1721 GCF_945957325.1 Enterobacter sp. PL1
CGCTGTTATGGTCAGGTTGGCAAGTTTTACAGGTTCTCTACTATATGTAGTGCTGCTTCAGCTGCCAACGAACGCTATATATAGTGTTTGTTGGCTTTCTGCTTTCTCAGTGTCCCCTGTAACCGGCCGCGTGGCGGCGGGCTAGCAGGAAGGGGGGTGGCCTGTCGCTCCGGTCAGTCCCGCAGTTTCCGGCGATTTGCCCCCGGTGTCCGGTGGAGTCCGGCGAGGTCGCCTTCCATGCCCTGACTGGCATAAAATAGGTAAATAAATTCCGTACTTGTATTGACCTTTAAGGCATAATCACCGATAATTAAATCATCGGGAGGCAATACCGCCGCCCGAAAAATTGCCGGTATCGGCTTAAAGAGGAAGTATCATGGAAACTATCGAAATCACCGCCCGCTACATTTCTGAAAACGCCCGCATGAACTTCATGCCTGCGGCATTTCGTGGCGCTTTCTTCAGCGCAGATCACTTCATTCAGTCCTTTCTGAATCGTTACGCTAAAGACTACCAGGGAGGGTATTGGGAATACCTTCAGGCCAGCAATGGCGCGTTTTTTATGGAAGCGCCCCAACCTCTTTGGCTCTCGTTACCTAACTATTTTGAAGGTGAATGCAGCGCGCGCGAAGTAGGGATTATTGTTTGTCTGTATGCCTACAGTTACTTTTGCGGGCTGGCATATGAAGAAGGCAAAGCCGAACTGAACGAAACGATGGCTAACCGGTATCACCTGTTGCGGGAGTACGTTAATACGCTGGAGAACGAAAGCCAGAATCGTATTTATCGTGCCATTGATTAACTGATAACCAGGCGGGCAAAGCCCGCCTTATCGTGACTGTCACGCTCAGGGGAAACTATGTTAGCGACACTTCAACACCCTACCGTCTGGCAATTGCCAGATCGGTTAATGCTTTTGGAACTGTTAATGTTCGATTACCGAAATTCCGATCAGGAGCGCTACGGCCAGCAAATCTATCACCACTATCGTAAACAGGGTAATCATCGCTGGGATACTTCTGTTCATCAGGATAGCGGCGGCCAATACGCGATTATTTTCCGGCACTCCTTCAGCAAAAAACAGGCTGATGGCGTTAAGCGAACGATGATCCGCGATGAAACCGTTATACGGGCAGGTACGGCGCAGGAGCTGACAGAAGCGACATTTCCCGACTTCCAGGATAGCGATATTCTGAAGGCGTCGGATTTCTTTAAGTCGCTTATCCAGCGCAAAGCGGCAGACGTAACACAAACCGATATTTGAGGATCAGCGATGCTGAACAAAACCGAAAACAACACCAACATTAGTAGTATCAACCCCTGTTCTACAGAGAGCCTAATAGCCGTGACGGGAAATGATGGAGAGACGCATATCATTCAGCGTGAGTTAATATCCCACTCTGTTGAAGGGCATGAAGCCACAATCATTCACCTTGTAACCGGGAAGTCGATAAGGGTTTCTTTGTCATCTGAAATTCTGGCAAAAAAACTAGGCATTACCGTGTCTGAATAACGGGTTTTGTTGCTTGTTATAAGGTTTTATCTGTGTGTGGCAGAGTTCTAAAAAGGGAAACGTGAGAGATTCTGAATACGATTAGTATAACGGAAATCGTGTTGAGTGTGCTTCTTGCGGGCGCTTTGGGGCCGGTTTTATTACGTCGAAAAAAAGGTCTGCTGTTACTGTTGTTGATTCTGGTCTGCACGATACTTTTGCTTCATGG
>NZ_CAMFKT010000078.1:0-1430 GCF_945957325.1 Enterobacter sp. PL1
GGGGTCGGTTCCGGCTGAGGGCGAAATGACACCCTAAGCGTTAGCTCTGTGTCGTTGCACGATGTCAGCGACGGTATTCTTGCTGATACCGAGCTCGCGTGCGATCCAGCGATAGCTGCGTCCCTCGGCCCTCATCGCAACCACCTTAGGCAAAAGTCGGTCTGATTTTGGTCGCACTCCGGCCTGACGACCAAGCCTCTTACCACGTGCCTTCGCAACAGCAAGGCCTGACTTGACCCGCTCGCTGATGAGATCCCGCTCAAACTCCGCAATGCCGGAAAGAAACGTCGCCAGCATTCGTCCATACGGCGACGAAAGATCGAACGCCATTCCATTCATGGCTATCACGGAAACCTTCCAGTTCTCCAGTTCACGTAGCGTATTGAGCAGATCGAGCGTCGAGCGCCCCCACCGGGAAAGCTCAGTGACCAGGATTGCATCAATTTGTCTGGACTGGGCAAGCGCCAGGACTTTCTTTCGCTCGGCCCGGTCGAGTTTAGTTCCTGAACCTGTTTCCTTAAATATTCCCACCACGTCGTAGCCGGCACGGCCGGCGAAGGCTCGCAGATCAAATTCCTGGCGTTCACAAGACTGATCCGCTGTTGAAACCCGGCAGTAAATGGCGGCACGATGTCCCAATTGAACCCTCCTGGATTTTTGTATCGGAACGCCCTGATTTATATGGGCTGGCTGTTGTCCAAAACAGACTATACTTCAAAAGGGACGAATTTGTATGTCACGACGCCATATTTTCACCGAACGGCAGCGAGCAGCGCTGTTCGATCTGCCCACGGACGAACTGTCGCTACTGAAGTTCTACACGCTGGGCGATGATGACCTGGAAAACATTAGGCAGCGCCGCAGACCGGAAAACAGGATTGGCTTTGCCCTGCAACTTTGTGCCTTACGATATCCGGGCCGTGCACTGGCTCCTGGTGAGATGATCCCGCGTGAAGTCCTTTCCTTCGTCGGTGCTCAGCTTGGAGTTCCGGCTGATGCGCTTCTCACTTATGCCACACGGCGCCAAACCCGTCAGCAGCACATGGACACGCTGCGCGAAATTTACGGCTACAAGACCTTCACGGGCCGTGGTGCCCGTGATCTGCGGGAGTGGACTTTCGGCCAGGCCGAAGATGCCAGATCAAACGAGGATCTTGCTCATCGTTTTATTGTGCGGTGTCGGGAAACTTCCACCATTCTGCCCGCAGTATCGACAATCGAGCGCTTGTGCGCGGATGCTCTGGTCGCCGCTGAGCGGCGGATTGAAACGCGGATTGCGGAAAATTTAACAGCGGATGTTCGCGATCACCTGGACAAACTTCTGAGTGAAATGCTCGCCGGCAATATCAGTCGTTTCATCTGGCTTCGCAACTTCGAGGTTGGTAACAACTCGGCTGCTGCTAACCGTTTGCTCGACAGGCTCGAATTTC
>NZ_CAMFKT010000079.1:0-1320 GCF_945957325.1 Enterobacter sp. PL1
ATGGGTCTTCCCTTGATGTGGTGGCTGAAGGCATGATAATGGTGTATTTAATCGCCAGAGGTCACCGCCATGGACGAAAAGTCCCTCTACGCTCATATTCTCAACCTGTCCGATCCGTGGCAGGTAAAGTCCCTTTCTCTCGATGAAAATGCCGGTTCTGTTACTGTCACTATTGAGATCGCTGAAAACACCCGGCTAGCCTGTCCGACCTGCGGTAAATCCTGTTCTGTTCACGATCACCGTCATCGTAAATGGCGCCATCTTGATACCTGCCAGTTCACCACTATTGTTGAAGCCGATGTTCCACGAATTATGTGTCCGGAGCATGGCTGCCTGACGTTGCCTGTTCCGTGGGCTGGCCCCGGAAGCCGGTATACGTTGCTATTCGAATCGTTCGTTCTCTCATGGCTGAAAATCAGCACCGTTGATGCTGTCAGGAAGCAACTTAAGCTCAGTTGGAATGCGGTTGACGGCATTATGACCCGGGCAGTTAAGCGAGGTCTTGCCCGGATAAAAAAGCCATTATCCGCCCGTCATATGAATGTGGATGAGGTCGCCTTTAAAAAAGGACATCGTTACATAACGGTGATCTCCGATCGCGATGGTCGGGCGCTGGCCTTAACGGATGATCGCGGCACAGAGAGTCTTGCCGGCTATCTTCGCACGCTCACTGATGGGCAGTTGCTGGCTATCAAAACGCTCTCAATGGACATGAACGCGGGCTATATAAGAGCAGCGCGTATCCACTTACCCAGTGCGGTTGAGAAAATCGCCTTTGACCGCTTCCATGTGGCGAAGCAACTGGGCGAGGTAGTTGATAAAACCCGTCAGAATGAACATCCGCACCTCCCTGTTGAAAGCCGACACCAGGCAAAAGGAACCCGCTTCCTGTGGCAGTACAGCGATAAGTGGATGACCGAATCCCGGCAGGAAAAGCTGATGTGGCTGCGTGCACAGATGAAGCTGACGAGCCAGTGCTGGGCGCTGAAAGAGCTGGCAAAGGATATCTGGAACAGGCCATGGAGCGAGGAAAGACGGAGTGACTGGCAGAGATGGTTGGCGCTGGCGGCTAACAGTGACGTTCCCATGATGAAAAATGCCGCGAAAACGATAGGAAAAAGGCTGTACGGGATCCTGAATGCGATGCGACACAGTGTCTCAAACGGAAATGCGGAGGCACTTAACAGCAAGATCAGGCTGCTGAGGATAAAAGCCAGGGGATACCGAAACCGGGAGCGCTTTAAACTGGGGGTGATGTTCCACTACGGAAAGCTGAATATGGCGTTCTGAGCCTTCCCACCATGATCGGGGAAGACCCAT
>NZ_CAMFKT010000080.1:0-1231 GCF_945957325.1 Enterobacter sp. PL1
TGGACTGACCCCGCCACGGTAGACGATCCTGCCCTATAGTTTTGAGCATAGGAGGAGCGTATGGGCACACCACGATTTACACCTGAATTTAAGGAAGAAGCCGTCCGCCAGATAACAGAACGCGGTTATTCCGTTGCCGAAGTATCCGACCGTCTGGGCGTCTCTGCACACAGCCTCTACAAGTGGCTACGGGCTATCAAGCCTGATAACAGCGAACAACATGCCCGGGATTTACTGGAAGCCAAAAGCGAGATCCTGAAACTCCGGGCGCAGCTAAAACGCACCGAAGAAGAACGGGATATCCTGAAAAAGGCCGCGCGGTACTTTGCAAGGGAGCCCGACTGAAGTACCGCTTTATCAATGAACACCGCACTGTATGGGGTGTGATGACGATGTGTCGGGTACTGAATGTCGCCCGGGCCGGGTTCTATGCGTGGCTGCATAACCCTGTCTCGGCGCGTGATAAAGATAACCAGCGCCTGCTGATGCTTATCCGCGACTCCTATTCCCTGAGCGGAGGCGTATACGGTTACCGGCGGGTTCATGGCGATCTGAACGAAATCGGAGAAACCTGCGGTAAAAACCGGGTGGGCCGCATCATGCAACTGAACCAGATTAAAGCTGTACGCGGCTATAAAGCGCCACGTCGTATCGCCGGCAGACCTTCAGTGGTTGCTCCTAATCGCGTGCAGCGGCAGTTTACCGTTGTCCGGGCCAACCAGGTCTGGGTCACTGACATCACTTACATCCGCACCTGGCAGGGCTGGCTGTATCTGGCGGTGGTTATCGATCTCTTTGCCCGTAATGTGGTCGGCTGGTCGATGAAACCCACTCTCTCACGCGAACTGGCGCTCGACGCGCTGATGATGGCGGTCTGGCGCCGAAAACCAGACGGCGAGGTCATCGTACACAGCGATCAAGGTAGTCAGTACGGCAGTGACGACTGGCAGCGCTTCTGCCGGGCCAATAACCTGGCACCGAGCATGAGCCGGCGTGGCAACTGCTGGGATAATGCGGTGGCCGAATCGTTCTTCAGTTCACTGAAAAAAGAACGCATCAGGAAGCGAATATACAAAACCCGGGATCTGGCCCGGGCGGATATCTTCGATTACATTGAAGTGTTCTACAACCGGGCCCGGCGTCACAGCCATCTCGGCGGCGTCAGTCCGGAGGCCTTCGAACAGGCCTCGTCGTGAGGACAGGAAATGTCTACTGTTGTGGGGTCAGTCCA
>NZ_CAMFKT010000081.1:0-1208 GCF_945957325.1 Enterobacter sp. PL1
TGAATCGCCACGGGTTTAACAGACACCTCAGAGTCATTTAAGATGACTTAAAGAGAGGTGCCCATGAGCGGTAAGCGTTATCCCGAAGAGTTTAAAATTGAAGCGGTAAAACAGGTTGTTGATCGCGGCCATTCTGTTTCCAGCGTGGCAACACGTCTCGGTATCACCACCCACAGTCTTTATGCCTGGATAAAGGCATATGGCCCGGATTCCTCAACCAATAAAGTCCAGTCAGACGCTCAGGCTGAGATCCGACGCCTCCAGAAAGAGCTGAAGCGGGTTACCGACGAACGGGACATATTAAAAAAAGCGGCGTACTTCGCAAAGCTGTCCGACTGAGGTACGCCTTTATCCGTGACAACACCCATTGCTGGCCTGTCCGACTGCTTTGTCGGGTGCTGGATGTGCATCCGAGTGGTTTTTACGCCTGGCTTCAGCAGCCGGATTCACGGCGGCATCATACTGACCTGAGACTGACGGGGCTGATAAAGCAGTTCTGGCTGGAGTCGGGTTGCGTTTATGGTTATCGCAAGATCCACCTCGACCTGCGGGATACCGGACAACAGTGCGGAGTTAACCGTGTCTGGCGACTGATGAAGCGTGCCGGGATAAGGGCTCAGGTCGGGTACCGTAGCCCACGGGCACGTAAGGGTGAAACCAGCATCGTGACGCCCAACAGGCTCCAGCGGCAGTTCAACCCGGAAGCACCGGATGAGCGTTGGGTAACGGACATCACCTACATCCGGACTCACGAAGGCTGGCTGTATCTGGCTGTGGTTGTTGACCTGTTCTCGCGCAAAGTTATTGGCTGGTCAATGCAGCCCCGGATGACAAAGGATATTGTCCTGAATGCACTTCTGATGGCCGTGTGGCGACGTAATCCTCAAAAGCAGGTGCTGGTTCATTCTGATCAAGGCAGTCAGTACACAAGCTATGAGTGGCAGTCGTTCCTGAAATCACACGGGCTGGAGGGCAGTATGAGCCGTCGCGGTAACTGTCATGACAACGCAGTCGCAGAAAGTTTTTTCCAGTTACTGAAACGTGAACGGATAAAGAAAAAGATCTACGGAACGCGAGAAGAAGCTCGCGGTGATATTTTTGATTACATCGAAATGTTTTATAACAGTAAGCGTCGGCATGGTTCGAGTGATCATATGCCACCAACTGAATACGAAAAACAATATTATCAGCGGCTCGGAAGTGTCTAG
>NZ_CAMFKT010000082.1:0-1197 GCF_945957325.1 Enterobacter sp. PL1
CTGTCAATGCAACACCCCTTTCAATTATCTCTTTCGGTGTTTTGAACTTCAGTGTCTTTCTCGGTCTGTTGTTTAGCTGAGCAGCAACCAGATCTAGTTCATGTTGAGTATATTGGGCAAGACATGTCTTTTTAGGAAAGTACTGCCGAATTAGCCCATTTGTGTTCTCATTTGTTCCCCGCTGCCAAGGACTCTGAGGATCGCAGAAGTAAACTTTAACGCCGGTGCTGACAGTAAATTCTAGATGTCTGGCCAGTTCCATTCCTCTGTCCCATGTCAGTGATTTTCTGAGTTCTGACGGTAAACTCAGGAATTTGTCGGTAAGAGCCTGATTTACTGAGACAGAATCTTTGCCCCTGAGTCTAAGGATGATCGTATAACGTGATTTTCGGTCTACAAGTGTGGCTATATGAGAGTTTTTTGTACCTGAGACTAAATCGCCCTCCCAATGCCCCAGAGAGCGTCTGTTATCGATATTTCGGGAACGTTCGTGAATTGGTGTTCCGTTCACTATGTTAATCGTACCTCTTTCGCCTTTGCGGGTATGACGCCTGCCATGGCGAAGGCTATGCGACCGTCGCAGATGCTGTATATTCAGGTGGTGTAGCGCTTCACGGCTACGAAAGTACAGCGTTTTATAAATTGTCTCAGGTGATATTCGCAGCGTTTTTTGACGTGGTTTTGTTCGCCTTAACCATCCTGATATTTGCTCTGGAGACCATTTCATCTCCAGCTTTTCCAGAACAAGCTTTCGCAATGGTAAATTTTGATCCAGTAAGCACGGTTTTGGCCTTTTCGCCATTCTGTTGGCTCGGTTATTAGCATCAACAGCTTTGTAATAGCGTCTGCCCCGATTACGCTGAACTTCACGTGAGATCGTCGAAGGACTGCGATTCAGCGCAGTAGCTATCGCACGAATGCTCATTTTGGCTGACAAACCAGCTCGTATCTCCTCGCGCTCAGACAGTGTCAGGTGAGCTACAGCCCGCTTACGCTCATGGGGTTTTATGCCGCCAGTATCCCTTAACATAGTGAAGATCGTTCCGGGTTTTGAACCCAGGATATTCGCTATTTCACTGAAGCCTGTTCCGTTCTTCCATAGTTCAAAAACAGAGGCTTTTTCCTCTGCTGTAAATGTTCGTCTCATTCAAAAAACCTCCGCAACCCCATGTTTTCACATAACTGTTGCGTTGACCA
>NZ_CAMFKT010000083.1:0-1190 GCF_945957325.1 Enterobacter sp. PL1
GTTATTCCGTTGAAGATGATGGCCTCCAGGCCATCATCCTGTTCTTCCAGCATGATGTACTCATCAGTCAGCGCTTCACTCAGGAACACCGTCCCCTTTTTCCCCATATAGAGTGTCCCCCTCGATTTCACCCTGTAGACCGTTCCTCCTGACGGATAGGCATAGTCAGGAACACGGCCATCCCACTGGCGCTTCGAGGGGTGCCACACCGTTCCGGGCGTTGCACCCGCCAGGGCTTCATGCGGTCTTTCGTAGTTAAATTCTTCCCGGTAGTCACTGAACCACCGCTGTTGTTCTTCCATCGTCATGAAGGTGTTCCCCTGCGCCAGCGCACTTTTCAGGGAACGGTGCATGCGTTCGTGCCGCCCGTTCTCTTCGGGATGGCCCGCCGGATACGCTCCGGTCTGACGCCCAGCTTTATCAGCCAGACGGCAAGGCGACTTAACCCGGCGATACCCGTCCCTGCGAAGGGCTGACCATTATCGGTTCTCAGAACGTCCGGCAGACCGTACTCCAGGAACGCCTCCGTCAGACAGTGCCTGACGAAGGGCTCGCTCTCACGGTCCGTTCCACGGCAGCTCAGCAGATACCGGCTGTGGTTGTCGGTCAGGGTAAAGGGATGACAGTACTCTCTGCTCAGCAGCCTGAACTTGCCTTTAAAATCAGCGCTCCAGACCTGATTGTTTTCACTGATGCTGGTCAGGGGCCGGCGATTCCCCGGCGTTCTGCGCTTTCTCTTTCTGTCAGGTACCAGGCCTTCACGCTTGAGGATATCGCCGACAGTGCTGGCAGCAGGAACGGTAAAATCGACGTGATGATTGAGGAGCCACATCCGCAGTTTTTTCGGGCCCCAGTCAGGGTGTTTCTGACGCAGGGCAGTCAGGTGTCCGACGACCTCATCAGGAACCGTCCGGGAGTGAGAGCATGGTGCGCGCGACAGGTCAGAGAGAGAGGACAGGTCAGAAGGGTCAAAACGCTGAAGCCATTTGTAGCCGGTTTTGCGGCTGATACCAAAAAGACGGCAAAGAGCGGAGAAGGAGTCCGTACCTGCATGGCAGGCACGGATAAAATCAAGGCGTTGCATAGGTCGGGTCTCAGTCCAGGGCATAGCGAGTCTCCTCTTCTATGCCAGTTATAACTGTTACCCATGTATCCGGTCTAAAGTGTTACCCATGTTTCCGGTTCATACC
>NZ_CAMFKT010000084.1:0-1142 GCF_945957325.1 Enterobacter sp. PL1
CCGAGCAGGGACACACGCAGGCTCAAGTCAGGCTGGCCCAGCTGTTTGCAAAGGGTCTTACCGACATCGCGCCCGACCAGGTGCAGGCATACCAGTGGATGAGTCTGGCCGCAGCGTCGGGAGAACCGACAGCAGCAAAAGTCGTTGCAGACTATGCAGCTCAAATGAAGCCCGAACAGTTACAGCAAGCCCAGCTGCTGGCCGAGGAATGGCAACGCCGGCAAGGCACAAAGTAATTCGTCTTTGTTAAGCGCAGGACGTAACCGCCGAGTAAGGTTTATCCCGGTTGATCGCTGCCCGATATAACAGGTGGAAAATGGACAAGACTATTTATTCCAAAAAGATTGCCGAAAGCCTTTCATCTGGCAATCATCCTAAAGAGTTCGCAACGCTCTTTGTCGCGCTGCTCCGACAGCTAGCGATGGGGGGACCTGTATCACGCGAAAAGCTCGCCGGCGCACTCGGATGGTCTGGAGCGAGAGTTGCAACGGTACTTGAGCAGGCACCTGGTACGGAATATGACGACGAGGCCAATATCATTGGACTGGGGCTGACACTACGTGAAACCTCTCACGTTTTTGAGGTGGATGGCCGTCATTTGTACACATGGTGTGCGCTGGACACCTTGATGTTTCCCGCCTTGACCGGCAAGATTGCCCGTGTCACTTCCCGCTGCGCCGCCACCGGTAGGCCGATCACTCTCACCGTTGCACCAGAAGCAGTGCTTCATGTCGAACCGGCAGAAGCAATGGTTTCACTGCGAACTCCGGATACTTCGCCCGACATTCGTTGTTCGTTTTGCTGTCATGTGCATTTCTTTGCGTCTCCGTCTATTGCAAATTCGTGGGCTTCGACCCACCAAGGGATTGAGGTCGTGCCTGTCGAGAGTGCGTTCGACCTTGGTCATGATGTCGCGCTTAAGCTGCTAGAGGACTGCGAGGAAAGCCCAGTATGAATGCGTACTCGATATCGAAGCTGGCTGATGATGCTTGCGTCAGCGTGCATGTCGTGCGCGACTACATGATACGCGGCTTGTTGCACCCTGCTCGGCGAACCGAAAGTGGCTATAACATTTTCGATGACAAAACACTCGGAAGGCTGCGGTTTCTCCGCGCAGCCTTCGAGTCCGGAATTGGGCTCGA
>NZ_CAMFKT010000085.1:0-1086 GCF_945957325.1 Enterobacter sp. PL1
AAATAATTAACACTTTGTCTCCTTTAGTGAAAATTTTTCCTTCTTCAGGCTCCAGTAGTAAATAATGTATTTGGCCAAATTGATCGGTGAGTTTTCCTTCGCAGGGATTACCTGAAGTGGCTTGATGACCGGTAATTAACGCCATGCTACCAATATATTCTTCTTCTGTAATAGCTGAACTATGGTCGCGTGGAATCCAGGGCGCAACTATTTTACCGGTATAATGCACCGCAATAATCGTAAACAGTAAACTGACAGGAACCACGAACAGGTTCGACAGTGGTGATTGCCAGACCATGATGCAGGCATGCTGCAACAGGATGCCAATAAGACCAAAAAAACCAGCCAGTAAGCAGAGAACGACGAGAGCTGGCAATCTTCCAATATTGAGATAAAGAAGTGCCTGGCTAATATGACCTGTGGTTATGGAATCATAATGGTCAAGATGTGCATCAAGAGCACCGGAGAGCATGTGACCGCAGATAAGCGCAAAAATTTCTAACAGGCCGATCAACAGTACAAAGGAAATAGCGAAAAGATAAGGGGTGTTATAGTCGGCGAATAAAATCATATATCACTCCAATGTCCATTTAGTGACGCAATATTTACTTTGTAATAATTTCCTTGCTTACATTTATCTGTGTTAATAATAATACAGGTTAGAGAAGTTCTGGAAGAGAAAGTCTTTTAATATGGTTTTTTATTTTTCACTAAAAAGTGTGATCGGGGACAATATATTTACGCACGTTATGTTTAAAGGCACTACACTGATTGGGGAATACTGAAATCAGAAAAAGCATATGGCCTTAAAAGGTATGCGATAACCGGAGGATGAGCTTATGGATCATAGTCTTAATTCTTTAAATAATTTCGATTTCCTGGCGCGTAGTTTTGCCAGAATGCACGCAGAAGGTCGCCCGGTCGATATTCTGGCCGTTACTGGTAACATGGATGAAGAACATAGAACCTGGTTTTGCGCACGTTATGCCTGGTATTGTCAACAGATGATGCAGGCAAGAGAGCTGGAGTTAGAGCACTGATATAACGGGCCTGATGGCCCGTTTTAGTGTTTGTATTAGATACTAG
>NZ_CAMFKT010000086.1:0-1059 GCF_945957325.1 Enterobacter sp. PL1
GGGCTTTGTTGAATAAATAAGATTTCGTGCGAACGACCCTGTAGCTGGCTGGATTTTCAGGCAATACGCACGCTTTCTGGCATCCCAGCCTTTGTCATCCTGTTCAACGCACGCACCATGGCCATAGCTTCCGATACCTGACCATCGTAGTCACGCAGCGTCAGTGAATCTCCCAACAACTGCTTCATTCTGTACATTGCCGTTTCCGCTATCGAGCGACGGTTATATTCCGTTGTCCATTTCCACCGTGCATTGCTTCCGCTCAGCCGCTGATTAGCAACGGCACGGTTGCGGTCTGCGTACTCACCGGGCCAGTAACCTGCTCCTTTTCGGGGAGGAATAAGCGCGCTGATTTTTTTGCGGCGCAGTTCATCGTGACAGAGCCGGGTATCGTAAGCCCCGTCTGCCGCGGCTGCCCTGATTTTTCTGTGAGTCTGCCGGATAAGGCCCGGGAAGGCTTCTGAGTCCGTGACGTTATTCAGCGACAGGTCTGCACAGACAACTTCATGTGTGTTGCTGTCAACAGCAAGATGCAACTTTCGCCAGATACGACGGCGCTCTTTGCCGTGCTTTCTGACTTTCCATTCGCCTTCACCAAAGACCTTCAGCCCGGTGGAATCAATCACCAGGTGTGCGATTTCACCCCGGGTGGACGTTTTGAAACTGACATTAACCGACTTTGCCCGCTTACTGACACTGGTGTAATCCGGGCAGCGCAACGGAACGTTCATCAGGGCAAAAATGGAATCAATAAAACCCTGCGCAGCCCGCAGGGTCAGCCGGAATACGCGTTTAATCACCAGAACGGTGGTGATGGCGAGATCAGAATAGCGCTGGGGCCTTCCTCGTGATGAAGGCGTTGCCGACTCATACCAGGCCTGAATGGCCTCATCATCCAGCCAGAAAGTGAGGGAGCCACGGTTGATGAGAGCTTTGTTGTAGGTGGACCAGTTGGTGATTCTGAACTTTTGCTTTGCCACGGAATGGTCTGTGTTGTCGGGAGGATGCGTGATCTGATCCTTCAACTCAGCAAAAGTTCGATTTATTCAACAAAGCCAT
>NZ_CAMFKT010000087.1:0-1044 GCF_945957325.1 Enterobacter sp. PL1
TTAATGAGATGGTCACTCCCTCCTTCCCAGTACTATGCTGAGGACAGGCTTTCATTCGGAGAACCATCATGGAAAACATTGCGCTTATTGGTATCGATCTGGGTAAGAACTCTTTCCATATTCATTGTCAGGATCATCGTGGGAAGGCCGTTTACCGTAAAAAATTCACCCGACCAAAGCTAATCGAATTTCTGGCGACATGCCCAGCAACAACCATCGCGATGGAAGCCTGTGGCGGTTCTCACTTTATGGCACGCAAGCTGGCAGAGTTAGGGCATTTTCCAAAGCTGATATCACCGCAATTTGTCCGCCCATTCGTTAAAAGCAACAAAAATGACTTCGTTGATGCTGAAGCTATCTGTGAAGCAGCATCACGTCCATCTATGCGTTTCGTGCAGCCCAGAACCGAATCTCAGCAGGCAATGCGAGCTCTGCATCGTGTCCGTGAATCCCTGGTTCAGGATAAGGTGAAAACAACTAATCAGATGCATGCTTTTCTGCTGGAATTTGGTA
The DNA here is from genome assembly GCF_945957325.1 of Enterobacter sp. PL1. Lineage (NCBI taxonomy): Bacteria > Pseudomonadati > Pseudomonadota > Gammaproteobacteria > Enterobacterales > Enterobacteriaceae > Enterobacter > Enterobacter sp. PL1. Next base: position 514 of record NZ_CAMFKT010000087.1, read on the forward strand.
TCAGCGTTCCGCGAGGTGCTGCCGTTATTAGTCGACTGAGTACCCTTCTTGAGGACAGTAGTTTGCCTCTTTATCTCAGCCAGTTACTGCTGAAATTACAACAGCATTATCACTATCTTGTTGAGCAGATTAAAGATCTGGAATCTCAGTTGAAACGAAAGTTGGACGAAGATGAGGTTGGACAGCGCTTGCTGAGTATTCCCTGCGTTGGAACGCTGACTGCCAGTACTATTTCAACTGAGATTGGCGACGGGAAGCAGTACGCCAGCAGCCGTGACTTTGCGGCGGCAACAGGGCTGGTACCCCGACAGTACAGCACGGGAGGTCGGACGACATTGTTAGGGATTAGCAAGCGGGGCAACAAAAAGATCCGAACTTTGTTGGTTCAGTGTGCCAGGGTATTCATACAAAAACTGGAACACCAGTCTGGCAAGTTGGCCGACTGGGTCAGGGAGTTGTTGTGTCGGAAAAGCAACTTTGTCGTCACCTGTGCTCTGGCAAACAAGCTGGCCAGAATAGCCTGGGCACTGA
>NZ_CAMFKT010000088.1:0-1016 GCF_945957325.1 Enterobacter sp. PL1
GCCCGAAACAGGTTGGCCAGCGTGAATAACATCGCCAGTTGGTTATCGTTTTTCAGCAACCCCTTGTATCTGGCTTTCACGAAGCCGAACTGTCGCTTGATGATGCGAAACGGGTGCTCCACCCTGGCCCGGATGCTGGCTTTCATGTATTCGATGTTGATGGCCGTTTTGTTCTTGCGTGGATGCTGTTTCAAGGTTCTTACCTTGCCGGGGCGCTCGGCGATCAGCCAGTCCACATCCACCTCGGCCAGCTCCTCGCGCTGTGGCGCCCCTTGGTAGCCGGCATCGGCTGAGACAAATTGCTCCTCTCCATGCAGCAGATTACCCAGCTGATTGAGGTCATGCTCGTTGGCCGCGGTGGTGACCAGGCTGTGGGTCAGGCCACTCTTGGCATCGACACCAATGTGGGCCTTCATGCCAAAGTGCCACTGATTGCATTTCTTGGTCTGATGCATCTCCGGATCGCGTTGCTGCTCTTTGTTCTTGGTCGAGCTGGGTGCCTCAATGATGGTGGCATCGACCAAGGTGCCTTGAGTCATCATGACGCCTGCTTCGGCCAGCCAGCGATTGATGGTCTTGAACAATTGACGGGCCAGTTGATGCTGCTCCAGCAGGTGGCGGAAATTCATGATGGTGGTGCGATCCGGCAGGGCGCTATCCAGGGATAACCGGGCAAACAGACGCATGGAGGCGATTTCGTACAGAGCATCTTCCATCGCGCCATCGCTCAGGTTGTACCAATGCTGCATGCAGTGAATGCGTAGCATGGTTTCCAGCGGATAAGGTCGCCGGCCATTACCAGCCTTGGGGTAAAACGGCTCGATGACTTCCACCATGTTTTGCCATGGCAGAATCTGCTCCATGCGGGACAAGAAAATCTCTTTTCTGGTCTGACGGCGCTTACTGCTGAATTCACTGTCGGCGAAGGTAAGTTGATGACTCATGATGAACCCTGTTCCATGGCTCCAGATGACAAACATGATCTCATATCAGGGACTTGTTCGCACCTTCCTTAG
>NZ_CAMFKT010000089.1:0-1003 GCF_945957325.1 Enterobacter sp. PL1
GAAGCCACTGGAGCACCTCAAAAACACCATCATACACTAAATCAGTAAGTTGGCAGCATCACCTACGATACTGAATCCTCTATTTTCGACTCTTTCCATTTTTCTGGCGTTTCGTTGAAAAGCGATGAGAATATGTTGCCGCCTGATCTACGTGGTTACGCACCGCAAATCACGGGTGTTGCACAAACGAATGCAAAGGTCACTGTCTCACAGAACAACCGTATTATTTATCAAGAAAACGTTCCTCCAGGCCCATTTTCTATTACCAATTTATTCAATACATTACAGGGGCAACTGGACGTCAAGGTTGAAGAAGAGGACGGGCGCGTCACGCAATGGCAAGTTGCATCTAATAGCATTCCTTATCTGACGCGTAAAGGGCAGATTCGCTACACTACTGCAATGGGGAAACCGACCAGCGTTGGCGGCGATTCCTTACAACAGCCCTTCTTCTGGACCGGTGAATTCTCATGGGGTTGGCTGAACAATGTATCCCTGTATGGTGGTTCAGTATTAACAAACCGTGATTATCAATCCCTGGCTACCGGAGTTGGTTTTAACCTTAACTCGTTGGGCTCATTATCCTTTGATGTCACGCGATCTGATGCTCAGTTACATAATCAGAATAAAGAAACGGGTTATAGCTACCGTGCTAACTATTCAAAACGTTTTGAATCTACCGGTAGCCAGCTCACTTTCGCTGGCTACCGTTTCTCTGATAAAAACTTTGTGTCGATGAATGAATATATCAATGACACTAACCATTACACGAATTATCAGAATGAAAAAGAGAGTTATATTGTCACGTTTAACCAGTATCTTGAATCATTGAGATTAAATACATACGTAAGTCTGGCTCGTAATACTTACTGGGACGCCAGCAGTAATGTGAATTATTCATTATCACTTAGCCGCGATTTTGATATCGGCCCATTAAAAAACGTATCCACCTCACTAACATTTAGCCGAATAAACTGGGAAGATGACAACCAGGATCAACTGT
>NZ_CAMFKT010000090.1:0-991 GCF_945957325.1 Enterobacter sp. PL1
GAAGCCACTGGAGCACCTCAAAAACACCATCATACACTAAATCAGTAAGTTGGCAGCATCACCGTGCATCTTGTCGTAATAGTGCCGCCAAAAATCTCAATATCTACTCTGATGGGGCACCTGAAAGGTCGCAGTGCAATTAGGCTCTACAATCGATTCCCGCATATCAGGAAGAAGTTATGGGGAAACCATTTTTGGTCGCGGGGTTATTTTGTCGATACGGTAGGCGTGAACGAAGAAATTATCAGACGATATGTGAGGCATCAGGAAAAGATGGAACAAACACATGAACAGCAGATGGAGTTGCTAGAGTAGAAAACGGAATATGACATTTGCCCCCCTTATAGGGGGCATTCTGAAAAGCCACCTCCTCAGGAGGTGGTCTTTTACTCTATCAACAGGCTGTGTGATCAACAATGGTCCTCTCTCTGACAGTTCTGATTTCAAATAATCAGCTTAAAAATACCTTTCAAAAGTAAACAATTTCCTCTGAGGGCACATTTTATCTACTTTGGCCTGTAAAGCTGGCGATAATATTCCAGACGTTGTAGATATAACGGCACGTTTTCCTCAGGAATATCGGACGGAATTGTGTTACGGGGGGGGAGTTTTTTCAAATACTCTCGGAACGCCTGGGTTGATGCCATAAAATCTATAGCTCGCTCTATAAGATGCGGAATGCCATCACCTATTTTTGCCATGATAATATCTCCGTATTACTTCGCACCAGCGGTTAATTTTAGATAAGATGCTAAAAGTAGCATTAAGGAAAACGTGCTTAATCCTCAATGTTGACTCCCGGAAATCTTTTAACTTTTTAAGTTTCTTAATGAATCAATAAATTACATAGTTCGTAAGCAAGTATATTATTGCCTGATTAAACTATTTTGATGCTATCAACCATGGACAAAGCACCTCGTTGCACATAACAGAGACTATGACGTTATTTCTGTCAGAGGCCATCACATGAAAGAAGTCAAAAAAAGGGGTG
>NZ_CAMFKT010000091.1:0-959 GCF_945957325.1 Enterobacter sp. PL1
ATAAAGACACAAGCAGAGACATTTTTGGCACGATATAAAAACGCTAAGTTAAAAAATCACTATGACGTGTTGGGTATCAAATGTTCACTGGCATAAACCTCTGTTTCTGATGTAAAACAGATTTTCTGAGGAGGCGTAAAACCTCCTCGTACTGCGAAATTGATTTAGTGATAGCGATCGATCACGCCAACCAGATAGTGGTCGGTTTGCTGCATGTTGATGCCCGCTTTTTTAGCGCTGCGGACTTCATCCAGAATGATTTGCAACAGCGTCCCGTCCACGATTTCCTCTTTTCTGTATCGCTTCAGGAAGTTAATCGCTGACTTATCGTTTGCTGCCTGGGCGTCTTCCGTCAAAGAGGTCAGCGCATTAATGCGCTTCTGGTAATCGCTTACCGTCTGCTCAAACAGATCTTCCAGCGTGGAAAATTCACCGCACCGGGCGTGTTGCTCCTGTAACACCGGCGTGGCGCCGCTCTGTTTGATGTATTCGTACATGCGCATCATTTGCGTCACCGTATTTTGCGCCTGATGACGCAAAAATAGTGCGGTGCCATTAAGGCTATTCTCGCTGCACCTCTGGCTGAGCTGAAGATACAAATTTGAGGTATAAAACTCCTGATTCATTTGCGCATTCAGTTTTTGAACTATTCCGCTAGCGATCATAGGACTTCCTTATTTCTTGTCATCTCAGAAAACGGTCACTCTTCGAAAAAACAACCAGAATAAAAGCGATTCTTTCGCTTTTTTTATTGCGCCTGGTTACGCAGTCATATTCATTTTAAGTCTGGATGCTCCTTATTTAAATATCCAACCCTACTATCGCATTTCTATCTGGCATTATTCTGTGATGGTGTTTCGATATTCACACTCCCTGTGCCAATCCTTTCTTATCGACAGTAGGAAACTTCCTCCGGCTATTCTGCTGAACACGATTAGGGGCACTGTTGCAAAGTTAGC
>NZ_CAMFKT010000092.1:0-936 GCF_945957325.1 Enterobacter sp. PL1
TTGATGCCTGGCAGTTCCCTACTCTCACATGGGGAGACCCCACACTACCATCGGCGCTACGGCGTTTCACTTCTGAGTTCGGCATGGGGTCAGGTGGGACCACCGCGCTAAAGCCGCCAGGCAAATTCTGTTAAATCTGTATCAGGCTGAAAATCTGTCTCGTCGCCAAAACATCTTCGGCGTTGTAAGGTTAAGCCTCACGGTTCATTAGTATCGGTTAGCTCAACGCATCGCTGCGCTTACACACCCGACCTATCAACGTCGTCGTCTTCAACGTTCCTTCAGGAGACTTAAAGTCTCAGGGAGAACTCATCTCGGGGCAAGTTTCGTGCTTAGATGCTTTCAGCACTTATCTTTTCCGCATTTAGCTACCGGGCAGTGCCATTGGCATGACAACCCGAACACCAGTGATGCGTCCACTCCGGTCCTCTCGTACTAGGAGCAGCCCCCCTCAATTCTCCAGCGCCCACGGCAGATAGGGACCGAACTGTCTCACGACGTTCTAAACCCAGCTCGCGTACCACTTTAAATGGCGAACAGCCATACCCTTGGGACCTACTTCAGCCCCAGGATGTGATGAGCCGACATCGAGGTGCCAAACACCGCCGTCGATATGAACTCTTGGGCGGTATCAGCCTGTTATCCCCGGAGTACCTTTTATCCGTTGAGCGATGGCCCTTCCATTCAGAACCACCGGATCACTATGACCTGCTTTCGCACCTGCTCGAGCCGTCACTCTCGCAGTCAAGCTAGCTTATGCCATTGCACTAACCTCCTGATGTCCGACCAGGATTAGCTAACCTTCGTGCTCCTCCGTTACTCTTTGGGAGGAGACCGCCCCAGTCAAACTACCCACCAGACACTGTCCGCAACCCGGATTACGGGTCTACGTTAGAACACCAGCCATTAAAGGGTGGTATTTCAAGGACGGCTCCA
>NZ_CAMFKT010000093.1:0-916 GCF_945957325.1 Enterobacter sp. PL1
GGCCGAACTGCCTGGATAGTATACATGCGTAAAATCTAAAGATGAGATTACCACGCTATCAAGCGTGATGGTGTAGATCTCTCTTTCTGCTCCCGCTTCAATAATTTCATAATATTTAATAATGGCTTTTTGCAGGCGTCTTCCTTCGCAAGCGACAACGGCAAGGTAAGGACTTACCTTATCTAATTGCTTATGCAGCGTAACCGGGCCATGCTGTCGTGTTCCGGTCATATTTCCGGTATGACTATCGACGGCTTGTTTTACACCATAGCTGCTGTTCATGATTTCGATAGCACCTTCTCTACCTGGCATCATACATTCGCCCTGTACGAGCATTCCGTTCTCGTCGTAGAGAAATAGGTAAGCGGGTAGTGACATTATCGTTCTCCTAAATTTATTAGCTTGCCATTTTTATCGATATCGAACTGATGTACATATTCTTTGCCATTTAAGCCGTAGTGAATTACGTAAGTATGTTCATTCTCCCATTTAATATTCATACAGGTATCAGGATAGGAAAGGTTTAAATCACCGTATCCGGAACCCGCCATTATGCTTATCTGATGGGATTTGCTTGAATATATTGTATAATACTTCAATATGTCATTCTTATTTATGCTGAAACAAATATGATTGCCATTAATAAAAGTTAGTCGTGTTTTTGGGGCTCGTTTACCACCGGGGCAACCGGTAATTGAAATACACATAGCTATAATGAATAGCAGTTTTTTCATCCGGGAAATCCTTTTAAGACTGTTTGGTATTTACTCAGGAGATAATAGAGTGTTTCTTTAAGATGCAGATCGCGATATTGTAATAAACTTTGATTTTTATCCAGACCAAAGTATTTCAATAACCAGTAATCGCTTACAATTGATGCTTGTTGTTCTAACCCATAATGCAATAAATCTACTTT
>NZ_CAMFKT010000094.1:0-874 GCF_945957325.1 Enterobacter sp. PL1
GTACTTCGCAAAGCTGTCCGACTGAGGTACGCCTTTATCCGCGACAACAGCCGTTGCTGGCCTGTTCGTTTGCTCTGTCGGGTTCTGGATGTCCATCCGAGTGGATTTTATTTCTGGCTTCAGCAGCCACATTCGCAGCGTCACCAGACAGATCAGATGCTGACCGGGCAAATCAAACAGTTCTGGCTTGAGTCTGGCTGCGTCTATGGTTATCGCAAGATCCATCTCGATCTGCGTGATACCGGACAGCAGTGCGGAGTGAACCGGGTCTGGCGGCTGATGAAGCGTGCCGGAATAAAAGCTCAGGTTGGGTACCGTAGCCCACGAGCACGTAAAGGCGAAGCCAGTATCGTGACACCCAACAGGCTCCAGCGGCAGTTCAATCCGGACTCACCGGATGAGCGTTGGGTGACGGACATAACCTACATCCGAACCCACGAAGGCTGGCTGTATCTGGCCGTGGTGGTTGACCTGTTCTCCCGAAAAGTTATCGGCTGGTCAATGCAACCCCGCATGACAAAAGAGATTGTCCTGAACGCATTACTTATGGCGGTGTGGAGGCGTAATCCTCAAAAGCAGGTACTGGTTCACTCTGATCAGGGTAGTCAGTACACGAGCCATGAGTGGCAGTCGTTCCTGAAATCACACGGTCTGGAAGGCAGCATGAGTCGTCGCGGTAACTGCCACGACAACGCGGTTGCGGAAAGCTTTTTCCAGCTACTGAAACGCGAACGGATTAAGAAAAGGATCTACGGAACGAGAGACGAAGCCAGAAGCGATATTTTTGATTATATCGAAATGTTTTATAACAGTAAGCGTCGGCATGGTTCGAGCGAGCAGATGCCACCGGCTGAATATGAAAACCTATATTATC
>NZ_CAMFKT010000095.1:0-848 GCF_945957325.1 Enterobacter sp. PL1
TTAGCTGAATAATTGTTACTGCTGTTCTTTGATAGTTACCGTACTCTGTTCGCCTCGCAAGCAAAGCAGCGGAAAGGCTGAGTCTGGTCAATATTGTTTCTTTTTATATATTTTCCGAACAATTCCTCAATAATTGGTCAGTATTACTATTGTAATGATAGTAATGAAATCTATTTTTTCTTTTATAATCATATTGTTAAGTGGGTACGCTGAAGTGTTCGAATAATGTGCAGCAACTGTGTATTTTTTGGCTGGATGGATTGGTCATGCTTTTTCATTTTTATTCTTCCAGACCAGAGCTATAATGCGCGCGTAATTCACGTCCTACGGATGCATTATTGATAATGCGCAGCAAACGTACCCTACGACGCTCGGATTTGACCACTTTTGAAGAAAAGTCAAATTCACTTTTATGCAAGATAGGATGAGGAAGTACGTTATCCTGGTGGTGTTGCCGCTGCCTGCCCGCGAACTTAATACTCTGCCTGACTCATGTAGAGATGCGGAGCGCCCAGCTACATGGCTGTTGAAGTCATACTGCCGAGAGTGACGCTTTTTGTTGGTTTCAAGGGTGAAATGAGAAAGTCCTGATGGATAGGATGCCATAAACTGGGGAAAGTAGCGGTGCATTTGTTGCGGTGTAGCGATGGATGTGAGTCCGGAGAGGGGCGCTGAGTACAGATATCCGTTTGTTTTTAGCTTTTTTGCCGAACGCTGACTAGGCTGTTTGTGGCTTCATGAATGCTGCGCCGGTAATGCTTGTGGAGCTAACGACGAGCGTATCCTCTTCGTTACGGTAAGACCGGGTAAGACAGACACTTTAGAGAGGGGAGTCCGCATTTTGGTTA
>NZ_CAMFKT010000096.1:0-801 GCF_945957325.1 Enterobacter sp. PL1
AAGCGGCGGCAGCTTGCTGCTGACGCTTAGGGGGATGTTCATCAACTATTTCAGCGACACCAGGGAACTTAACACGGTAGCTGCAAAGCCCTAATCCCGCTCACCGCCACGCAGCTGCCGTACGTCCCCCACGGGGGTGCGCAGTGCTGCGCGCGGGAACGGCGGCCCGTCTGCGGGACGCGGCGCCGTACTGCGCGTTAGCGGCCGCACGCGGCCGGTTACGGGGGACACTCCGCCATACGACCAGCGACCCGCTGAGCTGCACAATCCACAGATAACACAAGCTACATACATGTCGATATGGGAATCGGCCCACCTTGCCGGGCGCCGGTGCCGTGTGGAAATCCGCCCACCTTGCCGCGCGCCGGTGCCGTGTGGGAATCCGCCCACCTTGCCGCGCGCCGGTGCCGTGTGGGAATCCGCCCACCTTGCCGGGCGCCGGTGCTGTGTGGAAATCCGCCCACCTTGCCGCGCGCCGGTGCCGTGTGGGAATCCGCCCACCTTGCCGGGCGCCGGTGCTGTGTGGAAATCCGCCCACCTTACCGGGCGCCGGTGCTGTGTGGAAATCCGCCCACCTTGCCGGGCGCCGGTGCCGTGTGGGAATCCGCCCACCTTACCGGGCGCCGGTGCCGTGTGGGAATCCGCCCACCTTACCGGGCGCCGGTGCCGTGTGGGAATCCGCCCATCTTGCCGGGCGCCGGTGCCGTGTGGGAATCCGCCCACCTTGCCGGGCGCCGGTGCCGTGTGGGAATCCGCCCACCTTGCCGGGCGCCGGTGCCGTGTGGGAATCCGCCCACCTTA
>NZ_CAMFKT010000097.1:0-788 GCF_945957325.1 Enterobacter sp. PL1
TTTTGTCTTATTCAAAGGCCTTACATTTCAAAAACTCTGCTTACCAGGCGCATTTCGCCCAGGGGATCACCATAATAAAATGCTGAGGCCTGGCCTTTGCGTAGTGCACGCATCACCTCAATACCTTTGATGGTGGCGTAAGCCGTCTTCATGGATTTAAATCCCAGCGTGGCGTCGATTATCCGTTTCAGTTTGCCATGATCGCATTCAATCACGTTGTTCCGGTACTTAATCTGTCGGTGTTCAACGTCAGACGGGCACCGGCCTTCGCGTTTGAGCAGAGCAAGCGCGCGACCATAGGCGGGCGCTTTATCCGTGTTGATGAATCGCGGGATCTGCCACTTCTTCACGTTGTTGAGGATTTTACCCAGAAACCGGTATGCAGCTTTGCTGTTACGACGGGAGGAGAGATAAAAATCGACAGTGCGGCCCCGGCTGTCGACGGCCCGGTACAGATACGCCCAGCGGCCATTGACCTTCACGTAGGTTTCATCCATGTGCCACGGGCAAAGATCGGAAGGGTTACGCCAGTACCAGCGCAGCCGTTTTTCCATTTCAGGCGCATAACGCTGAACCCAGCGGTAAATCGTGGAGTGATCGACATTCACTCCGCGTTCAGCCAGCATCTCCTGCAGCTCACGGTAACTGATGCCGTATTTGCAGTACCAGCGTACGGCCCACAGAATGATGTCACGCTGAAAATGCCGGCCTTTGAATGGGTTCATGTGCAGCTCCATCAGCAAAAGGGGATGATAAGTTTATCACCACCGACTATTTGCAACAGTGCC
>NZ_CAMFKT010000098.1:0-775 GCF_945957325.1 Enterobacter sp. PL1
CGAACTGGCGCGACTTTGCAAAGCATTGGACGCAGACGATAGCGAAAGCCTGGACCGATGCGTCGAGCGCGTGCGATGGAAGATCGACGTGCGTCGAACAGTTTTGACTGTCGTCGAGGCCTCTTTGAATGAAATGGCGGCCGGTGCAGCTACTTGAGGTCCGGCCGGTAAAAGCGTTGGAATTAGCCACTTCGTATATAATATATTGATTAATATAGCTTTTTCGATGAATGTTTGACTAAAGCCTTTATCGCGACAGTGACTCCTGAAGCTGCTTAAACTGCCCCTGAATCACCGCTTTTTCCTGAAGAATCAACTTGTTCTCATCGGACAGAACTTCCGCTCTATTCTGAGAGGCTTTCAGATCCGTTTTGGTGACCTCTAATGCTTGGGATAGTACGGCCACCTGCTTATCGGCATCTGCTTTCTGGCTTGCGAGTGCGGCAATATTATCCGCCAATTGTTTGCTTTCATGCTTCCGCTCCCGGTTTTTTGCCGAGGCGTCGTTAAGTTGATGCTCCAAGTTCTGGATATCGGCCACTTGCCTATCCAAGGTGCTTTTGTGCATCGCATTGGCCTGTTCGAGCTCATGCGTTTGTCGTTGTAATTGCGCATTAGTGTCTATCAGCTCGGACGCTCTTGACTCGGCTTGGATGAGCCGGTTTTGCAGGTCTTGAATCTGGTCTTTCAGGCCCCGGTTAACCATCTGGAATTGCTCGCGCTCCTGCTGCCGGTCTTCGGCGGTGCGTTGCTGGTAGGGGGCACCTCAGAAAAC
>NZ_CAMFKT010000099.1:0-770 GCF_945957325.1 Enterobacter sp. PL1
TACGACACCCCGACTCGCCACTACGCACACGTAGACTGCCCAGGCCACGCCGACTATGTTAAAAACATGATCACCGGTGCTGCGCAGATGGACGGCGCGATCCTGGTTGTTGCTGCGACTGACGGCCCAATGCCTCAGACTCGTGAGCACATCCTGCTGGGTCGTCAGGTAGGCGTTCCTTACATCATCGTGTTCCTGAACAAATGCGACATGGTTGATGACGAAGAGCTGCTGGAACTGGTAGAGATGGAAGTTCGTGAACTGCTGTCTCAGTACGATTTCCCAGGCGACGATACCCCAATCGTTCGTGGTTCTGCTCTGAAAGCGCTGGAAGGCGACGCAGAGTGGGAAGCGAAAATCATCGAACTGGCTGGCTTCCTGGATTCTTACATCCCAGAACCAGAGCGTGCGATTGACAAGCCATTCCTGCTGCCAATCGAAGACGTATTCTCCATCTCCGGTCGTGGTACCGTTGTTACCGGTCGTGTAGAGCGCGGTATCATCAAAGTTGGTGAAGAAGTTGAAATCGTTGGTATCAAAGAGACTGCGAAGTCTACCTGTACTGGCGTTGAAATGTTCCGCAAACTGCTGGACGAAGGCCGTGCTGGTGAGAACGTTGGTGTTCTGCTGCGTGGTATCAAACGTGAAGAAATCGAACGTGGTCAGGTTCTGGCTAAGCCAGGCTCAATCAAGCCACACACCAAGTTCGAATCTGAAGTGTACATCCTGTCCAAAGACGAAGGCGGCCGTCATACTCCGTTCTTCAAAGG
>NZ_CAMFKT010000100.1:0-749 GCF_945957325.1 Enterobacter sp. PL1
CCGGATAATGGTGCCAACTTACTGATTTAGTGTACGATGGTGTCTTTGAGGTGCTCCAGTGGCTTCCATCTCCATCAGTTGTCCCTCCTGCTCAGCTACTGAAGGCGTGGTGCGTAACGGTAAAAGTACTGCCGGACATCAGCGCTATCTCTGCTCTCACTGCCGTAAAACATGGCAGCTACAGTTCACTTACACCGCCTCTCAGCCCGGTACGCACCAGAAAATCATTGATATGGCCATGAATGGCGTTGGATGCCGGGCAACCGCCCGCATTATGGGCGTTGGCCTCAACACGATTTTACGTCACTTAAAAAACTCAGACCGCAGTCGGTAACCTCACGCATACAACCGGGCAGTGACGTCATTGTCTGCGCGGAAATGGACGAACAGTGGGGCTACGTCGGGGCTAAATCACGTCAGCGCTGGTTATTTTACGCCTATGGCAGGATGTGCAGGACGGTGGTGGCACGCGTCTTTGGTGAGCGTACTCTGGCCACGCTGGAGCGTCTTCCGGGCCTGCTGTCGGCCTTTGAGGTCGTGGTATGGATGACGGATGGCTGGCCGCTGTATGAATCCCGCCTGAAGGGAGAACTGCACGTTATCAGCAAGCGATATACGCAGCGAATTGAGCGGCATAACCAGAATCTGAGGCAGCATCTGGCAAGGCTGGGCAGGAAGTCACTGTCGTTCTCAAAATCGGTGGCGCTGCATGACAAAGTCATCGGGCATTATCTGAACATAAAACACTA
>NZ_CAMFKT010000101.1:0-702 GCF_945957325.1 Enterobacter sp. PL1
CGTAGGCAATATTTCGATCGGCTTCATTGGCGAGGAGAGAAAGATACTCTTCCCGCGTCATAGACTGAGAAAAACGTCCGCATATGGTTACCTCCAGTGGCCAGACTTAAAGTATAGATAATGCCGCGTCAGCGGCATGGAGGCGCCAGCTGAAGTTGAATGGAGTACTGCGGGTAAATGGCGCCGTCGCCCGGCGCAGCCGGCTGCTGTTTTGACAGGTTCTGCCTCACCCACCCCCTTCCCTGCAAAGCTATACCCGCTAAAAACGGCTCAGATGCCTCTGTACGCGGTCGGAGTGGTCCCGGCAAGGCGACAGCCGCAGTCGGGGCGTATCTCCGCGTTAGCGGGCCGTTAGGGCCGCTTACGAGCGTGTATCCCAGAACTTACCGCGACACTACTCCCGGCCTTCGGCCGGGGGCGGCGGCGCTTTTCAGTGGTGGGGAGGGGCTCCTGGCCGGCAAACCGGCGCCGGTTTTGTGATGAACTTCCTTATGAATGCTGTAACTAACTTAATTCTCCGGCAGGGGCCCGTCGCGGAGCGATGGGAGCTATCTCTGATACTGCCGAACCGGCGCGACCGTCAGGTCGCTGCAAGGGCGGACATTCTCCGGAGCCTGTCCACAGTGCGGGCGATGAACAGGTTATGGGTTTACAGGATTTATTAAAGGATCTTTAAAAGAGGTACAGAGCTGGTGTTTAAAA
>NZ_CAMFKT010000102.1:0-602 GCF_945957325.1 Enterobacter sp. PL1
GCGCGGGGCTAACAGGTAAGATGAAATTAAGGTTTTACGAACACTGCCACTGTAATTAATTACCGCTACTTTCATAAATCACCTCAGAATTTTTTGTTGAACTTCTTAGGGTCGAAATTCTCACCGATTTTCTTGAAGAATTCTTTATCAATAATGCCGGGACTCTCTGCTTTTTTACTTTCCTGCGCTTCAGGCTCAGACGGTTGTGTATTGTGCAATACACTTTCCGCTGCACCCTTCGCGCTACTCTTATCATGTGTATTGTGCAATACATTTTTTCGGTTTTGCCGCGTTCTATACAGTGCCATCTCAAGCCCTTTGGCTGTTACCGAAAAGCTGTATTCGCTGTCGAGGATTTCAGCAATTTCATGCCGCGTTAGCCCTCTGTCCAGCCAGTTCTCGATTTCATTTAGGCGCAATCTGACAGCAGCCGATAAGTTGCGGGGTTTCAGATCTGCTGGTTTATTCATAACCCCCTCCGTTGTATGAAAATGACTCTACAACACTCGTAAGAAGGGGTCAATCGAGTTTTGTAGTTTATCTGTAGTTTTATTGTAGTCTATTTGTAGTCTGTCACGTTTTTTGTAGTTTATTTGTAGTTT
>NZ_CAMFKT010000103.1:0-539 GCF_945957325.1 Enterobacter sp. PL1
CATTCTACTGACTGGCGAATATCTTTGGCCCAAGGAACCGAAAGCTTAGGGTGTCATTTCGCCCTCAGCCGGAACCGACCCCTTTTATATCCTTCTGGCGCAACAGGTTCAGGATATGGTCATCAACGTTAATTGTTGCGGAAATATGGTTACGTAAAAACCAGGCTTTATGCTTTTCAATCAGTGCCAGTTGTTCGAGAAAAATACGTTCACGAACGGCGGCGGTAGCATGGCGGAAAAAATCTTCGGGGGAAATAGAAAGATTATCAAAGCGGCTTAAGCATTCCACCGCGACCAGAGTACCTTGTGGGGAAAACATTTTCTGAAAGACGTAGCGTACAGCGATATCATTACGAGATAAAATGTTGTCTTCGAATATTTTAGTGTTCATTATCCCTCTTCACGAGGTAAGTCAAACAATAGGCAGAGGATACATTAATTATAGGCTACCTGATGATTAATGGGAATGGCGGGAAATGTAAATCAACAGCGAATAAGTACGCTTTATCCGCTACTGATTTACCGGGAGAACATTTAGG
>NZ_CAMFKT010000105.1:0-523 GCF_945957325.1 Enterobacter sp. PL1
GAGCTGGGTGCCTCAATGATGGTGGCATCCACCAAAGTGCCTTGGGTCATCATGACGCCTGCTTCGGCCAGCCAGCGATTGATGGTCTTGAACAATTGACGGGCCAGTTGATGCTGCTCGAGCAGGTGGCGGAAATTCATGATGGTGGTGCGATCCGGCAGGGCGCTATCCAGGGATAATCGGGCAAACAGGCGCATGGAGGCGATTTCGTACAGGGCATCTTCCATGGCACCGTCGCTCAGGTTGTACCAATGCTGCATGCAGTGAATACGCAGCATGGTCTCCAGCGGATAGGGCCGTCGGCCATTGCCCGCCTTGGGATAAAACGGCTCGATGACAGCGGTCATATTCTGCCATGGCAGAATCTGCTCCATGCGGGAGAGGAAAATCTCTTTTCGGGTCTGACGGCGCTTAGTGCTGAATTCACTATCGGCGAAGGTGAGTTGATGGCTCATGATGTCCCTCTGGGATGCGCTCCGGATGAATATGATGATCTCATATCAGGAACTTGTTCGCACCTTCC
>NZ_CAMFKT010000106.1:0-499 GCF_945957325.1 Enterobacter sp. PL1
CAACGCCTTCCTCCCCGCTGAAAGTACTTTACAACCCGAAGGCCTTCTTCATACACGCGGCATGGCTGCATCAGGCTTGCGCCCATTGTGCAATATTCCCCACTGCTGCCTCCCGTAGGAGTCTGGACCGTGTCTCAGTTCCAGTGTGGCTGGTCATCCTCTCAGACCAGCTAGGGATCGTCGCCTAGGTGAGCCGTTACCCCACCTACTAGCTAATCCCATCTGGGCACATCTGATGGCAAGAGGCCCGAAGGTCCCCCTCTTTGGTCTTGCGACGTTATGCGGTATTAGCTACCGTTTCCAGTAGTTATCCCCCTCCATCAGGCAGTTTCCCAGACATTACTCACCCGTCCGCCGCTCGCCGGCAAAGTAGCAAGCTACTTTCCGCTGCCGCTCGACTTGCATGTGTTAGGCCTGCCGCCAGCGTTCAATCTGAGCCATGATCAAACTCTTCAATTTAAGTTTGATGCTCGTGAATTAAACTTCGTAATGAATTACG
>NZ_CAMFKT010000107.1:0-478 GCF_945957325.1 Enterobacter sp. PL1
GTCGGGAAGATGCGTGATCTGATCCTTCAACTCAGCAAAAGTTCGATTTATTCAACAAAGCCCATTCAGTCCTCAATTTGTGCATTTTTTAAACGAAAAAAGGGTGTCTAATACGGTGAAATCATAGTATTACCAAAGTAATAAATAAAAAGTTATTTAAATCAGTAATTTAGATTGGATTTGTAATACCTGGGTAATACCGCAGCATGGCTAAATTTTGTTTTTTTCCTTTTAAATCAGTGTGATAGCGTGATTTATCACGCTGCGTTAGGTGTATAGCAGGTTAAGGGATAAAAAATCATCTTTTTTTGGTAGGGCGATCTCCGTAGGTTAAGGGGCATTTGGCTAAAAAGCGTCCTATTCTTTGATGGTCATGCTTGCATGACCATCTGAGCAACCAAAAACTACAGATAAACTACAGATAAACTACAAAAAACGTTTTGCCTTAGTGTTGTAAGACTACAAATAGACTACAATA
>NZ_CAMFKT010000108.1:0-456 GCF_945957325.1 Enterobacter sp. PL1
CGAACAGTGGGGTTACGTCGGCGCTAAATCACGCCAGCGCTGGCTGTTTTACGCGTATGACAGGATACGGAGGACGGTTGTGGCGCACGTCTTCGGTGAACGCACTCTGGCCACACTGGAGTACTGTCGGCCTTTGAGGTCGTGGTATGGATGACGGATGGCTGGCCGCTGTATGAATCCCGCCTGAAGGGAAAGCTGCACGTAATCAGCAAGCGATATACGCAGCGCATTGAGCGGCATAACCTGAATCTGAGGCAACATCTGGCAAGGCTGGGCAGGAAGTCACTGTCGTTCTCAAAATCGGTGGAGCTGCATGACAAAGTCATCGGGCATTATCTGAACATAAAACACTATCAGTAAGTTGGAGTCATTACCGGCCTACAGTATTGGGAAGCTTTTGGATGCCGCGTCAGCGGCATGGAGGCGCCAGATGAGGTTACATGTGTCTGTGGAGTC
>NZ_CAMFKT010000109.1:0-425 GCF_945957325.1 Enterobacter sp. PL1
CAAAGGCAGGTTCTTTAAGGTAAGGAGGTGATCCAACCGCAGGTTCCCCTACGGTTACCTTGTTACGACTTCACCCCAGTCATGAATCACAAAGTGGTAAGCGCCCTCCCGAAGGTTAAGCTACCTACTTCTTTTGCAACCCACTCCCATGGTGTGACGGGCGGTGTGTACAAGGCCCGGGAACGTATTCACCGTAGCATTCTGATCTACGATTACTAGCGATTCCGACTTCATGGAGTCGAGTTGCAGACTCCAATCCGGACTACGACGCACTTTATGAGGTCCGCTTGCTCTCGCGAGGTCGCTTCTCTTTGTATGCGCCATTGTAGCACGTGTGTAGCCCTACTCGTAAGGGCCATGATGACTTGACGTCATCCCCACCTTCCTCCAGTTTATCACTGGCAGTCTCCTTTGAGTTCCCGGCC
>NZ_CAMFKT010000110.1:0-411 GCF_945957325.1 Enterobacter sp. PL1
ATTTTTGTGCATTACGTCGCATGTATATTCCTCGTTAAAATACAGGCGGGGCTGAATAAAGGTGAGGCTCGCAATGCCCTTGCGCGAGCGGTCTTTATGCATCGGCTGGGTGAAATCAGAGATCGGGGGCTGGAGAATCAGAGCTATCGAGCCAGCGGTCTGACGTTGCTGACTGCGGCGATCTCACTGTGGAATACGGTATATATAGAAAGAGCGATAGATTCTTTGAGACGAAAAGGGATCCCGATTAATGAGCAACTGATTACCATCTGTCACCACTGGGATGGGAACATATCAACCTGAGCGGGGATTACGTCTGGAGAACGAACCTCAAACTGGGACAGGGTAAATACCGCGCATTACGCTCAGTGAATAGTAATATGTACAAAAAACAGGCTTAGCGTAGGATAA
>NZ_CAMFKT010000111.1:0-408 GCF_945957325.1 Enterobacter sp. PL1
CCGGGCGCCGGTGCTGTGTGGAAATCCGCCCATCTTCATGACAAAAATTTGTCAAATGACAGGCTCATGTGTGCTGATTTATGTCAGACGGGATTTTGCTTATCAATTATTGAGAACAGAAATTTTCCTGAATCATCAATACTATACTTAGCAAGTAAAGGTGTTTTCTCATTTATCTGCTTGAGTGCAGGATCAAGGAAATATCGTTTCAACTCTGCCAAGTTCTTCTGCAGGGATTCCGGTAAGACGAAACGGTCATTTAACCAAGCATGAGTAGTAACCCATAAGCCTGAAGATTTGAATTGAGCAAGACTTTCATAAAGGCGGATCGTCCGGGGATTTCGAAGACTGCCACAATCGCGGAGCGAGTAGGTGGTGAACTGGTTGGTAATGACTCCAACTTACTGA
>NZ_CAMFKT010000112.1:0-367 GCF_945957325.1 Enterobacter sp. PL1
GGTAATGACTCCAACTTACTGATAGTGTTTTATGTTCAGATAATGCCCGATGACTTTGTCATGCAGCTCCACCGATTTTGAGAACGACAGTGACTTCCTGCCCAGCCTTGCCAGATGCTGCCTCAGATTCAGGTTATGCCGCTCAATGCGCTGCGTATATCGCTTGCTGATAACGTGCAGTTCTCCCTTCAGGCGTGATTCATAAAGCGGCCAGCCATCCGTCATCCATACCACGACCTCAAAGGCCGACAGCAGGCCCAGAAGACGCTCCAGCGTGGCCAGAGTGCGTTCACCGAATACGTGCGCCACAACCGTCCTCCGTATCCTGTCATACGCGTAAAACAGCCAGCGCTGACGTGATTTAGCA
>NZ_CAMFKT010000113.1:0-352 GCF_945957325.1 Enterobacter sp. PL1
AAGATGTGTCGTTTCAATTTTCAGCTTGATCCAGATTTTTAAAGAGCAAAACTTCGCAGTGCACCTTTTCAGGTTCACTCTGAAGTTTTCTTGGGTTCGCAGTAAAGATGGTGGAGCTATGCGGGATCGAACCGCAGACCTCCTGCGTGCAAAGCAGGCGCTCTCCCAGCTGAGCTATAGCCCCATCGTTTTGCAATCTCTGTACCGCTCATCCTTTAAAAGGAGTTTGGTAGGCCTGAGTGGACTTGAACCACCGACCTCACCCTTATCAGGGGTGCGCTCTAACCACCTGAGCTACAAGCCTGCAGAGATTTTTACTGCTGTTTTTCATCAGACAATCTGTGTGAGCACT
>NZ_CAMFKT010000114.1:0-345 GCF_945957325.1 Enterobacter sp. PL1
GCCTTTTCGGGGTGGGATAAGCGCGCTGATTTTTTTGCGGCGCAGTTCATCGTGACAGAGCCGGGTATCGTAAGCCCCGTCTGCCGCGGCTGCCCTGATTTTTCTGTGAGTCTGCCGGATAAGACCCGGGAAGGCTTCTGAGTCCGTCACATTGTTCAGCGACAGGTCTGCACAGATGATTTCATGTGTGTTGCTGTCAACTGCCAGATGCAGCTTACGCCAGATACGGCGGCGTTCCTGACCATGCTTTTTGACTTTCCACTCGCCTTCACCGAAGACCTTCAGCCCGGTGGAATCAATTACCAGGTGTGCGATTTCACCCCGGGTGGGCGTTTTGAAACTGAT
>NZ_CAMFKT010000115.1:0-325 GCF_945957325.1 Enterobacter sp. PL1
ATTGAATCTACAGTAGCCTTTTTTAATATTTCATTTTCCATTTCAATACGTTGTAGCTTTTTCCTGAGCTCACGGATTTCAATTTGTTCCGGGGTAATGGGGGAGGCTTTTGGTGTTTTTCCCTGCCGCTCATCACGTAATTGTTTCACCCATCGCGTCATTGTGGAAAGGCCGACATCCATAGCGCTGGCTGCATCTGCCACGGTGTAATTCTGGTCAACGACCAGTTGAGCGGATTCGCGTTTAAACTCTGCGCTGAAATTTCTTTTTTTCATTATGGCACCTTGGACTGACCCCGCCACGGTAGACGATCCTGCCCTATAGT
>NZ_CAMFKT010000116.1:0-287 GCF_945957325.1 Enterobacter sp. PL1
CGGCGCGACAGCAAACTTACGAAGCATAAAGGCAGAAATACACCAGTTTAAACAATCATTCATCTGGTTTTGCGAATACTGATATTGATGATACAAACGGCCCACCGGCCTGTTGAGGAACCTGTAAAACGGAAAGGCTCGCTGAAGCCGTATATTTTCTGGAGGTTCATCAGGCGCGGAACTCATCGAGGCGCGGGAATAAAATCCCATTCAGACGCCGGATAGATTCAAGCAAGCCAACTTATCGTCAAAATCGGTGTTGCAAAAACGGGAGTGACCATAGATTC
>NZ_CAMFKT010000117.1:0-286 GCF_945957325.1 Enterobacter sp. PL1
TGATGATATTTTATTTAACGTTGTCGTACCAGAACTCGAAAAAAGAGGACTCATTTCCAGTGAATTTTCCAGAAAAACTCTGCTTAAACTTTATACCAAGATAAGAACTGAGAATCTTATCCACTACTTCAATGAGAGCAGTCAGGATATTGATCATGTGCTGGATGTTTTCATCCGCACGAACAGCGGGGGGACAAAACTTGAGTTCTCCGACTTACTGATGTCAATAGCGGTAGCGCACTGGCAGGGGGATTTCAGAAGAGAACTGGATGAACTGACAAAAAAC
>NZ_CAMFKT010000118.1:0-286 GCF_945957325.1 Enterobacter sp. PL1
ATTTTTTGTCAGTTCATCCAGTTCTCTTCTGAAATCACCCTGCCAGTGCGCTACCGCTATTGACATCAGTAAGTCGGAGAACTCAAGTTTTGTCCCCCCGCTGTTCGTGCGGATGAAAACATCCAGCACATGATCAATGTCCTGACTGCTCTCATTGAAGTAGTGGATAAGATTTTCAGTTCTTATCTTGGTATAAAGTCTCAGTAATGTTTTTCTGGAAAATTCACTGGAAATGAGTCCTCTTTTTTCGAGTTCTGGTTCGACAACGTTAAATAAAATATCATCC
>NZ_CAMFKT010000119.1:0-271 GCF_945957325.1 Enterobacter sp. PL1
TAAGATGACTTAAAGAGAGGTGCCCATGAGCGGTAAGCGTTATCCTGAAGAGTTTAAAATTGAAGCAGTCAAACAGGTTGTTGATCGTGGTCATTCTGTTTCCAGTGTTGCAACACGTCTCGATATCACCACTCACAGTCTTTACGCCTGGATAAAGAAGTACGGCCCGGATTCTTCCACTCATAATGAACAGTCAGATGCTCAGGCCGAGATCCGCCGTCTTCAGAAAGAGTTGAAGCGGGTTACGGACGAACGGGATATATTAAAAAAA
>NZ_CAMFKT010000120.1:0-266 GCF_945957325.1 Enterobacter sp. PL1
TAGCGGCGGCAGCTTGCTGCTGACGCTTAGGGGGATGTTCATCAACTATTTCAGCGACACCAGGGAACTTCACACGGTAGCTGCAAAGCCCTAATCCCGCTCACCGCCACGCAGCTGCCGCACGTCCCCCACGGGGGTGCGCAGTGGGCGCCGTACTGCGCGTAACCGGCCGCACGCGGCCGGTTACGGGGGACACTCCGCCATACGACCAGCGACCCGCTGAGCTGCACAATCCACGGATAACACAAGCTACATACATGTCGATA
>NZ_CAMFKT010000121.1:0-264 GCF_945957325.1 Enterobacter sp. PL1
ATTAAGATGTGTCGTTTCAATTTTCAGCTTGATCCAGATTTTTAAAGAGCAAATATCTCAAACGTGACTCGTAAGTCAGTTTTGAGATATGACGGCAGGTGACTTTCACTCACGAACCAGCAAGTGGCGTCCCCTAGGGGATTCGAACCCCTGTTACCGCCGTGAAAGGGCGGTGTCCTGGGCCTCTAGACGAAGGGGACACTGAAGTCTCAATCGCAAGACGCCTTGCTATTTACTTTTCATCAGACAATCTGTGTGAGCACT
>NZ_CAMFKT010000122.1:0-262 GCF_945957325.1 Enterobacter sp. PL1
GGGTGAAATCGCGCATCTGGTGATTGATTCCACCGGGCTGAAGGTCTTTGGTGAAGGCGAATGGAAAGTCAAAAAGCATGGCCAGGAACGCCGTCGTATATGGCGAAAGTTGCATCTGGCAGTTGACAGCAACACACATGAAATCATCTGTGCAAACCTGTCGCTGAACAATGTGACGGACTCAGAAGCCTTCCCGGGTCTTATCCGGCAGACTCACAGAAAAATCAGGGCAGCATCGGCAGACGGCGCTTACGACACCCAA
>NZ_CAMFKT010000123.1:0-251 GCF_945957325.1 Enterobacter sp. PL1
GCAACCTGACCATCGTAGTCACGCAGTGTCAGTGAACCTCCGAACAGCTGTTTTACCCGGTACATCGCCGTTTCCGCTATCGAGCGACGGTTATAATCTGTTGTCCATTTCCACCGCGCATTACTCCCGGTCAGCCGCTGATTCGCAACAGCACGGTTACGGTCTGCATATTCACCGGGCCAGTAACCCGCGCCTTTTCGGGGCGGGATAAGCGCGCTGATTTTCTTACGCCGCAGTTCATCGTGACAGAG
>NZ_CAMFKT010000124.1:0-219 GCF_945957325.1 Enterobacter sp. PL1
GGCAACGCCTTCATCACGGGGAAGACCTCAGCGCTATTCTGATCTCGCCATCACCACCGTTCTGGTCATTAAACGCGTGTTCAGGTTGACCCTGCGGGCTGCACAGGGTTTTATTGATTCCATTTTTACACTGATGAATGTTCCGTTGCGCTGCCCGGATTACACCAGTGTCAGCAAGCGCGCAAAGTCGGTTAATGTCAGTTTCAAAACGTTCACCCG
>NZ_CAMFKT010000125.1:0-214 GCF_945957325.1 Enterobacter sp. PL1
TGTTATTCACCCTGGCCAACCTGTTTCGGGTGGACCAAATGATACGTCAGTGGGAGAGATCTCAGTAAAAACCGGAAATAACGCCAGAAATGGTGGAAAAAATAGCCTAAATAGGCTGATTCGATGTGTTTGCGGGAAAAAAATCGGCCCAGATCCGCGAAATTTTAATCAGCGAGTCAGCTTGGGAAGAAATGACCTGCTTATTCGCACCTTC
>NZ_CAMFKT010000126.1:0-214 GCF_945957325.1 Enterobacter sp. PL1
ATGCGTACCGGGTTGAGAAGCGGTGTAAGTGAACTGTAGCTGCCATGTTTTACGGCAGTGAGAGCAGAGATAGCGCTGATGTCCGGCAGTACTTTTACCGTTACGCACCACGCCTTCAGTAGCTGAACAGGAGGGACAGCTGATAGAAACAGAAGCCACTGGAGCACCTCAAAAACACCATCATACACTAAATCAGTAAGTTGGCACCATTACC
>NZ_CAMFKT010000127.1:0-213 GCF_945957325.1 Enterobacter sp. PL1
GTACCGGGCTGAGAGGCGGTGTAAGTGAACTGAAGCTGCCATGTTTTACGGCAGTGAGAGCAGAGATAGCGCTGATGTCCGGCAGTACTTTTACCGTTACGCACCACGCCTTCAGTAGCTGAGCAGGAGGGACAACTGATGGAGATGGAAGCCACGGGAGCACCTCAAAACCACCATCGTACACTAAATCAGTAAGTTGGCACCATTACCCGG
>NZ_CAMFKT010000128.1:0-210 GCF_945957325.1 Enterobacter sp. PL1
TGGTAGCCGGCATCGGCTGAGACAAATTGCTCCTCTCCATGAAGCAGATTACCCAGCTGATTGAGGTCATGCTCGTTGGCCGCGGTGGTGACCAGGCTGTGGGTCAGGCCACTCTTGGCATCGACACCAATGTGGGCCTTCATGCCAAAGTGCCACTGATTGCCTTTCTTGGTCTGATGCATCTCCGGATCGCGTTGCTGCTCTTTGTTC
>NZ_CAMFKT010000129.1:0-191 GCF_945957325.1 Enterobacter sp. PL1
GCAACCTGACCATCGTAGTCACGCAGCGTCAGTGAACCCCCGAACAGCTGTTTTACCCGGTACATCGCCGTTTCCGCTATCGAGCGACGGTTGTAATCTGTTGTCCATTTCCACCGCGCATTACTCCCGGTCATTCGCTGATTAGCCACTGCACGGTTACGGTCTGCATATTCACCGGGCCAGTAACCCGC
>NZ_CAMFKT010000130.1:0-191 GCF_945957325.1 Enterobacter sp. PL1
AATTTAAAGAACCCAGCCTATGGCTGGGTTTTTGCTTTTCTGCGTTTATAAATCCCTTCTTTAGTATTCTTGCTTCTTTTTACCGTGGGATCGTGCGGTCTGCCATGCCCGGTGGCGCTGCGCTTACCGGGCCTACAGGTTTTGTAGGCCGGATAAGGCGAAGCCGTCATCCGGCATGTTTTCTGGCGCAC
>NZ_CAMFKT010000131.1:0-189 GCF_945957325.1 Enterobacter sp. PL1
CATCCAACGCCATTCATGGCCATATCAATGATTTTCTGGTGCGTACCGGGTTGAGAAGCGGTGTAAGTGAACTGCAGTTGCCATGTTTTACGGCAGTGAGAGCAGAGATAGCGCTGATGTCCGGCGGTGCTTTTGCCGTTACGCACCACCCCGTCAGTAGCTGAACAGGAGGGACAGCTGATAGAAACA
>NZ_CAMFKT010000132.1:0-187 GCF_945957325.1 Enterobacter sp. PL1
CAGAAAATCATTGATATGGCCATGAATGGCGTCGGATGTCGCGCCAGTGCACGCATTATGGGCGTTGGCCTCAACACGGTTTTACGTCACTTAAAAAACTCAGGCCGCAGTCGGTAACCTCGCGCATACAACCGGGCAGTGATGTGATTGTCTGCGCTGAAATGGACGAACAGTGGGGCTACGTCGG
>NZ_CAMFKT010000133.1:0-183 GCF_945957325.1 Enterobacter sp. PL1
GGACCAAATGATACGTCAGTGGGAGAGATCTCACTAAAAACTGGGGATAACGCCTTAAATGGCGAAGAAACGGTCTAAATAGGCTGATTCAAGGCATTTACGGGAGAAAAAATCGGCTCAAACATGAAGAAATGAAATGACTGAGTCAGCCGAGAAGAATTTCCCCGCTTATTCGCACCTTCC
>NZ_CAMFKT010000134.1:0-178 GCF_945957325.1 Enterobacter sp. PL1
AGGCCCCGGAAATCACGCCCTTTACGTCGTAAACGCCGTAAAGCCCGCTCACCGGGGTTAAAAGGGATTACTTTGACTTCTTCATTGCTGTTCGCGAGTTAAGGCTAATCAGGGCAGGGGGTAGGGTGGCAGAATTTATAGCCCGGCAACCGGCTACGCCGGGCTTTCGGCGCCATTT
>NZ_CAMFKT010000135.1:0-177 GCF_945957325.1 Enterobacter sp. PL1
CCGGGTGTCGTAAGCGCCGTCTGCCGATGCTGCCCTGATTTTTCTGTGAGTCTGCCGGATAAGACCCGGGAAGGCTTCTGAGTCCGTCACATTGTTCAGCGACAGGTCTGCACAGATGATTTCATGTGTGTTGCTGTCAACTGCCAGATGCAACTTTCGCCATATACGACGGCGTTC
>NZ_CAMFKT010000136.1:0-168 GCF_945957325.1 Enterobacter sp. PL1
CAGGATACGGAGGACGGTTGTGGCGCACGTCTTCGGTGAACGCACTCTGGCCACACTGGAGCGTCTTCTGAGCCTGCTGTCGGCCTTTGAGGTCGTGGTATGGATGACGGATGGCTGGCCGCTGTATGAATCCCGCCTGAAGGGAAAGCTGCACGTAATCAGCAAGCG
>NZ_CAMFKT010000137.1:0-165 GCF_945957325.1 Enterobacter sp. PL1
CGACAGCGACTTCCGTCCCAGCCGTGCCAGGTGCTGCCTCAGATTCAGGTTATGCCGCTCAATTCGCTGCGTATATCGCTTGCTGATTACGTGCAGCTTTCCCTTCAGGCGGGATTCATACAGCGGCCAGCCATCCGTCATCCATATCACCACGTCAAAGGGTGA
>NZ_CAMFKT010000138.1:0-156 GCF_945957325.1 Enterobacter sp. PL1
GACCTTGCCATCACGACTGTGCTGGTCATTAAACGCGTATTCAGGCTGACCCTGCGCGCTGCGCAGGGCTTTATTGATTCCATTTTTTCTCTGATGAACGTTCCGCTACGCTGCCCGGATTACAGCTGTGTCAGCAGGCGGGCAAAGTCGGTTAAT
>NZ_CAMFKT010000139.1:0-151 GCF_945957325.1 Enterobacter sp. PL1
TGTTTCTATCAGCTGTCCCTCCTGTTCAGCTACTGACGGGGTGGTGCGTAACGGCAAAAGCACTGCCGGACATCAGCGCTATCTCTGCTCTCACTGCCGTAAAACATGGCAACTGCAGTTCACTTACACCGCTTCTCAACCCGGTACGCAC
>NZ_CAMFKT010000140.1:0-142 GCF_945957325.1 Enterobacter sp. PL1
CAAAGCCTCTATGAATAGGGAGAATTTAGCTATTAAAGCAGATAATAAAATTCTCGAAAATTACAATGAAGAACTAAAGACTATTCAAACAAAGTTTCTTAAACTACTCTCAAGCAAAGACTAGTATTTAAATGCGTATTTT
>NZ_CAMFKT010000141.1:0-139 GCF_945957325.1 Enterobacter sp. PL1
GCCCGCATTATGGGCGTTGGCCTCAACACGATTTTACGTCACTTAAAAAACTCAGGCCGCAGTCGGTAACCTCGCGCATACAGCCGGGCAGTGACGTCATCGTCTGCGCGGAAATGGACGAACAGTGGGGATACGTCGG
>NZ_CAMFKT010000142.1:0-132 GCF_945957325.1 Enterobacter sp. PL1
TTTCGCTGCGGCGCGGGGTGTGCATATTACGCTTTCCCGCTTCAGAGTCAAGCGTTTATTTTCGCTATTCTCTGCTGACCCGGCGGCGTGTGTGCCGTTGTTCCGTGTCAGTGGAGGCGCATTATAGGGAGT
>NZ_CAMFKT010000143.1:0-131 GCF_945957325.1 Enterobacter sp. PL1
GGCTTTGTTGAATAAATCAGATTTCGGGTAAGTCTCCCCCGTAGCGGGTTGTGTTTTCAGGCAATACGCACGCTTTCAGGCATACCTGCTTTCGTCATTTTGTTCAGCGCTCGTACCAGGGCCATAGCCTC
>NZ_CAMFKT010000144.1:0-127 GCF_945957325.1 Enterobacter sp. PL1
CGATAGCCAATGGCGGTAGCGTGTCTGAATTTTAGAATAAACTCATTGTTCGATTTAACATTTTATTTACAATCTTAAAGGATGGTTTATGTGTCTTCCACGAGAATCACATTTTCATTCAGCGGTT
>NZ_CAMFKT010000145.1:0-126 GCF_945957325.1 Enterobacter sp. PL1
CGCGCCGGTGCCGTGTGGGAATCAGCCCACCTTACCGGGCGCCGGTGCCGTGTGGGAATCAGCCCACCTTGCCGGGCGCCGCTGCAGCGTGGGAATCGGCCCACCTTGCCGCGCGCCGGTGCCGTG
>NZ_CAMFKT010000146.1:0-126 GCF_945957325.1 Enterobacter sp. PL1
CAATGTTTTATGTTCAGATAATGCCCGATGACCTTGTCATGCAGCTCCACCGATTTTGAGAACGACAGTGACTTCCTGCCCAGCCTTGCCAGATGCTGCCTCAGATTCAGGTTATGCCGCTCAATT
>NZ_CAMFKT010000147.1:0-118 GCF_945957325.1 Enterobacter sp. PL1
GGCTAAATCGCGCCAGCGCTGGCTGTTTTACGCGTATGACAGGCTCCGGAAGACGGTTGTTGCGCACGTCTTCGGTGAACGCACTCTGGCGACGCTGGGGCGTCTTATGAGCCTGCTA
>NZ_CAMFKT010000148.1:0-116 GCF_945957325.1 Enterobacter sp. PL1
AAGATGTGTCGTTTCAATTTTCAGCTTGATCCAGATTTTTAAAGAGCAAAACTTCTTAATGCACTCAAAAGTACATTCAGAAGTTCATCATTCATCAGACAATCTGTGTGAGCACT
>NZ_CAMFKT010000149.1:0-108 GCF_945957325.1 Enterobacter sp. PL1
TGCGCCGCTGCCGCGTGGGAATCGGCCCACCTTGCCGCGCGCCGGTGCTGTGTGGGAATCAGCCCACCTTACCGGGCGCCGGTGCTGTGTGGGAATCAGCCCACCTTG
>NZ_CAMFKT010000150.1:0-108 GCF_945957325.1 Enterobacter sp. PL1
GTCAGTTTCAAAACGCCCACCCGGGGTGAAATCGCACACCTGGTAATTGATTCCACCGGGCTGAAGGTCTTCGGTGAAGGCGAGTGGAAAGTCAAAAAGCATGGCCAG
>NZ_CAMFKT010000151.1:0-100 GCF_945957325.1 Enterobacter sp. PL1
ACACCAGAAAATTATTGATATGGCCATGAATGGCGTCGGATGTCGCGCCAGTGCACGCATTATGGGCGTTGGCCTCAACACGATTTTACGACACTTAAAA
>NZ_CAMFKT010000152.1:0-99 GCF_945957325.1 Enterobacter sp. PL1
CCCAGCGTCGCCATAGTGCGTTCACCGAATACGTGCGCAACAACCGTCTTCCGGAGCCTGTCATACGCGTAAAACAGCCAGCGCTGGCGCGATTTAGCC
>NZ_CAMFKT010000153.1:0-95 GCF_945957325.1 Enterobacter sp. PL1
ATACAGTGTGCGCCGGGAGACCGGTAGAGATCAAGGGGTGAAAGTCCCCGACCATTGAAGGACCAGCAATCCACAAGGTCCCCGAGTCATGCGTG
>NZ_CAMFKT010000154.1:0-92 GCF_945957325.1 Enterobacter sp. PL1
GACTCATACCAGGCCTGAATAGCTTCATCATCCAGCCAGAAAGTTATGGAGCCACGGTTGATGAGGGCTTTATTGTAGGTGGGCCAGTTGGT
>NZ_CAMFKT010000155.1:0-88 GCF_945957325.1 Enterobacter sp. PL1
GAGCACCCGTTTCGCATCATCAAGCGGCAGTTCGGCTTCGTGAAAGCCAGATACAAGGGGCTGCTGAAAAACGATAACCAACTGGCGA
>NZ_CAMFKT010000156.1:0-88 GCF_945957325.1 Enterobacter sp. PL1
TCGCCAGTTGGTTATCGTTTTTCAGCAGCCCCCTGTATCTGGCTTTCACGAAGCCGAACTGCCGCTTGATGATGCGAAACGGGTGCTC
>NZ_CAMFKT010000157.1:0-86 GCF_945957325.1 Enterobacter sp. PL1
ATTGTCCGAAGACATTAAGAATCCATGTCACTTTGAGTGCCCACACAGATTGTCTGATAAATTGTTAAAGAGCAGTGCCGCTTCGC
>NZ_CAMFKT010000158.1:0-86 GCF_945957325.1 Enterobacter sp. PL1
TTCGTCCGAGGACGTTAAGAATCCATGTCACTTTGAGTGCCCACACAGATTGTCTGATAAATTGTTAAAGAGCAGTGCCGCTTCGT
>NZ_CAMFKT010000159.1:0-85 GCF_945957325.1 Enterobacter sp. PL1
AGGTGAAATCGCGCATCTGGTGATTGATTCCACCGGGCTGAAGGTCTTTGGTGAAGGCGAATGGAAAGTCAAAAAACACGGCAAA
>NZ_CAMFKT010000160.1:0-84 GCF_945957325.1 Enterobacter sp. PL1
AAAAAATCCTGAAATAACGGGTTGACTCTGAAAGAGGAAAGCGTAATATACGCCACCTCGCAACGGTGAGCGAAAGCCGCGTTG
>NZ_CAMFKT010000161.1:0-81 GCF_945957325.1 Enterobacter sp. PL1
CTAACGACGAGCGTATCCTCTTCGTTACGGTAAGACCGGGTAAGACAGACACTTTAGAGAGGGGAGTCCGCATTTTGGTTG
>NZ_CAMFKT010000162.1:0-77 GCF_945957325.1 Enterobacter sp. PL1
CACTGCTCTTTAACAATTTATCAGACAATCTGTGTGGGCACTCAAAGTGACATGGATTCTTAACGTCCTCGGACGAA
>NZ_CAMFKT010000163.1:0-77 GCF_945957325.1 Enterobacter sp. PL1
ATTGTCCGAAGACATTAAGAATCCATGTCACTTTGAGTGCCCACACAGATTGTCTGATAAATTGTTAAAGAGCAGTG
>NZ_CAMFKT010000164.1:0-75 GCF_945957325.1 Enterobacter sp. PL1
ATTTCACAACACGAGCTGACGACAGCCATGCAGCACCTGTCTCAGAGTTCCCGAAGGCACCAAAGCATCTCTGCT
>NZ_CAMFKT010000165.1:0-75 GCF_945957325.1 Enterobacter sp. PL1
ATTTCACAACACGAGCTGACGACAGCCATGCAGCACCTGTCTCAGAGTTCCCGAAGGCACCAATCCATCTCTGGA
>NZ_CAMFKT010000166.1:0-74 GCF_945957325.1 Enterobacter sp. PL1
CCAACTTATTGATAGTGTTTTATGTTCAGATAATGCCCGATGACTTTGTCATGCAGCTCCACCGATTTTGAGAA
>NZ_CAMFKT010000167.1:0-74 GCF_945957325.1 Enterobacter sp. PL1
TACAACACAGACGGCTTTGTTGAATAAATCGAACTTTTGCTGAGTTGAAGGATCAGATCACGCATCTTCCCGAC
>NZ_CAMFKT010000168.1:0-70 GCF_945957325.1 Enterobacter sp. PL1
TCCATTTCAGCGCAGACAATGACGTCACTGCCCGGTTGTATGCGTGAGTTTACCGACTGCGGCCTGAGTT
>NZ_CAMFKT010000169.1:0-68 GCF_945957325.1 Enterobacter sp. PL1
GGCAAGGTAAAAACCTTGAAGCAGCATCCGCGCAAGAACAAAACGGCCATCAACATCGAATACATGAA
>NZ_CAMFKT010000170.1:0-68 GCF_945957325.1 Enterobacter sp. PL1
GGCAGGGTAAAAACCTTGAAGCAGCATCCGCGCAAGAACAAAACGGCCATCAACATCGAATACATGAA
>NZ_CAMFKT010000171.1:0-64 GCF_945957325.1 Enterobacter sp. PL1
GGGAGCGCCACAGCGCGAGGAGCTGGCCGAGGTGGATGTGGACTGGCTGATCGCCGAGCGTCCC
>NZ_CAMFKT010000172.1:0-64 GCF_945957325.1 Enterobacter sp. PL1
GAAGCCACTGGAGCACCTCAAAAACACCATCATACACTAAATCAGTAAGTTGGCAGCATCACCC